>CAIWMA010000185.1 GCA_903913645.1 uncultured Bacteroidales bacterium | reverse complement strand
TAGTTGTATATGGTGTTGAAGGAGCTGATCCGCCATAGATTGAAGAGCAACCTGTAGCATTTGCAACCATCATACGATCGCCAAACACTTGAGTGATGAGCTTGATATAAGGTGTTTCACCACAACCTGCACAAGCTCCGGAGAACTCGAACAGTGGCTGGGCAAACTGGCTGTTTTTAACATTCTGCTCTTTTGGAGCCAGCGTATCTTTATATGTAACATTTGCAGCTACATAATCCCATGCTTCGGTTTGATGCATCTGTGATTCAAGTGGTTTCATCACCAAAGCCTTGTTTTTAGCAGGACAAACATCGGCACAGTTACCGCAACCGGTACAATCCAACGGGCTGATCTGGATACGGAACTGAAGTCCGTCGAAAGTTTTGGGAATTGCTTTTAGTGTCGCAGTGCCTTCTGGTAAACCTTTCAATTCGGTTTCATTCAATAAGAAAGGACGGATTACAGCGTGAGGGCAAACAAATGCACATTGGTTACACTGAATACAGTTATCCGAAATCCATTCTGGAACATTAACAGCGATACCACGTTTTTCGTAAGCAGCAGTTCCTTGAGGGAATGTACCATCTTCGCGGCCTAAGAAAGCACTTACAGGTAAATCGTCACCTTTCATGCTGTTGATTGGCTCAACCATATTCTTGATAAAGTCAGGAATATTGCGGGTATCTTTTGTGGCTGTTTCAACGATTGATTTCCACTCTGCTGGAATGCTTACTTCAACAACATCTGCGCCTCTTTCAATAGCTGCGATGTTCATACTAACAATCTCTTCGCCTTTACGGCCAAAAGTTTTCTTAACAGCGGTTTTCATGGCAGTAAGAGCCAGTTCGTAAGGAATTACGCCCGATATTTTGAAGAATGCAGCCTGAAGAATTGTGTTGGTACGGTTACCAAGCCCGATTTCTTCGGCAATGTTGGTAGCGTTAATGGTGTAGAACCTGATTTCGTTCTCAGCCATGTATTTCTTCATATGATCAGGAAGGCGGTTACGACTTTCGTCGGCATCCCAAATACTGTTCAAAAGGAATGTTCCACCTTTTTTCAAACCTTTCAGCATGTCATATTTATTCAGGTAAGCAGGGACGTGACAAGCTACAAAGTCAGGACTGTTAACCAGGTATGGTGAACGAATAGGATGATCACCAAAACGAAGGTGCGAAGTCGTTATACCGCCGGATTTTTTTGAGTCGTATGCAAAATAAGCCTGGGCATATTTGTCGGTATTTTCACCGATAATTTTAATAGAGTTTTTATTGGCACCAACTGTTCCGTCTGAACCTAAACCGTAAAATTTAGCCTGGAAGGTTCCTGCATCCGAAAGATCAATTTCAGGAAGCAAAGGAAGTGAAGTGAAAGAAACATCATCAACAATACCTACTGTGAAATGATTCTTAGGCTCATTCATTTTCAGGTTGTTGAATACAGAAATCATCATCGCAGGAGTTGTGTCCTTCGAGCTGAGCCCGTAACGACCGCCAATGATAATCGGATTGTTTTCCCTTTCGTAGAAAATATCACGGATATCAAGGTACAACGGATCTCCTGTTGCGCCTGGTTCCTTGGTACGATCAAGAACACAAATACGTTTTACTGATTTTGGAAGTACATTGAAAAAATACTTTGGTGAGAACGGACGATACAAGTGTACGCTGATCAATCCCAGTTTTTCGCCCTTAGCATTCAGATAATCGATAACCTCTTTCAAAGTTTCGGTAATTGATCCCATTGCCACAACAATGTTTTCGGCATCTGCTGCACCATAATAAGTAAACGGATGGTATTCGCGACCAACCGCCTTGCTGATTTGCTGCATGTAATCTTCAACAATATCAGGAACTGCATCATAGAAAAGATTAGCTGCTTCGCGGCTCTGGAAATAAATATCAGGGTTCTGAGCTGTACCGCGGGTAACAGGATGCTCAGGATTGAGAGCACGTTCGCGGAATTCTTTAAGCGCATCATAATCCAAAAGTTTTGCGAGATCAGCTGTTTCAGGATATTCAACTTTCTGAATTTCGTGCGAGGTACGGAAACCATCGAAGAAGTGCATGAAAGGCACTCTTGAGCGAATAGCTGCAAGGTGAGCAATACCTGCAATATCCATAATTTCCTGAACACTTCCTGTTGCAAGCATGGCAAACCCGGTTTGGCGTGTGGAATAGATATCGCTGTGATCACCAAAGATGGAAAGCGCTTGTGCTGCCAGACTACGAGCCGAAACATGGAAAACTGCCGGCAATAATTCACCTGCAATTTTGTACATATTCGGAATCATAAGCAGCAATCCTTGTGAAGCAGTATAAGTAGTTGTAAGTGCACCTGACTGAAGTGAACCATGTAATGCACCAGCGGCTCCGCCTTCGCTCTGTAACTCAACAACACTAACTGTTTCGCCAAATATATTTTTACGGCCGTAGGCTGCCCATTCATCAACGTATTCGGCCATTGTTGATGAAGGTGTAATAGGGTAAATAGCAGCTACCTCACTAAACATGTATGCAATATGCGCGGCAGCGTAATTACCGTCGCAGGTTACATATTTCTTTTTTCCACTCATATGTTTGAATATTAGATTATTGACAAAAAATATATTATTTATAGCCCTTTTTAAAAGCGGTGCAAAATTACTTTTTTATAGGGAAATGAAGGTCAATATTTTTAGAAATTACGCAATAGCAAGCTAATTTAAAATGATTATAGATTATAACGCCTGTTAATATCAGGTGGTTATTCACAGAAGTCGTTATTCCTATTGTTAAAAAATCTTATAGTTTTAAAAAAGAGAAATATTCCCCAATTTAATATTCGAAAAATCATTAATTTTCCGCTTTCAAATCACGGATAGAAAATTTAATAGTATTTAATAAATTTGGAGGAAACCTTATGATCAACCTCGCTACGAATTATATGGGAATTGCACTAAAAAATCCCATTATTGCAGGTGCAAGCAGTATGTCGGCAGACCTTAGTATGCTAAAAAAACTCGAGCAGGCAGGTGCCGCAGCCGTTGTTTATAAAACTTTGTTCGAAGAGCAGATAAACCTTGAAAGCGCTCAGTTCGATGATCAGATAGAGGCGATGGCCGGCCTTCATGCCGAAATGACCAGTCTCTATCCGAAACTTCAGCATGCCGGACCTGAAGCGCATCTCGTAAATTTGAGGAAGGCTAAAGAATCACTAGGCGTCCCTGTAATCGCGAGCCTTAATTGCCTGTACGACAACACCTGGATTGAGTATGCACGACTTATCGAAAAAACCGGCGTTGATGGCATTGAATTAAATTTCTATTTCGTTCCTGGCGATTTTGAAGCTGATGGCCGTTCGATTGAAGATGTTCATCTCGACCTGGTTAAAACTATAAAATCAAAAATTACTATCCCTGTCAGTGTGAAGTTAAGCTCATTCTATTCGAATCCGCTGAATTTTATCTCACGCCTTGATAAAGCCGGAGTAAATGGTGTTGTGATATTTAACCGCATGTTCGAACCGGAGATTAATATCCAGGAAATAAAACATACTGCTCCTTTTTACCTGAGCCACGAAGGCGATTATCGTCTTGCACTGAGGTATGCCGGATTATTATTTGGAAATGTAAAAGCACAGGTCTGCGGCAATACCGGGATTTACCAGGGCAATGACGTTATTAAGATGTTACTGGCCGGAGCCGATAGCGTACAGGTAGTTAGTACCCTTTATAAACACAAACCCGAACATATTGCAACCATGTTAAGTGATATTGAAGCCTGGATGGAATCGAAAAAATTCAGTTCAATAGCTGACTTCAAAGGAAAGCTCTCAAAGAAGAACCTAAAGGATCCGTTTGTTTACAAACGCGGACAATATATTGATTTATTGCTTGGTTCGGATCAACTTATCAAATAGTTCAGATTGATGATACTTTATTAAAAGACCCTGTGCTGGATAAGCCGGGGTTTTTTATTTAAAGCCAACTATGAATCTGACAGGTTTTGAAACCTTTCTGTTTTATAGGGCAAAAAAAAAAGAACCGGCGGGCGCTGGTTCTTTTCGTAACTAGGGTGTGGGAAAGATTTACTTGAGCTGCAATTTATCTAAAATATTTTTGGCTTCCTGGCGGTGGAAATTATCAGGGTTCGAAGCAACTACAACAAACTGGTCGATGGCTTTATCTTTCTGATTGTTCTTAAGGTAGCAAAGGCCTAAGTACCATTCAGCATGCTCGATATAAAGGTTATCGTTTTGCTTTATTATGGTGTTGAAGGCTTTTATTGAGTTATCATAATTCTTGGTCTCAATGTTCGATATCCCGTAATAAAACCAAACAGCTATGTTGGAATTATCCTTATCAAGAATACTTTTGAACAATACGGAAGCCGTTCTGAAGTCCTTTTGCTGAAACTTGATAACTGCTTCTACTATATTCTGATCACCACGGGTTTGATCGATGATGTTTTCAGAATTATAATATTGTGTGAAAAGCGAATCGTTAGAGATGTTACGGGGTGTTTGCAGATACAATGTTGCGGCAACGGCGCAAAGTACAAGCATCGAAGCAGCAGCATACCACCATTTGCGGGTATACATATGCACTACCGGAACTTCCTCTTTAACTACTCTGCCTGCATTAATTGCAGCAATAAGTTTGAGGCGCAATTCAATAATATCATCCCTCATCAGAGCCGAATCAATATTTTGCGTAAGTTTCAGTTCTTCTGCCAGTTCAGGATTTGACCTCAATTCCTTTTTGAAGGCAGTCCGCTCCGAGGGCGCCATTTCATTGGCAAGATATTGCTCAATGCTGGCTGAATGTTTAAAATTAGTTTTCATATTTTAAAAGTTTTTGACTTCTTGGGTCATCAGCAATACGTTTCTTCAAATCTTGTTTGCACAGATACTTCCGGGTTTTGGCATAATTTTCGGTTTTAAAACCCATAATTCCGGCAATTTCCCGCAAAGGAATATTTTTAATAAAAAGTTTCAACACTTTCTGACAATCATTAGGCAAGGACAAAAAGTGCATCTGAATAATTCTGTGCAATTCGGTCTCCGCTATACTTGCTTCTTTCAGCATGTCTGATGGCAGATCGATAAACTCTTCCACATCTGTAAGTTTGTCATAAATAGCTTTCCGTTTATTAAGCTTTTGAAGCCATAAATTCCGGCAAACCGAATACATGTAGGTTTTGAAAGAACTCGTTAATATTAATTGGTTTAAGATGATTTTGTTATACAATATAATGATCCCATCCTGGAAAATATCCTCAGCATCTTCGCCAGATCCGCCATTCTCAGCTACAAGAAATTTGACCAGGGGAAAAAACTCTTTATAGGCGAAATTAATGATATAATCGCTCCTTAATCTCAGCCCTTCTAATATGGCTTCGTCAGAATAATGGATCATCTTTATGCTATATAATCCAGAATATTAAAAAAGGTGATACTTTTTACAGCACTTTTTTTCGCTTTTTTTTAAAATAATTTTCAACTACCTGTTTTTCTGTATTTTAAACAAAAATATATTTATAAACATTTATTTTTTCAGGCGTATTTTCTCTAGAAAAACAGTCAAATATATAAGGAAATATACATAATCGCCTAAACAACAAAGTTCGTTTATCCCTTTAATACCTGGTTCTGAAGGAAACAAGAAATGTTGAGTCTGGCAATACTGTATTTCTAACGTGACCAGATAAATTAAAACATAAAAAAAACCGACTTGCATCGGTCTTTTGTAACAGAGTTTTGCTAGTGTCTATTTGAGTTGTAATTTCTCCAAAATATTTTTTGCTTCTTGCCGGTGGAAATTATCGGGGTTCGAAGCCACCACAACAAACTGGTCAACAGCTTTATCTTTCTGATTGTTTTTCAGATAGCACAATCCGAGGAACCATTCAGCGTGCTCTATATATAAGTTATCGTTTTGCTTAATAATAAGATTGAAGGCTTTTATAGAGTTATCGTAGTTTTTAGTTTCAATGTTTGAAATCCCGTAGTAAAACCAAACTGCAATATTGGAATTGTCTTTATCGAGTATGCTTTTGAATAATACAGAGGCAGCGCTGAAGTCTTTTTGTTGGAACTTAAGAATCGCCTCAACTATATTCTGATCTCCCCGGGTTTGGTCCACTATGTTTTCCGAATTATAATATTGGGAAAAAAGTGAATCATTTGAAATACTGCGTGGTGTTTGCAAATATAAAGTTGCAGCTACAGCACAAAGCACCAACAGTGAAGCGGCAGCATACCACCATTTGCGGTTGTACATTCGTACAACAGGAACTTCTTCTTTCTCTAGCCGTCCGGCAACAATTGCGTTAATAAGTTTTCTTCTAAGTTCGAGAATATCATCCTTCATCAGAGCTGAGTCAATGTTTTCGGAGAGTTTCATTTCCATTGCCAGGTCCGGATTTAATTTCAATTCCTTTTTAAAGGCAGCTCGTTCGAGAGGGGCCATTTCATTGGCAAGATATTGCTCAATGCTGGCGGAGTGTTTTAACTTATTTTTCATATTTTAAAAATTTGTGACTTCTTGGGTCATCTGCAATACGTTTCTTTAAATCTTCCTTGCACAGGTATTTGCGGGTTTTTGCATAATTCTCGGTTTTAAAGCCCATAATTCCTGCAATTTCACGTAAAGGAATATTTTTTATAAAAAGCCTTAATACTTTCTGGCAGTCATCAGGTAAGGATAAAAAGTGAATCTGAATAATTCTGTGCCTTTCAGCTTCCTCTATACTTGCTTCCTGCAAAATGTCGGATGGCAAATCAATAAATTCCTCTACATCTGCAAATTTGTCGTAGATAGCTTTCCGCTTATTAAGCTTTTGAAGCCATAAATTCCGGCAAACCGAATACATGTAAGTTTTAAAAGAACTGGTTAATACTAATTGATTTAAAATGATCTTATTATACAGTATAATTATCCCATCCTGAAATATATCCTCAGCATCTTCGTCGGCACCGCCATTCTCTGTTACAAGAAATTTGATCAGCGGAAAAAATTCCTTGTATATGAAATTAATGATATAATCACTCCTTAATCTCAGTCCTTCCAGTATGGCTTCATCAGAATAATGGATCATTTCTGTGCTATATTATCCAGATTATCAAAAAAGGTAATACCATTTTTAGAACTTTTTCCGGCAATTAATAAAATTAATATCTAACGCATTGTTATTCTGTTATTTAAATCACGTAGAACTTATTAACACATAGGTCCGACTTTACTGAAATGTAAAAAATAATTCAATTTCAGGGGTCTTTTCTATTGCAAAGATGATACAATTTTGAAAATTTTTTTCAATTTTTTTTCAAAACACATATTACCTTTTAATAAAATGCAGATTAACACTTATACTTCATCAAGCTAAGGTTTGATTTTATCTATCAGAATTCTTAAATTAAATTGGAAAAACAGAACTATTAACATCTAAACAAAACTAGGGAATTACACAACATAAACTAATCTTACTAATTATGAAAAATCATTTTCTCTTTGTAGCGCTTCTTTTGCTTGTAACTATCACAACTCAGATTTCGAATGCGCAGACTATTAACGGAAAAGTCCTTTACCAGGGTGACATTAACAGACCTATCGGAAGTGTTTTAGTAACTCTGAAAAATATCGAAAACAATACGGTTAAAACTTACGTAACTGATAATGACGGATCTTATTCGTTTAGCGACCTTAGTATTGGAAACTATGTTGTTACAGGTACAACTTCCATTGCTGGTAGTGGTGTTACATATTACGATGCGACATTAGTATTCCTGCATTTGGCAGGGTTTGTCGAATTTACACCAATGCAACTGCTGGCAGCCGATGTAAATGGCAGCGGCAATGTTACCTGGGGTGATTATACCCTTATTGTTAAGCATATATTAAAAGGCACACCATTTCCAGTAGGTCCATGGAAATTTGAAACCGCAACTTTCCCTGTATCAAACCTGAAAAGTGCTGATTATAATCCTAAAACCCTTGGAGGTACTTGTTCAGGCGATGTAGGAGGTACATTTGTTCCTTCGCGCTACAATACGCCGGCTCTGCCAATAGAACAAGATGGCACTATAGAAGTAAGCGGTAATGCACCATTTACCACCAGGATAGTAACTAACAGTGAACTTGCTATTACCGGCGCTGGCCTTATAATCAATTATCCTTCTGATTTACTTTCGATTGAATCAGTTGAATTTAAAGGAGTTGATTATGAATATAATATTGAAGACGGACAAATACGCCTGGTTTGGGGTAATCCAAATATGAGCCCTGTTGAATTCGGCGAAGGCGAAACTTTTGTTACTATTCATGGCGTATGCACTTCAGCTTTCAAGGCAGGAATGACTGCTAATGTAAGCCTGGATGGCAATACAAGCCTGATGAGCGCATCTAACACGGAAATATCGAATCTGAAATTTGCTTCTCCTTTAATCAAATATGGCAAACCATCCTTACGAGTAAGCAATTATCCCAATCCGTTCATAAATTCAACCAAACTCAGTGTTTTCTCTCCTGAAGAAGGAAATGCAACCATCGAGTTATACAATACAAACGGCCAATTAGTAAAAAGAATTTCTGCCGGAGTTTTAAATGCAGGATTCCACGAAATTAATATCGATGCCTCTCAGTTAGCAAAAGGCAACTATGTATGTAAATTACGCATTCAGGCTGAAAGTTCTGAATTAACAAATACTACACGCTTATTGAAGGCAAAATAATTCACAAATTATTGATTAAAAAAAAGGAGCCAGAAGCTCCTTTTTTTATGCCATGAGGTTAACTTTGTCATATCTTTGCCAATGCTGATATGACGCATTTTACATCTGTTGCTAGTATTCACAAAATTGTGCCCTATGAAAAACCCTTTGGCATTATTTTGCTTCAATTTACTTTTATTTACCGGACTATGGTCTTTGTGGTCGTGTGACAATAATGCCTCCAAAAACCAGCTTTCAAAAACAATGCCAGACCTTGTTGTGGCAGAGCAGTTGAAAAACCGGAGTAGTTTTGATTCGGCTATCATATTTTTCAGGAAAGCCGCCGACAATCACCTCAAGAATAACCAGTATCCGGAATGGGTTAAAGGGGTTTCGGGGCTGATAGACTGTTATAAGTCGAAAGGCGATAAGGATGAAGCTATGCGCCTTACAGACCAGGCTCTGGCTATTGCAATCATGAAGATTGACACCACTGGAAATCTTTACAACATTTTGATTCACAAAAAAGCAGGTCTGCTGTCAGATAAGCGGGAATTTGCACAAGCTGTTGCTCTTTATAAGCGAAATGTCAGGATATACTTGTTACTGGAAGGTACTCCAGATACTGTTCTTGCCATGGCTTACAATGGGTTAGGCACCGTAAATCTCCTTTTAAATAAATATACTGAAGCTCTTGAAGAATATAAAAAAGCCATTGTAGTGTATGAAAGCAGCAATCATACCCGGAATGTAAATTATACCGGCTCACTTCAGAATATTGGGATCGTATATTCAATGACTGGAAATTACGAAAAAGCTGAGCAATATTTCTTGAAATCGCTTAAGGTAAACCAGGAAGTATTGAAAGCCGATGATCCAAAACTGGCTTTGCTTTACCTTAATATGGGTCGATTTTATCAGATCGTTCGTAACGACTCAAAGGCTATTGAGTATATGAAACGAGCTGAAAACTCTTACATTTCTCAAAATCAGTCTAATTCAGTCCCCTCCGGATTATTATTCCTGAATATGGGAGTAATTTACATTTATACCGCCGATTACGAAAAAGCGCAGAGTTATCTTGATAAGTCACTCGAAATCATTCTTAGTAAAGAGCCTGGCAACCTGCCTGATTTGCTCACTTTGTACCTGAATATGGGTTTTATTGCCGAAAAAAGGGGAGAGTTTGCCGTTTCTAAAGGTTATTATCTGAAAGGATTGTCTATTGGAGATAAACTTCCGAATTCAGTGAAAGTTCTAAGAGGTCTGGCAAATGTTTCATTTAAAATGTCGGACAAAACCAATGCTAACAGCTATTACAAGATGGCTCTGCAGAAAAGCATTGAAATGTATGGGGAAGATCACCCTGAAACCGCACTTACTTACCTGAGGTATGGCGATTTCCTATCTGTAACTGGTGATAAGCAAGCGCTGGTATACCTCAATAAGTCATTAGATATTTACAAGAAATCCTTTGGCAATGTCAATATCGATGTTTCAACTGCTTATAATTACATTGGAAGTTATTATAACAGGGTAAACGATTTCAAAAAAGCAATCAATTATTTCCAGCTCTCATTAATTTCAGGATTTCCATCGTTCACCTCTCAGAATATGGCAGACAATCCTGAAATTTCATTGGAAAACCTGAATGATAATCTTTTGAATCCATTAACTGCAAAATCTTCAGCACTTTTATCACTTTATCTCTCAGATACAACCAGAACTGATTTGCTTAAAAGCAGCGTTGCCTGTTTTACTGCCTCTTTGAAAATGATCGAAATGCTCAGATCGACTTACCAGGATGAAAACAGCAAGTTATTTATTTCAGAAAATGAAAAAACCACTTTTACTAATGCATTACTTACAGAAGTAAAACTCTATCACAAAACCAAAAACCCTGCTGCATTAGACGAAGCCTTCAGCCTTTCAGAAAAAGGTAAATCAGCAGTTTTATTGTCACATCTGCGCGATAAAGAAGCTAAAAGTATTGGCAGAATCCCTGAAAATCTGTTAAATCAGGATGCCAGCCTCAAATCGGAGATTTATTTCTATAACAAACAGATACATGACCAGAAACTGAATTCGAATCCTGACAATGCCAAAATCAAAATGTGGAACAGCCGGGTTTTTGACCTGAGCCGTAAACAGGATGAACTCATAAAATCCATTGAAATAAATTACCCATCATATTATAACCTCAAATATGATAATTCTGTTATTTCTATCAACGAAATACAGAAAAGGCTTTCACCAAAACAGGCGTTAATTGAATTCACCTTAACGGATTCTACATTATACACTTTTGCTGTTACAAGCAGCAGCAAACAAATAAAAAATACTTCAATTGACACGGTGTTTTACAGCAATCTTCAGACATTGAGGGCTCAATTAACAGGAAAAGATTTTAATAATTATTCCACTGCAGATTTTAAAGCTTTCGTTAAATCTTCAAATAGTCTGTATAGGAAACTACTTTTACCTCTACAATCATTATTCAAAGGAAAAGAACTCATAATAATTCCTGACGGGGAACTTGGATACCTTTCATTTGATATTTTACTTACTTCATTACCTGATACAAGTAAATCCTCTTACAGAAGGCTTCCGTACCTTATTAAGGAGTCAGCCATAACCTATGCTCCTTCTGCTACAACCTTCTTCGATGAACTCAATCAAAAGAATAAAAAGAATAATGGTCGCATACTCGCTTTTGGACCCGATTACGGTTCTGACAACACTGTGCTTTATCAAAAAGACGAAAACGGAAAGTTGTTACAAAAAACACTTTCCAGTCTAAGTAATACTCAGGATGAAATCAAAAGCCTGACAGATTATTTCAATGTAAAATCATTTTTGGGGAAAGATGCGACTGAAACAATGTTCAAAAAAGAAGCCGCTGATTACAAAGTATTGCACTTAGCCATGCATACCATCATTAATAATGATAATCCGCTATACTCAAAACTAATTTTCTATAAGCAAAAGGGGGATACTGCCGATGACGGGATGCTTAATGCGTCGGAATTGATAAACATGGAATTACATGCTGATATGGCGGTATTAAGTGCCTGTAATACCGGTTCTGGGAAAATGAGGAAAGGCGAAGGCATTATGAGCCTTTCGAGAGATTTCTTTTATGCCGGGGTGCCTGGAATAATTATGACTTCATGGGCGGTTGAGGACCGTTCCGGGGTGAAGCTAATGGAAAATTTTTACAAGTATATTGCCCAGGGCAAACCTCGTCATGAGGCATTGCGCCTTGCTAAAATAGAATATCTCGATAATTGTGATAACCTTACATCTCATCCGCACTATTGGGCTTCGTATATGAATGTCGGAGATATCAGTCCATTAGTAGGATTTAGCAAAAAAACCACTCCCCTTTCCATTTACGGAGCAGCAGCTGCACTGTTGTGTATTGCATTATTGCTCCTGGTCTATCTGATTAAAAAGCAGAATAGTAAAAAGTCTGCAAGTTAATCGCGGGTTGATTTTGCGTAATTTTGCATAAAAATAAATTGTGATCTCACCCTCAAATTTCGAAGAAAAAACCGGTTTTGATGTTATCAGGCGTATGCTTGACGGTTATTGCCAGGGCGAAGGAGGCAGAATACGTGTTGCCAACATCAGGTTTAGTAATAATCCTGAGCTTTTAAATACTGAGCTTAACATTACAGAAGAGTTCCGCACCATGCTTCTTACCATATTCGGATACCCGGCATCGGAATATTTCGAACTAGAAGAAGAACTGAATCACATCCTTATCCCTGGGACATTTCTTGCAGCAGAATCACTTCTACTTTTACGCACATCATATTCCGCATATATAAATTGTAAGATTTTCATTTCGGATACTTCCGCAAATACTTTCCCGCATCTCCATGCGATGATTACTGGGCTATATGTTGAGCCTGGAATTCTTTCCGGTATTAACCGCGTTCTCGATATCGAAGGCAACATCCGCGACAATGCATCTCCCGCTCTACTTGAGATCAGGAAAAGCTTATTGCGAATGATCCATATGATAGATAAAAAGATTGCACAGGCGCTTACCCAGGCTAAACTCGACAAATACGTTCCGGCTGATACCGAAATTGCCATCCGCGATGGAAGGGCTGTAATTCCTGTAAATTCGTCAAATAAACGCAAGATAAGCGGCGTTATCATTGATGAATCAGCTACCGGCCAGACATCCTATATTGAGCCGACCGAAGTTTTCGAACTCAGGAACAGCATCCGCGAACTCGAACTGGCCGAAAGGCGAGAAATTGTTAAGATACTCATCGAACTTGCTGATGAATTACGCCCTTATGTTCAGTTATTAAAAGAATCACTTGATTTTTTAGGTCGTCTCGATTTTCTCAGGGCTAAAGCTCTGCTGGCAATCGAAACAGGCTCAATGAAGCCTGTACTGCATGAAAAGCAATCGTTCAGCTGGATACAAGCCCGTCATCCGCTGCTGATGCTCTCACTGAAAAAGCAAAAAAGGGAAATAATACCTTCGGATATTTCGCTGGATGAAACTAATCGCATACTTATTATTTCCGGTCCTAATGCAGGAGGGAAATCGGTTTTACTGAAAACTGTCGGGTTGCTTCAATACATGCTTCAATGTGGTTTATTGATACCTGTTCTTGATACTTCCGATGCAGGCATTTTCGATCATCTTTTTATTGATATTGGCGATCAGCAATCCATTGAAAATGATTTGAGTACGTATAGCAGCCATTTGCTGAATATCAAAAATCTTTTAGGTTACGCAGATCATTCCACCTTATTCCTTATTGATGAATTCGGTGCCGGTACGGAACCTCAATCGGGAGGTGCCATTGCCGAAGCAGTACTCGAAACACTGAATGAGAAAAAATCGTTTGGCGTGGTAACTACCCATTATGCAAACCTGAAGCTCCTGGCTTCAAACCATTCAGGATTCCTCAATGGAGCCATGTTATATGATAACAGGCAAATGAAACCGCTGTTTATATTGAAAACAGGCAGGCCTGGAAGCTCTTTTGCTTTTGAAATTGCAACAAATATATCATTCCCTAAAGAAGTACTCGCTAAAGCTGGCGAAAAAGTTGGGCATGCCAAACTCGATTTCGATAAACAAATGCAGGACCTGGAGGCAGAAAAGCTTGAGCTAAACCTGAAGGAAAAGCAACTTCAGCAGGCAGACGAAATGCTCACCGGGTTAATAAACCGGTATACTTCGCTTAAGGATGAACTGGACGTTAAAAAGAAAGATATCCTTGACAAAGCGAGCAACGAGGCCAAGACGATTCTGAATAAATCGAACCAGATCATTGAAAAGACGATACGCGAAATCAAACAGTCACAGGCAGACGCTCTGCGGACTAAGCAATTGAGAATGGAAATCAAAGAATTTACAGCGCAAATTGTAGAGCTACCTGTTGTTGAGCCCTTGATTGAAAAGGAAGAAATTGCACCACCCGAACAGGCTACCGGGAAACCTGTTATTAAAGGTAGCCGTGTGCGGATGAAAGGGCAACACGAATCCGGGGAAGTTATCGATATACATGGAAAAGATGTTACAGTAGCTTTTAGTACGGTTACATTAAAAGTTAAATCTGAGAACCTGGAAGTACTACAGGCAAACACCCCTGTTAAAAAACAAGTTAACCGTGGATTTGCTTATCAGAATATGGTTAACGATATGAATGCCCGCACGGCTAATTTCAGGATCACAATTGATGTAAGGGGAAAGCGGGCTGATGAAACCGAAACACTCATACAGCGATATATTGATGAAGCCATCATGCTACACGTTACCGAAGTCAGTATTTTACATGGCAAAGGAAACGGTGTACTACGCAGTATTATCCGAAATTACCTCGGCAGCGTACCCGAAGTAAAGCAGTTTTCGGATGCTTCTCTCGAAACCGGAGGCTCCGGCATTACGTTAGTGACATTAAAATAAAAACTGCACAAATCTCTTGATTTTAAATACTTCTAATTTTATAAAAATGAATAAAACATCCATAATCGTATTACTCATTTTATCGACATCACTTTCACTGGCTTCTTGCAAATCCGGATCATCAGAAAAAAACATTATTATCCTGACAACTTCCAATTTTGTGGACGAAACATCCAAAGGGGTTGTTATGGTTGATTTCTGGGCTACATGGTGCATGCCATGTAAAGCCATGTCGCCAGTAATCGAGGAGATTGCGAGTCAAACTATTGGAAAAGTTAAAGTCGGGAAAGTAGACATTGATCAAAACGGACCTCTGGCTAACCGTTTCGGAATCCAATCCATACCTTCTGTTTTAATTTTTAAAGACGGGCAGCTTATGGAAACCTTTATTGGTATACAATCAAAAGCAGCGCTCGTTAACGCTCTTTCAAAATACGTTTCTTTGCAATAGTCAGATTTTACCGCCCAATTCGACGAAAAGGTCCTTTTCTTTTCGCGAAAATCCAGCCACAATCAGATTATACGACTCATCAATCCATTGTTTCAATAAATTGTCAGATATCGTTCCGTCTATCATTATCGTAATCCAATGAATTTTATTCATGTGATAACCGGGTAAAACACTGGGATACTGTCCCCTGAGTTCAATCACTTTTTCGGGTGTGTTTTTAGTATTCATCGAAAATGCATCCACCAGATCAGTAAGCAGAAACATTTTGCCGGCAACTTTAAAAACCAATGTGGATTCGTCGAAAGGAAAACTTTCGGTAACTGCAGGTTTGAAAATGCAATAATCCCTTAATTCTTCGATATTCATCTTACCGGTTTAAAACCTCAAAATTAAGCAATTAACTGATTAAATTAATAAGGCAAGTATGAAAAATGCATTACCTGTTTATGAATTAACAATTAAATGATTGTATATTTGCCCCTTATGAGAAATTCGTCGCAGGGCGAAAAACGTATTATTCACAAACCAAAACCCTATGTCCTTAAGCTCCAAATCCTCTGATCTGAAACGTAGAATGCAGGAAGCGTTGCGTGGCGGTGGCGACAAAGCCATCCAGAAACAAAAAGCAACCGGAAAGCTGACGGCGCGCGAGCGTATTATCGCGTTGCTTGATGCAAAGTCATTTCACGAATACGACCTCTTTGTTGAACATGCCGGTCGTGATTTCGAAATGAGCGACAAATACCTGCCTGGTGACGGTGTAATAACCGGAACCGGAACAATCAACAATTATCCTGTTTGTATTTTTGCACAGGATTTTACTGTTGCCGGTGGTTCGCTTGGCTATATGCATGCCAAAAAGATCACTAAAATTATGGATCACGCCATGAAACTTAAAATTCCGTTGATCGGGATTAACGATTCAGGTGGAGCCCGTATTCAGGAAGGTGTAAATTCACTGGCAGGATATGGTGAAATTTTCTACCGGAATACCCAAGCTTCTGGTGTAATACCACAGATTTCAGTAATTCTCGGACCATGCGCCGGCGGTGCCGTATATTCACCAGCATTGACCGATTTTGTTTTTGTGGTAGATAAAATATCCAAGATGTTTATTACCGGGCCTGAAGTTATAAAAACAGTTCTGGGTGAGGAAATATCGATGGAAGAATTAGGCGGTGCACGCGTTCAGGCTGAAATAACCGGAAACGTACATTTCTTTGCCGAAAGCGAAATTGAGTGTTTCGAGCAGATTAAAAAGCTTTGCAGTTTTATTCCCTGGAATAACCTGAAGAAAGCCGATCCATTTCCAAAGAAGCCACCTCGTGTTCGTCAATACAGCCTTGATAAAGTATTCCCGACAAATCCCCGTCAGCCTTACGATGTAAAAGATGTAATCCGCGGTATTTGTGATGATTCTGATTTCCTCGAAGTTCAGGATTTGTTTGCTCAGAATATTGTAATCGGCTTTGCCCGAATGAATGGTTTTACGGTAGGTTTTGTTGCCAACCAGCCCTTGGTTCTGGCAGGTGTTCTTGATGTGGACTCAAGCGACAAGGCAGCCCGTTTTATCCGCTACTGCGATGCTTTCAGCATTCCATTGGTTACCTTGGTCGATTTACCAGGCTACCTGCCGGGTGTTGACCAGGAACATGCCGGCGTTATCCGTCATGGCGCTAAAGTACTTTACGCTTATAGCGAAGCAACTGTTCCTAAAATTACCGTTATCACACGCAAAGCTTATGGCGGAGGATACATTGCGATGTGCTCGAGCCATTTACGTGCCGACTTTGTATTTGCATGGCCTACGGCCGAAATTGCAGTTATGGGCCCTGAAGGTGCGGCCAACATTATTTTCAGAAATGAAATAAAAGAAGCCGAAAATCCTGATGAAATGCGCAAACTCAAAATCAAAGAATACAAAGAGAAGTTTGCCAATCCGTTTGTGGCTGCAGCCTACGGTTATGTAGATGCTGTAATCAGCCCGGAAGAAACCCGCGATATGGTAATTCACGCTCTTGCCATTTCAGCTGATAAAAAAGTTGATGTTCCATTGAAGAAACATGGTATACCACCATTTTAATTCACTCTGTGTTGTGACCTCCAACTGATAAACACTTAATGTTTTTATCAGTTGGAGCATAGCAAGGTAATGATAGCGTAATTTCAACTCTGCTTTCCAAACAGTTGTTTTAACTTAAAATTTGATTATGCCAACAAGCGATAACTCAAAAAGCCTTAATCTTAAAGACATAAAAGCTGACGAAACATCTGAAAATATTGAATCTGAAGTTTTTCAAACTTTAATAATTGAAGATGTTAAATATAAAACGAGGCTTACCAAGAAGTTTTTAAACCGGAAACCCTACGAACCGGTCGATCCAAAAAAAATACTTGCATTTATTCCAGGAACTATAAAGAAGATTTATTTTACCAAAGGGAAAAAAGTAAAAACCGGAGATAAACTTGTTGACCTGGAAGCCATGAAAATGCTGAATAGCATTTTCGCGCCTGATAATGGCACCATTGCTGAAATTTATATAAAAGAAGGAGATTTGGTTTCTAAAAACCATGTCCTGATGCTGTATAAATAATTGAATAAAAGCACAGACGGAGAGTTCTGAAAACCTGTTTTAGCTGAAGCATAAAGGAATTTACAATCTTTTATCCCGGATTACCTGAATGCAGATAAAGATTTCTGAAAGCGAAGAAAGGTTTTTTGAACTCTCTTATTCTTTGTCTTTCTGCTCCGTAAATATGGCGTACTCACTATTGGAAGCAGCAATAAAGTTGTTTATTTCGCTCTTCCCTTCCCCCGAATGAGATGACGTAATGAAAACCGGAGGAAGTTCCTCCCAATTTTCGGAAAGCACTTTTTTATATTCATCAACATTTCGTTTCACCGCGTTGCGCGAAATTTTGTCGGCTTTTGTAAATACCAGGCAAAATGGCAAGCCTTCCCCTCCCATCCATTCAATTAGGTCGATATCACTTTTCTGTGGTTCATGACGGGTATCGACAAGGATAAAAGTATATACCAGCGACTTGCGTTGTAAAAGATATTCGCGAATGATCTTCTCCCAGTTTTTGCGTGATTTTTTCGATACTTTCGCATATCCGTAACCTGGAAGGTCAACCAGGTACCAGGTATCTTCATCCACCATATAATAATTCAGCAGCTGGGTTTTTCCCGGCGTCGAAGATGTACGAGCAAGGTTTTTAACCCCGGTAATCATATTGATAAGTGATGATTTACCAACATTCGACCGGCCGAAAAATGCATATTCAGGTAATCGCGGTTGCGGACAGCCTGTAACATCGGCGGCACTTATCATAAAGGCGGCCCTGCGATTATTCATAAAAATTGAAATTAAATTATGGGTGGCATGCTTAAATGCCTGTCTTTCTTGAAATCGTAAACATCATCCAGTGTCACCAATATTCCTGACTCTTCCACATCTCCGAATCCCGGGTTAAGCGAAGTACCAAAAAACAACATGGTTGAAGATAGATTCATATATGCATTTACTAACGGAGGTATATTTTCGTGCCGTTGCCGGACCAGTTGAACCAGGATTTTATAATCTTTTTCGTATGAGCCGCCATTGAATTGTTCGGAAAGAAACTCTACAGGAGTCTCCAGTGCGAGAGCTTCGTGAGGATACACAAGATTATTTTTATCACTGAAATATTTGCGGAGAAAATATAGAATCAGGTCTCGTGCTTCAATATTATAATGCGGATACATGGTAATTTTCCCAAAATAATATCTTACGTCAGGATTCTGTATAAGTATGGCTCCTAACCCGTTCCAGATATTATCAAGAGCATACATTCCTTTACGCAGGTTCACAGTTGGCTGGTAATTAGGCTGAACAAATGATCGTCCAAGTTCAATAGTATGAGGAAGGTATTCTTCAATAAATTTTTCTGACAAATGGAAAAGTTCGCTTGTAGGCGTATTGATGTGGCCGGCCTTATGCCTGGTAAGGGTTTTCCCATGAATAAACCTATATCCGCCTATGATTTCTTTTTCGCGAGGATCCCACACAAATAACTGTTGAAAAGGATTTTCCTCCTCCAGGTCAAATTCATCCAAATCGCAATCCAGGCCTGTTCCGCCACCAGCATCGCGAAATGTTATTTCACGTAAACGTCCTATCTCCCTGACAGTATTAGGGGAATTTTGATATGTAACTATATAAATCTCATTGTTCCCGCTGTTTGTGTGCTTCACAAATCGCTCGGGAGTAAGTTCTTTCTCGATTAAACTACGGTCAACGGCCTCAATTATCTCCTGCATTGCATTCATGTTGTTTATTCAGTTATAAACGAACTGTTCAGATTATTTTCCAAGGAATACACATGGTTTTTCAACTGTTGTGCCCAGGTTAAATCGGTTTTCTTTTTATCAAAGATAGTATAAGAAATCGGTTTCCCAAAGGTAATCACAATTTCTTTATCACGCTGTTTGAACATTTCGTCAACCAGGTACAGCATCTCTATATTTGATTTGATACCCATAAATGCACGAAGACGAGCCAGATTGTAGAACCAGTCGGAATTCCGGCCGTTAATAAAACAAGGGATTATATCTCTTTTATACGCTTTGGCTTTGGCTATGAAACTCTTTTTCCACTCCAGATCACATATGGCGTTCTTTTGTTTTCGGGAACACAACCCCGCCGGAAAAAATAACATGGCTTTGTCTGAAGCGAATGTATCTTCAATAATCCGGATATTTCCGGCATTTGAACCGTGTTTATTAATCGGAATAAACAGCTCCCTCAAGTTAGGGATATTCATGAGTAGGTCATTGACAGGAAACACAATATCCTTCCTGACTTTTCCGATAACCCACATCAAAGCCATGCCATCCAATCCACCCAACGGATGGTTGGAAGCAACAATCCACCGTCCCTCAGCCGAAACATTTTCAAGCCCTTTATAGATTATATTGACACCAAATCCTTTAAGGCAGGCATCTAAAAAATCAATGCCAAATAAATTTCTGTTATTTCTTACTATTTCATTCAAATCTTCCTGGTGAATAACCTTTTTAAGATAATTCAATACAAAACGAGGCAAGATTTTACGTAATGCCGGATTTTTGTTGTCAATCACACTGTCAAGATCAAGAAAAGAATCTTTTTTTTGACTGTTAACAGATTGATCTTCCATACAATGACTTAGCTTTTTACAATATTGCAGTATACTGTGTAATGCAAAATTAATGAATTTCCGAAACATATTATTATGCCCAACTGAGCATATACAGTAAGATATCGAAAATCTCCTAATCATCTGTAAATAGTGAATATCTGCAGAACTATCCAATATTATCATTTATTTCAGGCCACAAATATTCTGATTTCCTTTATTCATGGGCATTCTGTGTATTGTTAATAAAAAAATGTGGTAGAAAGTGGTGGTAAGTGGTAAATCATACCTATTTTTACATCAAAATAATAGTACCCATGATACCCTTACAAGGAGAACACATTTGCCGGGTTGATGCGAAAGGAAGATTTATGCTTCCTGTTGCATTGAAAAACCAGCTTAGTGCCTCATTAAGTGAAGGTTTCATAGTAAAACGTAGCATTTTCAGCCCTTGCCTTGAGCTTTATCCACGATCAACCTGGAATACGCTTATTCAGAGAATTACCAGCAAGCTGAACCGGTTTGTAAAAAGAGACAACGATTTTATCCGTGCATATAATGCAGGGTTAAAGGAACTTGAAATTGACAGCACTGGCAGAATATTGATTCCACGCGACCTGGCCTTAATAGCCGGAATTACCAGCGATATAGTGGTAGCTGCCAAGATGGAATGCATTGAAATTTGGGATAAAGCTAAATACGACGAAGTTGTAAGCGAAACCCAGACTAATATTTCGGGCTTAGCTGAGGAGATATTAGGGAATATTAACCTCAACGAATGAAAACCGAATGTATCATCAACCTGCTTTATTGCACGAATGTATTGAAGGCCTCAGCATCAATCCGTCAGGGATTTATGCTGATCTTACTTTCGGTGGCGGTGGACATTCGCGTGAAATACTTGGCAAACTGAATTCCAGCGGTCGCCTGATCGCTTTTGACCAGGATGAAGATTCTATTGAAAACACATTGGATGATGAGCGCTTCACATTAGTGAATGAGAACTTCCGCTACTTAAAAAACTTTCTGCGTCTTCATAAAGCTTTCCCGCTTGATGGAATACTGGCCGACCTTGGCATTTCGTCGCACCAGATTGATACCCCGGAGCGTGGCTTTGCAACCCGTTTCGATGGGCCGCTGGATATGCGTATGGGCCAAAACCAGGGAACCACAGCCGCACATATGGTGAATTCTTATCCTGAAGAGAAACTTCGTGATGTTTTTAAACTGTATGGAGAATTATCGAATGCACGCCAGCTGGCAGCTGCTATTATACAGTCCCGCACTAATCCTATAGCCACAACAACTGAATTAAAAGAAGCTATTAAATCATGCTTGCCTTCCGGTTACGAAAACAAAATCCTGGCCCAGATTTTCCAGGCCATCCGCATAGAGATCAATGATGAGATGGGAGCATTGCAGACTATGCTGAAACAATGTGCTGATGTTTTGAAACCAGGAGGAAGACTTGTAATTATCTCCTACCATTCGCTCGAAGACCGGTTGGTTAAAAACTACATGAAATCAGGGAATATCGATGGCACTCTTGAAAAAGACTTTTACGGCAACATACTTGCTCCGTTGAACCCTGTAACACGCAAGCCCATAACTCCTGATTCGGCTGAACTGGCAAATAATCCACGTTCGAGAAGTGCAAAATTGCGTATAGCTCAAAAAATATAGCCATGGCCGAACTACGCAATACTATCAATATAGAACCTGAACCGGTTAAATCCGAACCCAAACCTTTGTCTCCCGAAAGTTCAGAAACGAAAAAGGCCAAAGGGAAAAGCAAAGGGAAGCAGGCTGGAGGCAAAATAAAAGGAATTCTCGAAGGATCGTTCCTGGTTCGTGAAAAAGTTATAGGATTACTGCCCTTCCTCATTTTTCTAACAGGGATAGGACTGCTCTACATTTTTAATTCAAATTATGCCAATCGCACTATCATAACCATTAGCAAAACAAAAAAACAGATTGAAGAACAACGTTTTGAATACATCAATACCAAATCGAAACTGATGCAAACCACAAGGCAAACCGAAATTGCCAAAAGGCTGCAATACAGCGGACTGAAGGAATCGAAAACTCCTCCCCGCAAAATACTAATAGATCAAACTAATCAATGAAACAATCGTGGTAATGCGATAATGCACTGATAATCAAAATACCATACAAGAAAAACTCAGTTCTTCAAACTTATAACTCATAATTTATAACTCATAACTTCTAAGTTAGTTCATCAAATGGATTCAAGGAAATCGATACTTACACGTGTATACCTGGTTTATGGCTTTATGTTTGTCATAAGCCTGGCTATTATCGGTAAGATCCTTTATATCCAGTTGGTTGAGGGCGAAATGTGGAAAGCCAAAGCCGAAAAGCTCTCTTTGAAATATTTTACAATACAACCTAACCGCGGTAATATTTATGATGTAAACGGGGAAATGCTTGCAACCTCAGTGCCTTTGTTTGAGGTTCATATGGATGCAGCTTCGCCTCTCATTGCTGATTCAACTTTTGAAAAAGATGTTGATTCACTGGCTATATGTCTTTCTGGATATTTTAAGGATAAAACCAGGTTGCAATATAAAACTTTGCTGGTAAAAGGGCGTAAAAGCAAAAACCGTTACCTCCTGATCAAACGCAAAGCCGATTTCGATCAACTTAAAGCGATACGTACATTCCCGATATTCCGGTTAGGTAAAAACAGCGGCGGCTTAATTACAACGGTGCAGAACAAAAGGGTTTACCCATTCGACAACCTGGGATACCGTACGTTAGGATGGTTCAGGGAAGGCAATGCAAACAATGTTGGTATTGAAAGTGCTTTCAACAGTGATATGCAGGGTATGGTTGGAAAACGCCTGTACCAGCGCATTCCTGATGGCAACTGGCGCCCGATGAATCGCGGCAATGAAATAGAGCCTGTTAATGGTGCAGATATTCTAACCACTATTGACATCAACATTCAGGATGTTGCCGAGGAAGCTTTACTCCAGCAGCTTATAGTAAATAAGGCCGACCATGGTTGCGCCATCCTGATGGAAGTGAAGACAGGTGAAATCAGGGCCATTGCCAACCTCGGACTTACCAAAGAAGGCACCTACGAAGAACTTTATAATTATGCCATTGGCGAAAGCACCGAGCCTGGATCTACTTTCAAATTATTTTCACTGCTGGCAGCTTTTGAAGATGGCAAAGTAAAACTAACTGACTTGGTTGATGTAACCGGTGGAGTTACCCAATATGGCCGACGCACTATGAAAGATTCACATCTTGGTGGCGGAGTTATGACAGTTCAACAGGCTTTTGAAAAATCGTCGAATGTTGGGATCTCAAAAGTAATTTATAAAGCATATGCTTCTAATCCGCAAGCTTTTGTGGACAGGCTTCACAGTTTTAGCGTTAACAAGAGATTAGGCCTTGAGATTAAAGGGGAAGGACGACCACAAATCCTGGGGACCAAGGACGGATTATGGTCAAATTCATCCTTACCATGGATGTCGATTGGGTATGAAGTAGCGCTCACACCGCTTCAGATCCTGACTTTTTACAACGCGGTTGCGAATGATGGAGTAATGGTTAAACCCCACTTTGTCAAGGAAATCCGCAAGGCGGGACAGCCTGTCACTACATTTGAGCCACAGGTAATAAACCTGAGGATTGCTTCAAAAGAGTCCATAGCAATGGCCAAAACCATGCTCGAAGCCGTTGTGGATCATGGAACAGGTTCGGTGCTGAAAAATCCTATTTATAAAGTTGCTGGCAAAACGGGAACAGCACAAGTAGCGCAAAATCGTGGCGGGTACAACAAAACAAATTATAAAGGATCATTTGTCGGCTACTTCCCTGCCGACAATCCTAAATATTCCATTATCGTAGTAATAAACAATCCAACTGTCGGAGGATATTACGGAGGAACCATATCAGCGCCGGTATTCCGCGAAATTGCCGACCGCATATATGCCACGGATCCCGAAGTCGGGATGAATTGGGTCGATACTACACATTCCGCACGCTCAAATCCTATGCAGGCAGGAAATACAAAAGATATCCAATACCTGAGTAAATGGCTGGGTTATTCAATGGGTATCCCAAATGCAGGCGATTGGATAACGCAAGTTACAGACAGTACAGGAACCAGGTTTGCATCGGTTGAATATTCGCAGACAACAATACCAAGTGTAATCGGAATGGGTGCCAGCGATGCTGTGTACCGCCTGGAAAAACTAGGTGTTAAGGTTCAGATAAATGGTGTAGGACTTGTAAAACAGCAATCGCTTCCAGCAGGAAGCACTTTTTTGCCAGGCATGCCCATACTGCTTAGTCTGGGATTTAATAATTAATTCAAAAAAAAATAAAAAGAGACAATTTCAACCTATATGAAAGCCCTAGCCGAAATACTTCGCGATGTAAATGTTAAGCAAATTAAAGGTGATTCTGATACTGTTATCAGCGGAATCACCTATGATTCGCGCGAAGTAAAAGCCGGTAGTTTATTTTTCGCCATTAAAGGCACGCGTGTCGATGGTCACAATTATATTCCGCAGGTAATTGAAAAAGGTGCCGTTGCCATTGTTTGTGAAACCCTGCCGGAAAGCATTACCGAAGGAGTAACCTATGTCCAGGTTGAAGACAGCAGCTACAGTTCGGGCACACTTGCTTCCAACTGGTTTGGAAATCCTTCAAAAAAACTTAAGCTTGTCGGAATAACCGGGACAAATGGCAAAACAACAACGGTAACCCTGCTTTTTAACCTTTTCAGGGAACTTGGATTTCATACAGGATTGCTTTCGACCATATTAAACAGAATTGATGATGAAATAATACCTTCCACGCATACCACACCGGATGCTATACAACTCAACTTCTTATTAGACCATATGGTTGCAAAGGGTTGCAGTTATTGCTTTATGGAAGTGAGTTCCCATTCCATAGTTCAGAACCGCATTGCCGGTCTATCTTTTACTGGTGGTATTTTCTCCAATATTACACTTGATCATCTCGATTTTCATAAAACCTTCGATGAATACCTGAAGGCCAAGAAACACTTTTTTGATGAATTGCCGGCCACCGCTTTTGCCCTCACCAACCTAGACGACAGGAATGGCCTGGTGATGCTGCAGAATACAAAAGCAAGCAAACATACCTACAGCTTCCAGAAAATGGCTGAATTCAAGGGCCGTATCATTGAGGCTCCACTCGATGGATTGCATCTCGACCTGGATGGCAACGAAATATGGTGCCGCCTGGTTGGCCGCTTTAACGGGTACAATCTTATGGCTGTGTATGCCGCCGGAGTTTTGTTGCAACAGGATCCTATGGAAGTTCTTACCATACTCAGTAACCTCGAAAGTGTTGAAGGCCGTTTCGATTATATAAAATCTCCTCAGGGAATTATCGGGATAGTGGATTATGCACATACTCCTGATGCGTTGCAAAATGTACTCGAAACCATAAATCAACTACGCACAGGTAATGAAATGCTTATCACTGTAGTTGGCTGTGGTGGCGACAGGGACAAAAGCAAACGCCCTATAATGGCAAAAATTGCTGCCCGGCTTAGCGACAGGGTAATTCTGACTTCAGATAATCCACGTTCTGAAGTTCCTGAACAGATTATTACGGAAATGCTGGCAGGTGTTGAAAAAGAGTTCGCCCGCAATGTGCAGAATATTACTGACAGGCACGACGCTATTCGTATTGC
>CAIWMA010000184.1 GCA_903913645.1 uncultured Bacteroidales bacterium | reverse complement strand
CCTAGTTCTTTTATTTTTCTGATCTGTTCTTTGAATCGCTCAAAATCAGATTGATCTATGGCGCCAAGCGGTTCGTCGGCGCGTATATCTTCATTCCAGCATTTACACGGCTGCTCTGCGTAATACTCCGGGGCTTTCAGATGCAGATACTTTGCCAGCGGATATTGCTCCAGGTGCTGGTCAAAATCCCATATGGAGTATTGTGCTACGGTAGTAATTCCTTTGCGGGAATATTTCGGCGGATAAGTCACATAGTTATTCATTTGAAAATCCTTTTTTGAATGTCTTATTATATTCTTGATTCCGTGAGAGAATTTTGTTGATTTTCTCTCTTTCGTTTTTTAACTGTTTTTTCAGTCGTTGACTGCCGATTTTTGATTAATTTTTGCTACCGTTTCAGCCAGTCGTGCTTTCTGCATGATCTTATTCCGGCAAGCGGCTGTTTTTAGTCAAAAATCACGATTTCTAGATACAATCCACCTGTATTTTCTATTTTGCGTCTCCTGTTTTTTTGTTGCTTTTCAACATCTTGCATATAACTCCTGTATAACTTTGAAGTACGGGCAATGCCGCCCGAATTTAAGAATTTTACTGTTGGCATGACTCACGATTTTACATCCGACATAAATCAGATCCTGCATGACTGAACGCAAACGACGTCTTGTAACGTCAAAGCTGCGGGGCAGCAGATCTTTCATTTTCAGCGCTCGTTGTCCCAATATGCGCAAGCAGTTATAGGCTAGCGTGCCCAGGCTCAGGAACAATGCGTTTGTTTTAAACTTTCCACTCGGTAATTTTTCGATGTCCATGTCCGTTTTGAGTTCGCTGTGGAATTGTTCACTGGTCGCGTGGTTGTGGTAAAGATTAATACATGTGGCTTCATCTTCCGTCAGATTAGTCCACCACGTTGAAACTTCAAGCTCAGGAATGAGAAATCTTTCGCCGGTTTTAGCATCGGTAAGTCGTTCGGTGACTTCGAACGCGATAAACATCGGAACATCTTCCATGCCGACCGGCTTTTTATGAGAGACAAAGCCGCGAAAAACATTTTTACCAGGACGCGGTTTTTCACAAGTGCCAACTCTGCGGGCAACAGCCAGCCATTGCTCCAGTCTCTCGCTGCGAAGATTGCGTTTGACCAGAAACTTGCTGTCAATATCAACAAGGGTATCGACAAATTCAACGTCATCGTGTCCTGAATCCACACGGTACAGGATATTTTTCACTCCGATTCTTTTTGCCAGATCATTGCACCTGCGGACAAAAGCAGAGGCGTCTTTTGCACTATGCTGGCTGCCGTTGCGCAGCTCGTTGGCCAGCATGTAACCATGCGTGCCGAGGTGAGCAAAAATCGGAGCATAACCATCTACTTCTTTATAGGTCCAGCTCACGCCTTCTTTTTTTGAATTGGAATTGTCCAGAACTGATACGTCAATATCGATCACATTATAAGTTGAATAGGCCGTCGTCTCAACCCCGAAATCAGCAACCTTGGAAAGCAGCTCAACATTGGCATCATCAATGAGTTTAAGGGAGCTATCGTCAGCGGCGATGCCGTCAAGACGCTGGCGCAGAATCTCCTCGGAGGGAACAAATGACAGATTCAGGCAGTCACGAAACAGCTTATCTTCCCGGAAAAGTTTAATGTCGGCAAAATCAGTGCGCCCGAGCGAAAGCAAGCCGATGATGCTTCGCAGGATGCCGCTATGGCTGTTGTGCCCTTTTTTTACCTTGCCAAATGTCATTTTGTCAAACTTCATAAAACTTTTTACATTGCGGAGTAGTGCTCCGATTAGAGAAATCCCGCCATTGGAATTGATTTCTTCGTTACCCTGCTGTATTTTGTACATAATCACCTGTTTGGTTAGTAGTTTATTAACGCTTTGCAAGAGTCATAATATACTGCTAATCAACAGGTTTAACCAGTTTTTAATTAAGTTTTTGCGCGAATTCTTTCACGGATTCAAGATTATACTGATTTTGTGTATCAAATAATGTGCAATGGAGTGTTATTTAATATTAATGCTGGATAAACCAGTAAGTCTGCAACTCAGAAAGTCGCTTACTTAGTTGCGGAACAACAAAATTAAGGACGAGTGGAGAATAGTATGAGTAAGTGTCGGTACTGTAATTCCGGTTGTTATGGTAGCGGGTGCATAAACAGTCCAAACAACAAACACGAACACTTGGATGATGAGCATAAGTGCGAATTCTGCGGCTCTGGATGTTATGGTGGCGGGTGCATAAACAGTCCAACTCATCATCATCGTCATGGAAGCGGAGGAAATAAGTGCATCTGGTGTGGTTCCGGTTCGACTGGAAGCGGGTGTTCATTCAGCCCAACTCGAACACACGAAAAATAATCATCTCTACTGTAGTGGTGGGGCTTATTAAAATTCTGCAAAATCATTTGGAATAGGGCATAACCTTACGTTAAAATAGGATGTTTAAAATGGCTTTTTCAAAAATCGAAAAGAATGATAAATTAAGTCCAATACAACTCATTTACGCTTGTTTAATGATGGTTGTTGTATTTAGTGGTATTTATTATTGGCAAACGCGGTCCACCGAAAATGAAATAAAAGATTGTGCAAACAAAGAACTTATTTCAAAAGGGTATAGCGTGATTGAGGTTTCAGTATTAGAAGCAAAAATGCGTTTTAAAGGTAGCGCTGCAAATGGTAAAGTTAAATTTACAGTAAAAGATAAAAATGGAGTTTTGCTTATAGGCACGGCGGCAGTCGGAGAATCTGGTGGTGGGTGTGGTGGTAGAAAAATGATTTTCAATATTAGTGAAATTAAACCAGAGAATGGAGGCGTTACTCCATAAAGTTGTCATCTTGAAACAAATAACACGACGGACAGGAAGGCCAATATCATGTCAAAACATCCTAAATCAATGAGCATTTTCAAAAAATTGCTGAAGATTATGCAACTTCGCAAAGCTCAGGCTCCAAGTATTGAGATAGATTACTCGTCATTGCCGAAAGATATGTACGTACTCAAAATCAAGCCATTACCTCCAGAGTCAGACAGGCTCAATGAGGGAATAGGGATTCTAGACCTTTTAGGGGAGTATGTTCCAGCAGACCGGAAGGTAATTATCTATGATTTGCGCATCAGGATTTATGCGGGAATATCTGGTATTGACTATCAGGAACTATACGACATTGTTCTGTGTCACGAATTGGCCCACGCCGCCACCCATCTTGGACTCGATCAAACCGGTGAAATATGGACTTCCTTTGGTGCTGAAACTGCGCTGACCATTGAATATTTCGCGCAGATTTACACATATCTGTTTTTCGCAAAAAAACAACGCTATCAGGTTAATGAGGCAATGCAAAAACTCTCCATTACCCAGCCACATGT
>CAIWMA010000183.1 GCA_903913645.1 uncultured Bacteroidales bacterium | reverse complement strand
TGTGAATCCGGTTAGCGCTCCGCTGTCGACACCAATTACACTGTTGCATATCAGGTGGTCGGCAATGCGGGCAAGTTCCATAACGATGATCCGGAGATAATCTACACGTTTCGGTGTTTGTATGCCCAGCAGTTTTTCAACGGTCATATGCCAGCCCATATTATTGAGCGGGGCAGAACAGTAATTCAATCTGTCGGTTAATGGAGTAACCTGGTAAAAAGGCCTGCGCTCGGCTATTTTTTCGAATGCACGGTGAATATAACCAATGGTTTGTTCGGTACTTACAATAAATTCACCATCCATCAGCATAACGTTCTGGAAAACGCCATGCGTAGCCGGGTGAGTAGGGCCAACATTCAGTGTGTTGTACTCCTTCGGCTCTTCCGTTTTAACGAAATCTCGTACCCAATAATCCGAATCCAGTTCTTTTGCCATGTATGATTTGGTATTCTTCTTTAATTGTTTAAATTGTTAATACTTTTCAGTTTATTAAGTTCCAAGTTTCAAGTTCCAAGTACCAACTCATAACTCATAACTCATAACTCATAACTCATAACTCATAACTCATAACTCATAATTCCCTTCTCACCTTCCAAACATCCCGTCATCCTTATCCTCTCTCGTCTGATCCTCAAGCGGGAAATCTTTTCGCATCGGGAACCCGACAAAATCGTCAACATTTAAAATACGAACGAGGTTAGGATGGCCTTCGAATTGGATTCCGAAAAATTCAAATGCCTCGCGCTCCATCCAGTTGGCTGAAGGCCAAATGGTAGTTGCAGTTGGAACTGTGGGATTTTCAATGTCTGTAGCTGTCTTAATCCGAATCCTGTGATTGTTCACAAAGCTATGCAAATGATAAACCACACCAACTTGCTCCTTTTCTGGGTAATGCATCCCGCAAAGCGTGGTCAGGAAATTGAACTGCAGTTCATTGTCATCGCGAAGGAACAACAGGATATTCTTTATTTCCTCTTTCTTAACATTTATACATAGCATATCAGACTGCAACTCACTTGATAAAATTGCATTGCTGAATTTTTCGGTGAGTTTATTTTTGACTGACTCGTTTCTTTCTGGACTGATCTGGAACACTAAACAGTATTTTGTGGACTAATTAATCAAGGAATTCTTTCTTACTTAACCTAAGGTTTTCAAAGGTACCGAATTCACCTGAAAATTTATTCCATATTATATTTTTTCATTAAATCTTCATATTCTTTAGAACTTCTTCGCCTGAGCGATTCATTACCAACAAGTTCCTGAATCTTTATAATACCGTCGATAATTTGCTCAGGTCGGGGAGGGCAACCCGGTACATAAACATCAACCGGAATTACACGGTCAATACCCTGTAAAACACTGTATGTATCGAAGATTCCGCCACTTGAAGCGCAGGCGCCTACAGCAATAACCCATTTAGGCTCAGCCATCTGTATATAAATTTCGCGTAAAACAGGGCCCATCTTTTTAGCAACGGTTCCCATAACCATCAGCAAATCGCTTTGTCGTGGTGAAAAGCTTAAGCGTTCGGATCCAAACCGGGCAAGGTCGTAATGCGATGCCATGGTGGCCATAAATTCTATTCCGCAGCAGGAAGTAGCAAAAGGCAATGGCCACAAGGAATTCTTACGTGCCAGACCAACCGCTTTTTCGAGAGAGGTAGCAAAAAATCCCTGTCCTGAAATTCCTTCAGGAGTTTCGGCAACAGTTGGTTTTATTATAGTATTTTGATTTTCTGACATGAACGAGTCGTTTACAGCTTTCATTAACGTTTATCCCATTTTAAAGCACCTTTGAGGATTATATAAACAAATCCGGCCAGTACAAGCGCCATAAACAAGAGCATTTCAGTAAAACCATCTTTTCCAAGAGCCCTTAAATTAACTGCCCAGGGATACATAAAAATAACTTCCACATCGAAAAGAACAAAGAGTATGGCAATGAGAAAATATTTTACTGAAAACGGGCTGCGGGCATTGCCCATGCCTTCGATTCCACATTCAAAATTTTCGAGTTTGGCTTTGGATGAGCGTTTTGGCCCAAGAAAATGTGTTGCAATCATCGTTGTTATTACGAAGCCGAGAACAACTAGTGATTGGATTAAAATAGGTAAATAGTCTTTAGGCATCTTGATTATTGTATTGTGAAAACATTAACGATTGAGATTCCGGATTGTTTGATAAAATGTAAATATAATACGTAAAAAATGATTTTCAGTACTTTTTAATAGAATAATTCACTGAAAAGGACTTCCATTTACTACCCATGCAAATTTAAAGAATATAATCTTTACAAGCTAAACGCGTTTCGATTTAAGTAGGTTGAAATTTACAGATTAGATTTCGTTGCATTTTTAAAATAAAAAGTAGAATACGTCAGATTTAAAAGTACTTTTGCACCAGAAATTCTAAAGTAGTCATCACTAAATGGACGAAGGCCCTGATTTGTATCGAATATTAACTGATTTCAGGAGCTTATAGCTGATTTTCAGCAGCCTCCCCGGAATCATAAAAAGGAGGATGCTTCTATGACAGCATTAACAACATTTTATCTAAGTCAAATACTGGGGGTACAAATTATTTCCCGGGAGTCTGAGGTTATTGGAAAAGTCCTGGATATACTCGTATTTTCAGAACAATCATCAAACGATGAACCTGCCAGGCCTAATGTAGTGGCAGTTAAAACCGGAAACCGGTCGCATCCTGTATATTATAGTTTCAGTCATTTTGAGATCGTACGCCAGAAAAATAAAATTGTTTTTCTCTGTTCAAAAAAGCAGCATATCGAGGAAGAAGAACTTGCCCGATTCCTTCCTCTTAAAGAAAGTATACTCGATCAACAGATAGTTGACCTTAACGGGCGAAAACTGGTTCGCGTAAATGATGTGCGGCTGGTTTCAATCACAAGTGGTACTTATGTTGTAGCCGTTGACGTTGGAGCCGAAGGCCTGTTGCGCAGGCTTGGTATGGCTGAAACAATAAAGAGTATCGCTTCACTGATGCACTTGCCTGTTCCTTCCAAATTTATTTTATGGGATGATGTTGATACTTTGGATACATCGAACCTGAACATTAAACTAGGAAAACCGCTCACGAAGCTTCAGATGCTTCACCCTTCGGATCTGGCTGACATTATTGAGGACCTGGGCCGGAACGACCGTACAGAAGTATTTAATAACCTTGATGAAGAACAGGCAGCCGATGTACTTGAAGAAATGGAGCCCAAGCTTCAGGTCGACCTCATCGAAAGTCTTTCTGTTGCCAAGGCTGCCGATTTACTTGAAAAAATGCCAGCCGACGAAGCAGCTGATATCATTGATTTGCTCGAAAGCAGTAAAGCAGAATTGTTACTCAATGAGATGGATTCGGAGACTTCGAGCGAAGTCCGCGAACTGCTTGTGTATTCTAACCGATCGGTAGGAAGTATCATGAGCACAGAATTTATATCGTTTCACGAAAATGAAACTGTTGAGCAAGCTTTGGCTACCATCCGTCAGGATAAGCCCGAAGAACCTTTGCTCTACAATCTTTTTATAGTGACACACAGCGGAAAACTAATAGCAACCGTTTCACTTCGCAACCTTGTAATTTCGCAACCTTCTGTTATTTTGAAGGATATTATGCGTAAAAATCCGGTATTTGTTGAGGATAATGACAAATTGGATTCGCTGGCTGAAATTGTTTCAAAATACAATCTGTTAGCCGTACCGGTGGTAAACCAGCACCAAATGCTCGAAGGCATGGTTGTTATTGATGATATTGTTGACGATTTGTTGGGTGCCAGAAAAACCAGGTAATATGAGAGAAAAGCTGATATGACATTGAAAATTACATTACAGAAGAAAGGCTGGTGGCGTAATATCCTTATATTTTTCGCCTTGCTAGGCCCGGGAATTATTACCGGTAGCGTTGATAATGATGCCGGAGGTATTACAACCTATTCGGTAGCTGGCGCATTGTACGGATATAAATTACTCTGGACAATGATACCAGCTTTTATCGTACTGCTTATCATACAGGAAATGAATGCCCGTATGGGTATTGTAACCGGCAAAGGACTTGCTGATCTGATCCGTGAAAACGCAGGTGTGAAAGTCACATTTTTTATTTTCGTTGGCTTGCTTATTGCCGATCTTGGCAACACCACCACCGAATTTGCCGGGGTTGCAGGGAGTATGATGATTTTCGGGGTAAGTAAATATATTTCTGTTCCGATTTCACTCGCCCTGGTATGGCTGCTTGTGGTAAAAGGTAATTATAAAATTGCGGAACGTATTTTCCTGGTTTTCAGCGTTTGCCTGCTGATGTATATCGTTTCGGCAGTAATGGGCAAACCGCATTGGGGTGAAATTGGTACCGCCATGATTCACCCTCATATGGAATTTAATGTGCCTTACCTCGCAATAGTTATTGGAATCATCGGGACAACTATTGCTCCCTGGATGCAATTCTACATGCAGTCGTCGGTAATTGAAAAAGGGCTTAAAATGCGTGATTATAAATACACGTTGGTTGATATTGTAATTGGATGTTTAGTTACCGTTATTGTGGCATTTTTTATTATTGTCGCCTGTGCTTCAACGCTTCATGAAAACGGAATTAAAATTGAAGAAGCATCAGATGCCGCAATGGCACTTAAACCTTTGGCTGGCAGTTTGGCATCTTCGTTATTCGCGTTGGGACTATTCGTGGCTTCTATCTTCTCGGCAACTATCCTCCCTTTAGCAACCGCTTTCTATGTTTGCGAAGCTTTTGGCTTTGAAGCCGGAATTGACAAAAAATGGAATGAAGCCCCTGAATTTTATTTCCTTTATACAGGTATACTAATACTTGCAGCTGCGATAATACTTATTCCCAATGCTCCGCTTATTAAAATCAGTATCTGGTCGCAGGTAATTAACGGAATTCTTCTTCCTGTAGTTTTAATTTGTATGATCCTGCTGATTAACAATAAAAAGATCATGGGCAAGCATGTCAATAAGCCGTTTACTAATATTGTCGGCTGGACAACTATTGTGATCCTTGTTTCGCTTTCAATGATGTTGCTGATAATGCCGCTTTTTTCGTAGCGAATCATTTTTACAATCTAATATTCTGCTTTTCACATCTGCTTTAAGCTTAAATTATTGCATAAATCATTATGCAATTAGTTGGCTTTGTCCAAACTTATAGCTGTTCGGATTGTTTTGTTTATGACTTAGGTGAAAGTTGAAATACAGATCATTTTGCTTAATAATATTAAGTTATTAATATTTCAGCCACCAGGTTTCAAGCATTTAAAATCCAAATATGGATATGACGAATAAGGCAGAATTTGAAAAACGCAGGAAAGTTGTAGTGGTAGGAGCCGGTTCAGTAGGTGCTACCTATTGCTATGCATTGGCGCAGAGTGGATTAGCTGATGAAATTGTACTTATCGACAGAAATGATGATCTTTTAAAAGGGCAGGTTCTTGATCTGGTTCATGGACAGCCCTTTTTCCCGACAGTAGAAATCCGTGCCGGAACTTCCGCTGATTATACTGATGCAAAACTTGTTGTAATAACAGCGGGTGCTGCTCAAAAACCGGGTGAAACGCGGTTGCAATTGCTTAAAAAGAATTCAGAAATAGTCGGTAGTATTGCCGCTGATGTTTCGGCACACAATTGCGAGGGCGTTATGCTTATTGTCAGCAACCCGGTTGATGTTCTTGCATACGTTGCGTTGAAGCAATCAGGATGGGCAAGGGGCAGGGTAATCGGTTCCGGAACGGTACTCGACAGTGCGAGGTTCCGGCATTTGCTTGGTGATAACTGCGGAGTTGATGTTCATAATGTACATGCATATATGCTTGGCGAACATGGCGACAGTGAATTTGCAGCCTGGTCGATGACTCACGTGGCGGGAATAAGTATTGACGAATATTGCCCTTCGTGCGGGAAATGCTCCGACTGGGAAAATAAGCGCCACATATTTGAGCAACAGGTTCGCGATTCGGCTTATCATATTATAAATTACAAAGGTTCAACGCATTATGCGGTTGGTTTAGCCCTGGTAAAAATTACAGAAGCAATTCTTCGTGGACAAAGCAGTGTGCTTACCGTTTCAGTTTTACTGGAAGGTGAATTTGGTATAAATGATGTTTGTTTGAGTGTACCTTCTATTGTGTCGGATGGCGGCGTAAATAAGATTATTAAAAGCCCACTCTCTTCATCTGAAATTGAAGCATTAAAACGCTCGGCTGATATTCTCAGGCAATCAATTAAGTCGTTGGAAGAAAACTAGGTACCAATTTGGTTTATTTTATCATTCCAACTCTATTTTGATGTTTTGACACTGAAAATCTAAGATTGTGTGATATCCGCAATTGAAGTTTCCTGTAAGACATTGAACGTGTTATCGCGTATGGTTTTGAATACCGATTTCAATTTACAGGTTTCTTCGTTTTTACAAAACTCGCAGGGTTGGTAGGCTTTTTCCGAAACGCAATAAACTAAGGCAATAGTCCCCTCAAAATATCGGATTACATCAGCAAGGCTTATTTCTTCAGGACTTTTCAGCAGAAAGTAACCGCCATTCTTACCTAATTTGCTTCCTAACAATCCAACGTTTTTCAACTCCAGCAGTATATTTTCAAGAAAGCGTTGAGGGATGCTTTCTGCTTTTGCTATGTCGCTGATAAGTATTGCACCTTTTCCGTATTCGCGGCTCAATTTCGTTAATGCCATCAAGGCATACCTGGTTTTTTTCGAAAGCATGGCTTATCCCCGTTTACTAATTATATTTAATCCTTCAAAATCCTTAATTATTATCTTCTTTCCTTCCAGCTCAATGATGCCATCTTTTTTGAAACGCGATAAAGTAGTAATAACATTTTCGTGCGAACATGCCGCAAATTCGGCTATTTCTTTACGACTGATTGTAAAATCGTACCCTGATTCCTTATATACATGCTCCCACAAATACAATAAAACGTTGGCTATCCGACCGTTAACCTGGTTATGCGCAAGGCTTATGAAATTGAAAATAGAATGCTGAAACATCGTCAGCGTTTTTTCGCACAATGCGAGAATATAGCCAGGATTTCCCATAGCAACCTGTATAAAAGCCGGCAGGTCAATGAGGCATATATCACAATCTTCGAGCGCTGTGATCGAAAAAATATTGGTTTCCCTGAAAAACAGGTTAGCGCCACCCAGTAGTTTAGGTCCGCCAACTACAGTCATTATATAATTCTGACCGGTTTCGTACTGGTAGCAGAATTTTACGATTCCCCTGTGGAGAAACATCAGACTTTGTGCTTTGCCACCTTGTTTATAAACTACTTCGCCTTTCGAGAATTTAAGCTGAATGGAGGATTTGCGAATAACTTCAAAGTCATCCTCTTTCATAAAACTACAACTTAAACTCTTGAATTCGCATTGGTTACAGTCGAATATTTCGACACGCTGATTTAACATGATGTAAAAATTAAGGTCTTAGTATTAAATATTTCATATTTACTT
>CAIWMA010000182.1 GCA_903913645.1 uncultured Bacteroidales bacterium | reverse complement strand
ATTATTTATTTAAATGTCAGATTAAAAAAGTCATTACTTATGGCATGAGTTGCTTTATAAAAAAAGGAAGCTCAGTTATCGTCTTAGCAATATTAATGCTATGGTCTGTTACTTCCCAAAGCCAAAATGTTTTGACTTTACACCAGGCAATCAACAATGGATTTTCGAATCGAAAAAATATTCAAGCCGGCAAATCCGACCTGCAAATCCAAAGGCTTCAGACTGAAGCGTTATTTAAGAAATACTGGCCTCAGGTTTCATTGGAATATACTTACCTGTACAATCCCATATTACAGACTTCTATTTTGCCTATCGGTATATTTAATTCATCTTATCCTGCCGATGCCACAATGAGTCTGCAATTTGGAACTACATGGTCGCAAACGGCCGGAGCAACAGTTATACAGCCATTGATTGATTTATCCATACCAAGGCGCATTGATGAAGCCAGATTGCAGGAACGGATTACATCGGCTTCGCAGGAGCAAACAGAATATGAACTTGCTTTTACAATTGCTCAAACGTATATCGAAATAAGCTTGCAGGAATCAAAAATAAAATCGGCTATTGCCGATACTAACAGAACCTATATCAGCTACAAATTACTCAATAATAAATTTGTTGAAAAACGTTTGTTGAAGTCTGATCTGAATAAGTCGCGGATCAATCATAATAATGCAGTGCAGCTTTTAATGGATGCACTATCCGAATTAATTGAAGATAAAGTGTATTTGCTGTTTTTAACGGGTGAGACCGATATAGAAAAATCAGATTTTGAAATAGACACCAGCTTTATTAAACAATACAAGTTAAGTGCTTCAGGCCTGATCCCTGATCCTGAAGCTATTCCGGAATTGAAGCAATTGGAGTTACAGGCGCAACTTGCAGAAATAAAGGTTAACTCAGAAAAGGCGAAACACATGCCATCGTTAAGCTTGAAAGGATATATTGGAGCCAATCAATACACAAATAATTTTAATCCAACAGAAGCTAATACATGGTTTGGCCTTAGTTATGTTGGTATTGATTTAAAGTACCCTATATTTTTTGGTGAAAGTGTTCAGAAAAATTCACAGGTACTCCAGTTACAGTCTACCCAGTATAATCAACAAAAGGAAGATAAGTCAGCTCTTTACACCAAGGATGCATACACTTCAAAATTAAAGATGGAACGAGTATTGTTGCAATTAAAGACACAGGAAGAAAACATTGCGCTCAGTATAGAATCGATTGACATAACCCTGGCTCGTGTAACAGAGGGGCAGGAATCCGCTTCAACACTCAACCTCGATGAAGCTGACCTTCAAAGTCTTAAAGCTGAATATGAGATAAATAAAAAGCAGTTATGGAATAATTGGTTAAATTACCTGAAAGCTTCAGGGCAACTTAATATCCTGTGGAAATAACGTATAGGCAGAAAGATACAAAAAGCTATTTCTAAAGAAAAATCAGGTTTGAATATTTTAATATATATTGTTTTTATATTGAACTGATTTTTAAAATTTTACAAGAGTTTTTTGTGACCTGACAAACAGAACTTTTTAAAAATGACGGAAACTTGTTTTTGTCATTAAATGCTGAATATGCAGATTCTGACAGGATTTTATAAGATGATATAAAGCAAATATCCGTTTAAAGGTTGTACCTTCCAGCACAATTATCTTTATACTGGAAATTTTCGATATTAAAGTTACTTTGTAATTTACAACTAAGATTTATAAGTTATGTGTTTTTCAGCAACAGCCAGTTTCGCAGGAGGTGTTATAATTACTGCTATCGGTGTAGCAGTGGTAACGAAAGTTCATAAACCGTCCCAGCTTTTATTTGCAAGTATCCCCCTGTTTTTCGGGCTACAGCAGTTCACCGAAGGCGTTTTATGGTTAACCATTCCGAATCCGGAGTACGCCGCCATACAGAAAATTGCGACCTATATATTTTTAGTTATGGCTGATGTACTATGGCCAGCCTTAATTCCTTTGGCAATACTCATGATGGAAAACAATGACCGCAAAAGAAAAATTATCAGGATTCTGTTTATTACCGGTTTATCAGTTTCAGTCTACTATACTTGCTGTTTATTATTTTTGAATGTTACACCTCAAATTATGGGTTATCATATCATGTATAATTCCGATTTTCCTAAACTGATAGCTATCCCGGTTTTTATTCTCTATCTCATTGCCACGCTAACGCCACTTTTTGTTTCAAGTATCGAACGAACGCATATGATGGGTATTCTGATGTTTTTCTCTTGCCTGGTTACAGCTATATTTTTTACGCAATATTTAACCTCAGTATGGTGCTTCTTTGCTGCTTTAATTAGTGGTGTAATCTTTTGGATACTTAGTGATGCTCAAAAGAAATTCAGGTTTGATAAACTCAATTTACTGAAAGAGAAGTTAGTCGCAAACATAGGTTAACTAACAATCTCGTTTCCTTTTATACTTGATAAGTTAATGTTAATATGAACGTTATAGTGTTTACGTGGCGGGAAAGCAGTACCTTTGCGCCACTGTTAAAAGTTAAAAGTTAATGGAAAATAGAAAATAGTTCTCTTAACGAGAATTGGAAAACTATCAACAATATCTGGTTAACCTTCTTCTAACAACAATTACCAAATAACCATTTCCCATTTTCTAATCACCATTTTCCATCCCCTGAATGAATACTTTTAAAAATTTAAACCTGTCGACGCTTTTGCAAAATGCAGTTGCCGAACTGGGATTCGAGACTCCAACCCCCATTCAGGCAGAAGCTTTCCCTGTCATTCTTTCAGGCAAAGACGTAGTTGGGATTGCACAAACAGGCACAGGGAAAACCCTGGCATATATGCTGCCGATCTTACAGGATTTAAAATTTTCGAAACAACTCAATCCAAGAGTTCTGGTATTGGTTCCTACCCGCGAATTGGTAATACAGGTGGTTGAAATGGCTCAAAGTTTTGCTAAATATACCAATTTCAGGGTGCTGGGCGTGTATGGTGGTGTTAATATCAATACCCAAAAACAACGTGTAGCCCAAGGAATCGACATTTTGGTAGCAACACCCGGTCGCTTGTACGATCTTGCCATGTGCGGGGCCTTAGTACTTAAAGGTATCAACAAATTGGTGATTGACGAAGTGGATGTAATGCTCGACCTTGGATTCAGGTTTCAACTCACGAATATCTTCGAACTTCTGCCGGCCCGCCGACAAAATATTATGTTCTCGGCAACCATGACCGATGAAGTAGCTGCTCTGATCGACGATGATTTTGTTACTCCAGCAAAAATATCCATTGCTTTGAGCGGAACTCCGTTGGATAATATCTCACAGCAGTGTTACGAAGTTCCTAACTTTTATACCAAGGTAAACCTGCTTTCACACCTTGTTGCCGACAGGAAAGAGTTTGGCAAAGTACTCGTTTTTGTTTCCAATAAAAACAATGCCGACAGGGTATTTGCAGCTTTACAGGAAAAACATGCATCCGAAACCGGGATCATACACTCAAACAAAACCCAGAATTACAGGTTCAAATCCATTGAAGAATTCGATAGCGGCAAAAACAGGATATTGGTTACAACCGATATTATGGCCCGCGGACTTGACCTGGATAAAATTAGCCACGTTATTAATTTTGATACACCGCAATTTCCTGAAAACTACATTCACCGGATCGGCAGAACAGGAAGAGCTGACCAGACAGGGAAATCGATTTTATTTTATACTGAAAAAGAGGAAGAAGCTAAAGACCTTATAGAAACCTTAATGTCGTACGCTATTCCATTGGTCGATTTTCCGGATGAAGTTGCTTTTTCGAACCAGAAGACACCCGAGGAACGGGCATTAGCCGGCGATACAAAAAATCCTTTCCGGAATGAGAAGAAAGTCGTTCTTGCACCAGGCTTTCACGAAAAGAAGGATAAAAATAAAAAAACCAACAAAGGCGGATCATACAAAAGGGAACTTGCCTTAAAATATAAAAAACCTAAGACCAAAGGCGATAAAACATTTAAGGGCCAGGATAAGAAAAGAAAGTAGGAAAACTTATTTCCTGATCGGATCGTTCATTTTTTTTTGTAATATTCTCATGTTTTGACTGAAGCTCATTCAACTTTGATTTTTGAAATCAGATTTACCATGCTTTGTCAGTTGGCCCAACTTTAGTACTTTTAACCCTGAAGTTTACATTATTTCATTAAGACCCCATAGCCATTATGGATAAAAATAAAGCAGTTGTAGTTACTGGTATTGGAGTATTTACTTCCATAGGATGTAATCGTGATGAATTCTGGAATTCATTGATTGCAGGGAAATCGGGTATTAAGCGGATACAGGCTTTCGATCCTCTCGGGCATAAAAGCCAGGTTGGTTCCGAAGTTTTGAATTATAACCCTGAAAACTATTTTGATCGTAAGGAAACACGAAAAATGGCACGGTTTTCCCAGCTGGCTTCAAGCGCTGCTATTGAGGCTGTTAAGGATGCCGGATTGGATCTGGATAATGAAGACAAGGACAGAATAGGTTGCGTTATAGGATCGGCCGCCGGTGATATGACACACCTCGAAGAACAGCAAACCCGTTTTCTGAAAATGGGGCCGGGTTCGGTAAATCCTTTAACAGTGCCAAGGGTTATAGCCAATATGGCTGCTTGTAATGCTGCGATGGTATTGGGAATTCATGGTCCAAACCTTGGAGTTTCCGCTGCCTGCACTACCGGAACACATTCAATTGGAATCGCACTCGGCCTTCTTCGCGGTGGAATGGCTGATGTGATCCTGGCTGGCGGCACCGAATCCACTATGACACCAATGGTTCTGGATGCTTACGCAAGTATGGGCGTTCTTTCATCATCATTTAATGACAAACCCGAAAGTGCAAGTCGGCCCTTTGATCTAAATCGTGATGGATTTGTAATGGGCGAAGGAGCTTGTGTTTTGGTTCTGGAAACGTTGGAACATGCCGAAAAAAGAAAAGCAAAACCCTTAGCTTTTCTAAGCGGATTCGGAATGACTTCGGATGCTTATGGAATTGCCGCTCCTGAACCTGATGGCACTTTTGCTGCTAAAGCCATGCAACTTGCTGTGAAGGATGCCGGGCTTAAACCTGAAGATATTGGATATATCAATGCTCACGGAACTTCGACTAAAGTTAATGATAAAACTGAAACCCTGGCTATTAAAAAGGCCTTTGGAGATCTAAATATTCCGGTTGGTTCAATTAAATCAATGATCGGCCATACACTCGGAGCAGCCGGCGCTATTGAAGCAGCTGCATCAGTTCTGGCAGTTCACTATGGAATATTACCGCCTACTATTAACTATGAATTTAAAGATCCGGAATGCGACCTTGATGTAATTCCCAATATTGCCCGCGCTGTTAAAATCGGAGCAGCAATTTCTAACTCTTTTGGTTTTGGCGGGCAAAATGGAGTGCTGGTTTTTACAAAAGGCTGAAACTTTAATTTCAACTGGAATACTATATTTTACTACAGTCAAGGGTTAAAATTGAAAATTTACTTCAGTAATTTACAACATTTTTATAATTAAAAAGGCAGAATTTTATTTACTGCCTTTTTTTATATATTTGCTGCTATATCTATTGATATAGAAAAATGAATTTAATTTTATTCCAGCGTTCTTCTATAAGTAAACCAAACCAAAAACCGTCCAATTTAAACTCAGCAAACTCATGGCTATTGCAGTAAACAGACCTGGTATCAGTATCAATCTTGAACAATATGGTATAAATGGAGTTGAACAGGTCTATTACAACCTGTCGTACGATGACCTTTTTCAACATGAAATGGATCCCGCACTCGAAGGTTACGAACGTGGTAAATTATCAAATCTTGGAGCTGTAAATGTTGATACCGGAATATTCACCGGCCGTTCGCCAAAAGACAAATACATAGTTCTGGATTCGGTTTCGGAAAATACTGTCTGGTGGTCGACAATAGGCAAAAATGATAATAAGCCGGTTTCAACTGACGTATGGAATCACCTTAAAGCTGTTGCCCATAAAGAATTGTCGGGTAAAAAATTATATGTGATGGATGCCTATTGCGGTGCCAACCCGGATACACGACTTAAAGTACGCTTTATTGTAGAAGTTGCATGGCAGGCTCATTTTGTAAAAAACATGTTCATCCGTCCATCAGATGCGGAACTGGAGAATTTCAAACCCGACTTTGTCGTGCAAAATGCGTCAAAAACTACCAATCCTGATTGGAAAGAGCAAGGTCTGAATTCGGAAAACTTTGTAGTGTTTAACCTTACCGAACGAATGTCTCTCATTGGTGGTTCATGGTATGGAGGTGAAATGAAAAAGGGCATTTTCTCAATGATGAATTACTACCTGCCTTTACGTGGAATTGCATCCATGCATTGTTCAGCTAACATGAGTAAAGACGGTGATGTAGCTATTTTCTTCGGACTTTCGGGTACCGGAAAAACCACTCTTTCTGCCGATCCGAAACGTGCACTCATTGGTGATGATGAACATGGTTGGGACGATGCAGGCGTTTTCAATTTTGAAGGTGGCTGCTATGCTAAATGCATTAACCTGAGTGAAGAAAATGAGCCTGATATTTTTCATGCCATTCGTCGTGATGCATTACTTGAAAATGTTACAGTTCACGATGATGGCTCTATTGATTTCTCGGATGGTTCCAAAACCGAAAACACCCGTGTCTCCTACCCTATTTACCATATTGAAAACATTGTAAAACCTGTTTCAAAAGGCAGGCATGCAAGTAAAGTGATATTCCTTACTGCCGATGCTTTTGGCGTTTTACCTCCAGTATCGAAGCTTACTGAAGAACAGACAAAATATCATTTTCTTTCAGGATTTACAGCAAAATTAGCAGGAACCGAAAGAGGTGTTACTTCCCCACAACCCACTTTCTCAGCATGTTTTGGCAATGCGTTTTTAACACTGCACCCAACACAATATGCTGTCGAACTGGTAAAGCGTATGGAAAATTGCGGTGCAAAAGCCTACCTGGTTAATACCGGATGGAATGGAAGCGGAAAACGAATTTCTATTAAGGATACACGCGGAATTATTGACGCTATCCTTGATGGCTCTATTGATCATGCTCCTACTAAAATGATTCCTTTCTTTAATCTCGAAGTCCCGACCGAATTGCATGGCGTTAATCCTGCTGTTCTTGATCCGCGTGATACATATGAGCAGAAATCTGTATGGGACGAAAAAGCGAATGATCTTGCTAAGCGTTTCATCGATAATTTCGCTAAATATACTGATAACGATGAAGGGAAACGACTTGTTGCTGCCGGGCCGCAGGTGTGATTGTAAAAGGAAAATAGTTGATTAGTTAAAGGTTGAAAGGATTTTAGGATTGTCTGATACTTATTGTTGAGATGATTTTTCATTAGCCTTTGGCTTTTAAAGTCGAAACCACTAACTAGAAATCACACTTCTAATATTCTCTTTTCTAAAACCTAAAACCTAACCCCCAATCCCTGAATGGAATGTCGGCCCGGATGTGGCGTCTGCTGCATCTACATATCAATCAGTTCGCCAATACCCGGAATGCCATCAGGTAAACCGGCAGGTGTAAGATGTATACAATTATTGGATGACTTTACATGCGGTATTTTCAATGATCCTTCACGTCCTGATGTATGTTCAGGATTCAAACCAGACATTGAATTTTGCGGAAATTCAGCCGAAGAAGCAAAAAAAACAGCAGAATGGCTTATGGGAAAATGAGTTGAAAATAGTTAGTAAAATCAGTAGAACCTTACATTATTTTGATCTCTTGGAGATAGCAGGAGCATTGATATCTAAATATATTGGCCTCATATTGCTAATAATCAATAACTTAAAAAATAATTCCCAAAAGGTATCAATTAATAAAAATATATCTTATTTTTGTATTCAACTATCAATTAAATAATTACTAATACCCATTACAATGTCTACTGGAAAAGTAAAATTTTTTAATCAGCAAAAAGGATTCGGCTTTATTGTTGATGATGAAACTCAAAAAGAAGTTTTTGTACATGTTACCGGCCTGATCGACAAAATTAAAGATGATGACCTGGTTAACTTCGAGGTTGTTGAAGATCGTCGTGGTCCAAAAGCAATCAATGTTAAGATGCAATAAGCCAGCATCAAAATTTATTATTAAAGCTTCCGTAAGGAAGCTTTTTTTTTGCTATATATTTCTAAAAATCAGATCAAATCACCTTCCTTCCAATTTCATTCAGCTTTATCCGGCCTTTCTTGCTACTTTTGCAAAAGATTTCCAAACTAACATTTTCCATCATTGAACTATCTTCAGGTTGATAATTTATCAAAAGCTTACGGCGAAAAAATCCTTTTCAAAAACATTAGTTTCAGTCTCGACAAAGGTCAGAAAGTAGCGCTTATCGCCCGCAATGGCACTGGTAAAAGCTCGCTGATGCATATTCTGGCAGGACTCGAAGCACCCGATTCAGGCAAAATCACATCCCGCAGAGATCTCAAAATTGATTACCTGCAGCAAAATCCACAACTCGACGAGTCAAAAACCATTCTTGATACAATTTTTTCAACCGGCACCGGATTAATAAAAGTAATACACGATTATGAGTTTGCGCTTGAAGAATTTAAACATAATCCTGGACCTGAAAGCGATGCGCTCTTAAACCACAGCATGTCCGAAATGGATGCTTCCGGAGCCTGGGATTATGAAACCAGGGCAAGAGAAATTTTAGGGCAGTTTGCTATAAACGATTTGTCGCAAACAGTTGGGAAATTATCGGGAGGACAGCGAAAAAAAATTGCGCTGGCTCGCGCTTTACTAGGTAATCCTGATCTTTTGTTAATGGACGAACCTACCAATCATCTTGATTTCGAAATGATTGAATGGCTGGAGGATTATCTTTCGCGCGAATCGCTGAGTTTGCTGCTGGTAACCCACGACAGGTATTTTCTCGACAACGTCTGTGACACCATCCTGGAGATGGATCAAAATTCAATTTTAACTTATAAAGGCAATTATACCTACTACCTTGAGAAAAAGGCAGAACGGCAACTTTCTGAAGATCAATCGACAGAAAAATCAAAAAATTTATACAAGACAGAATTAGAGTGGATTCGCCGGATGCCCAAAGCAAGGGGAACCAAGTCGAAAGCCAGGATATCTGCCTTTGATGATCTGCAAACAAAAGCAAAATTCAAAAGAGAAGACAAAAGCATACAATTTGGAGTAAGCGCTAACCGCCTGGGAGGCAAAATTGTTGAAATTGATAACCTGAGTAAAAATTTCGGCGACTTTAAAGCAGTTGATGACTTTACCTACATTTTTAAGCGTGGCGAAAAAATCGGTATTGTCGGACTCAACGGCACCGGCAAATCTACTTTGCTCAATTTGATTTCTGGTCAGTTAGTTCCCGACAAAGGCAAAATATCGATTGGTCAGACCGTTGTTATGAGTTATTACACCCAAAACGGATTGGTTTTAAAGGAAGATAAACGGGTAATCGATATTGTGAAAGATGTTGCTGAAGAAATAAAGCTTGAAAAAGGGAGTATGTCAGCTTCTCAATTCCTTCAGCATTTCGATTTCTCCTACCCGGTTCAACAGGCTTATTTCAGTGCGCTTAGCGGCGGCGAACGCAGGCGATTATATCTGCTGCTTCAATTAATCCGCAACCCGAATTTCCTGATCCTGGACGAACCAACTAACGATTTAGATATCTATACCTTACAGGTACTTGAAGAGTTCTTACAGGACTTTGCAGGATGCGTACTCATTGTATCACACGATCGGTTTTTGCTGGACAAACTCTGCGATCATGTATTTGTGTTTGAGGGCCAGGGAAAAATCAAAGATTTTTACGGCAATTATACCGATTACTACCAGTGGCGCATGAAAGAGCAGAAATTGGCTCAGCGTATCGAAAAACCGGCTAAGGAAGAAAAACAAACTTTCAAAGAGAAGAAACCTTCTTCAAAACCATCGTTTAAACAATTGAAAGATTTCGATACACTTGAAAAAGATATTCACCAGCTGGAATCGGAAAAAGACCAGATTATTAAGCATATGAATTCAGGGAATGAATCCCCAGAAAGCATTACAAATCTGTCAGTCAGGTACAATGAACTGGTTCAGATTATTGATGAAAAAACTTTATTCTGGATGGAATTGGGAGAAATTATTGAGAATTCAAAAGGTTAAAAAAGTAAAGCAGGAACACCACATATTCCTAATTTTCAATCTTTTGCTGTTTCCAGAATGGCTTAACCATTTTACCCTGCTTATTCGCCATCCATAAAAACACAATACCTGTTACCAATCCCAGGATGACTGCCTGTAATGAGTTTTCAGGACCGAAAGTCCCCCCGGTAAGTAATTCGGGCCCACTGATTTTACTGGTTATCAGGCTCTTTGTCAATCCGTTTCCTGATATAATGGCTCCGTAAATCCCTCCTTCCGAAAAGTTCCATGCAAAATGAATAAAGATTGGCAGCCATAAATTTTTCGAATAGATATAAGCTGCTCCTAATAATAGTCCCGCTTCGATGGTGATGGCGATTGCCGAAAAAGCTGTACTGTTCGGGTTCGCAAGATGTGCAAAACCAAAGAAGGAAGAAGAAATAATCAAAGCCCAGATTGTTCCAAGCCTTTGTTCTGTAATCCTGAAAATAATTCCCCTGAATAAAATTTCTTCGAATATAGCACTCGAAACCCCAATGGCCAGGGCCGGAATCAAAAATGAGGCAGGATTAACAGATAATATTGTATAAGCCTTCCCAAAATACATAACAAGTATAACAATGGAAAGGATCAGGAAACCTGTAGAAAAACCTGTAAGTGAGTTTCGCAAAAAGTGAGTGGTTGATAGCTCTTCAATTTTTCGCTTCTCATAAAACCTGAACAAATAGAGATATGTGAATAATGCAGTTGCTGCTGACAGTATAGCTACTAAAAGGTTCTTAATATCTTCGTTGAACAGAATATGCTTAGCGATTGCCTGTGTACCAGATTGCACCAATACTGTGGCTATAGCAACCACAACCAGCCCAATACTGATTTTTGTTAAAGGGAACTGCAATACCTTGTTTAACTTTGCTTTCTTATCCATCCGGTTACTATTTTTAGTGGTTTCGCATAAAAAATTAATTCAAATGTCTTTTAGTGACAAATTTCCTTTCATATTTCACTCATCGACAAATTTAGAATAAAATTTCTACCGGCGAAACCCGGGTGAATCACTAATAGAGTTTTAAATCAGCATATATTTTAACAACAAAAAACCCCAATATCGCTACCGGGGTATGTTCTAAATTGTTTGATCCGGTTCTGACCCGGTTTCCGTTTTTCCAACAAAATAAAATATCAGGCCGGGAATTATAAATGGCAGACCATATATCATTGCCATCTTGATCCCAACTATTCCGCCTAGAAATAAAAGATAAATTGCCATAACAACGCCACCAGAGATCATAATGAGACTTCCAAGTTTTGGTTTCGAAAGAGCCCAAATATATCCTATAACTGTGAAAATCATCATTATCAGTATAGGAATCACACTGAATTTACCATCAATAAGGTCACCGACTCCATCCGATATCAGGAAAAATAAGAAGAAAGCAGAAGCCTGAAATCCGAGAATCAAAGCAATGTAATGAAGTATTTTAGTAGCATTCATATTGTCCATGTTGTAGAGTTGTTTCTAATTTGCACCAAATTCAGTTTTTATATTCAAATATCCGGGATACGTCATTGGAATGCCGCCAACAGTAATGGTGGGTTTCATTTTTAACGTAAATCGGGTAGGTTTGTTTCCGTTACCTGCCAGGTTCATGCCAAAATTAATAACTGCATCGGCACTTTTCCCGGTTAATGCTTTTTGTAAATCAACATGCAATTGCATTGGAATAACCGCAATGCTATTGTTTGCTGGTATAGTTACCTGTTTGTCCTGAATACCGCGTGTCATTTCAATATCATCAATAAAAAGAATCCAATCAATGCGCGTCATACCTGCTGCTGTAGTGTTAGGATTTTTTGCCTCAATATTTAATGTAAAATCAAGTGGAAATTGCTGTGATGATAAGGCTGCAGCGATTTTAGCCGCATCAAACATATTGAGATCAGATATTTTATTTACGTTTTGAACGTTTATCCCGGCAAGATTTAGATGCTGTACAGATTCAATCCTGAATTCACATTTTGTAAGATTGTTAATTTGCGAAACCTGCTGCATTACATCGCAGGAAGTAAAAAAAATCAGAAAAGTGATCGAGGCTAGAAGCAGTTTTTTTGTAGATCGCATTAGTTTAGAATCAGTGTTATGATTATTATTAATCAAAAACCATTCCATTCCACTTATTTAGAATTGCTTCAAATTGCATCGACATTACTTAAAGTAAAATAATAATACCGACATTTGAGCAATTAAATACTTATATAGCAGAATGGCTAAAATTGTTTCATATTCCGAAGCTGCTTCCATTGGCATGCATGGCATGGTACTGGTTGCCCGCGCAGGGGAAATTATTAATGTTCAGAAAATTGCTGACATCACAGGTTCGTCGCGTCACCATGTTGCTAAAGTTATGCAACGTCTTGTAAAGGAAGGATTCTTATTTTCGAACCGCGGACCTTCGGGTGGATTTAAGCTGAATATCGAGCCGGAGAAAATTACTTTGTTACAGATTTATGAAGCTATCGAAGGACAGGTAAAAGTTATAAATTGCCCTCACGAAAAGCAGGTTTGTCCTTTTGAGAAGTGTATATTGGGGACAGTTGTTTCCAAAATGACACAAACTTTCCGCGAGCATTTATCTTCGAATACGCTTGCTGATTTAATGGAATAGACGCTTTACTCCTATTTCCCGACAAAATGCAAAAATTATTTATCAGGTTTGCATGCTCTATTAATTAGTTTGTATATTTGCGCATTCAAATACTTTAATTCCTATATAACGTGAGCCGACTGGTACATATTTCAGAAGCAGCTTCTCTGGCTATTCATAGTCTGGCAATTATTGCATCTTCTACTGTCAGACTTAACGCAAAAAAGATTTCTGAAATTCTTCATGTTTCACAAAATCACTTAGCCAAAATATTACAGATACTTGCAAAAAATGAATACCTTGAGTCTAATCGGGGTCCAGGAGGTGGTTTTACTTTAAAAAAGAAAGCCGATCAGATTAGTATGCTGGAAATTTATCAATTGATCGAAGGCAGTGTGGAATGTCAGTTTTGTGGAATTACCGAAAATCATTGCCCTTTTATCACATGCATTTTTGGTGGTAAGCCTGATAAACTGACTAATGAATTCGTAGAATATATGTCCAATACGAAAATATCAGATCTAAAAACAAAAGACATTAAGTATGCTTAGAAAGATTATCCAAATTGATGAAGAATTATGTAACGGTTGCGGATTATGCATCCCTAATTGTCATGAAGGAGCACTTCAGATTATTGATGGTAAAGCCCGGTTAATCAGCGACTTGTTCTGCGATGGCCTAGGAGCTTGTTTGGGCCATTGCCCCGAAGGAGCCATTGAAATTATTGAGCGTGAAGCAGAGCCTTACAATGAAACTGTGGTAATGGAAACCATTGTAAAACAGGGCAGAAATACAATCCTGGCACACCTCGAACATCTGCGCGATCATAACGAACATGAGTTTCTGAAGGAAGCTGTAGCCTATATCAAACATAACAATATTGATCTTAGCCCCGGAACTGATATAAAACCGACAATTTCAACACCATTAATTTTTTCAACTATGAAAGATGCCTTGAATCACGAGAAACCTGAACAGGAAAGCGCCTGTGGATGTGGAAGTTCAAAAACAATAGATTTCCGTATTGATATGGACAAAGTTAATGCTGTAGCCGCTTCGGCAGTTGCTGAAAAATCTGACGCAACTGCCGCATCCGAACTACGCCAGTGGCCGGTGCAACTCCATCTGGTTAATCCAATGGCTTCTTATTTCCAGGGTGCTGATGTGGTGGTAGCTGCTGACTGTGTGGCATTTGCCATGGGAGATTTCCACAATCGCCTTTTAAAAAATAAATCTTTGGCTATTGCATGCCCTAAACTTGATACCAATAAAGATGTATATTTGGATAAGCTTGTTACGATGATTTCGAAAGCAAAAATCAATACATTAACCGTTCCTATTATGGAAGTTCCATGTTGCGGCGGATTGATTCAGATGGCTAAAATGGCTGTACAGCAGTCAGGCCGCAATATCCCGATCAAGAAAATAGTGGTTGGGATTAAAGGGGATATTTTGAACGAAGAATGGGTGTAGAATTTGTAAAGGTTAATTGGTTGAATCGTTAATTTAAACAAGAACCTTAAGTTACAACATAACTTGCTTTCGTAGATGGTCAATTTTGGTATGGAAAAGCAAATCCCAAACAACTATTAACAAATAACTTATACCAATTAACATCCCAGCCCACAAATGGAAAACGATAAAATTGAACACGGAACTCCTTTTGTATTTACTGATTCAATCAGTTATCAGACTGATGGAATTGTAAGCAAAAGAATCATCCAGAAGGAAAAAGGAAATATCACCTTATTTGCTTTTGATGCAGGCCAGAAACTGAGTGAGCATACAGCGCCATTCGATGCTATGGTGCAGGTAATGGCAGGAAGTGCAGAAATTGTAATTGGTGGAAACCCTAATCAACTTTCTGCAGGTGAAAGCATTATTATGCCGGCCAATACTCCTCATGCTGTAAATGCAAATGAGAGATTTATCATGCTCCTTACTATGATAAGAGAATAAATTTTAAGGCCATGTTCCTGCTAAAGACCCGCCGAGAAAGAGAATCCGTTATTGTTCAGGCAATGATTAAAATATATTGCCATGAGAATCATAACAGCGAAGGAAATTTATGTGAGGAATGTGAATTGCTGGGAAAATATGCCGAAAAACGCCTATTGTCATGCATGTATGGAGAAGTAAAACCAGTTTGCAAGCATTGTCCTGTTCATTGTTATTCGCCGGTAATGCGGGAACAAATGCGCAAGGTGATGCGATGGGCAGGCCCAAGAATGATCTTCAGAAATCCTGTTTTCGCAATATCTCATATAATTGATAATCTGACTGCGCCAAAACAGAAAAGGAAATCTACGTCCAAAACAACCCATTCCAGATGAAAATAGTTTCATTATCAAATGCCCCGAAAGTGCCTGTAAACCTTGAAGGATATAAAATGCATTCTTCTGCTTCGCTTGAAGTTATACATCTTTGCCTGCTACCTGGCCAGGATATGCCGCAACATCCAAATCAATTTAATGTTGTTGCCTGTCTTATTAAAGGTGAAGTTACTTTGAATATGGGTGAAACTAAAACCCAATTATCATTATATGATACCGTGGAAATAGGAAAAAACATGGACCGTGGATTTCAAAATTACGGTACAGAAGAAGCCCGGCTGATCATAATGAAGAAACTTTAGGAGCACCTACCTCCTATTTTAATAATTGAGTGCCCCTGAGGCACTTTTTTTATGCCTGATATTACGTGGCGATCACAGTGCAAATTAATACCTTTGACGCGTTTTTATTATCATACCAGAATATATTTTATGAAAAATACACCAACCTCCGATCCTGCAATTTCAGCTAATGTAATTGATATGCTGACAGTTGCAAATGAATTCTGCCTCTTCACCGAAAAAGCTGAAAAATATAATCCCGACGAGGTGCTACAATACTATGCCAAAATTTGTCCGCTTCTCTACCTGAAAGGTGCGATTTTGCCAGTTGTTGAACCTGATGAAGATTATTTAGGCGAGAGGTTCGTTAATGAGGATCAATGGGAAAGTATTTACAATTCTCTCTTAACTGTGTTCCCGGGAAATGATGATTTCTATACCCTTTCATACGAAAATACTGATAATGTTCCTTTAAAAGCAAGTATTTCGGAACACCTTGCCGATGTTTACCAGGATCTGAAAGATTTTGTACTCCTATATCAGAAAAATTTATCCTACGCGAAACAAAATGCCGTTTATGAATGTCGGAGTTTATTTATTTCGCATTGGGGAGCCCGGATTGCTGCACTTCTTCCGGCTATTCATGCTCTTGCTTTTCCGGCTCAACAGGAAGATGAATTGATGTTTTAACGTTTTATAGTGCAATTTTAAGGCTATTTATATACAAATAGCAACTAATCTACTATTTTCAGATATTTGGCGTTTCCGGGTAAAATAATCGTAGTATCTTTGTACAATATTTATTTGATCTAAATAGCAATAACCTGTGAATCTGAGTGAACTCGAACCTGTCAGCAAAGCTACTATCCTTAGGGTTAAAGGACGTGGAGCCTTTCGGAAAAGGATTACCGAGATGGGATTCGTTGTTGGAAAAGAAGTCACAGTTGTCAAAAAGGCTCCTTTGCAGGATCCTGTTGAATACAATATTTTAGGCTATAATGTCACTCTCCGCATGAGCGAAGCGCAACTTATTGAAGTTGACCCGCTTAATATTACCGAACAGGAGATCAATTATTCAGGAACTCTGAATGAAGTTTCGGAAAACACTCAATATTCAGGAAAGAATAAAATCATACATGTTGCCTTTGTAGGCAATCCAAACTCCGGGAAAACAACACTTTTCAATTATGCATCCAATTCACGCGAAAGGGTTGGTAATTATAGCGGTGTAACTGTTGATGCCAAAGAAGCAAAATTTGACCAGGAAGGCTATGAGTTTATCATCACCGATCTGCCCGGAACATATTCGATAACGGCATATTCGCCGGAAGAACTTTATGTTCGTGATTTTATTAACGAGAACATGCCTGACGTGGTTGTTAATGTGGTTGACGCATCTAACCTGGAACGCAACCTTTACCTTACCACTCAACTTATCGATATGGATATCAGGGTTATAGTTGCCCTTAATATGTTTGATGAGCTGGAAAAGAAAGGAGATATTCTAAACTTTGAATACCTTGGTCAGATGCTTGGTGTTCCGTTTATTCCAACTGTTGCATCACGGGGAAAAGGAATACATGATTTATTTTCAAAAATAATTGAGGTTTGCGAAGGCAGCGACCAGGTTTCGAGGCATATCCATATTAATTATGGCAGGTCACTTGAGGAAGGAATCAAGGCTGTTCAAAAAAAATTGCGCATCCAGGAAAACGATGATTTTCTGAATAAAATATCGTCCAGATTCCTGGCAATCAAGTTACTTGAGAAAGATCAGGATGCTAAAAATAAGGCCGCAAAACTTAAAAATGCTGGTGAAATAACTGAGACTGTTCAACGTGAACAGGCCAGGATTGAGCTGGAGCAACGTGAAGATACTGAAACACTTATCACAGATGCCAAATACGGATTTATTGCTGGTGCTCTTGCTGAAACACTTAAAGCTAATCCGCAGACACGACGTCACAGAAGCGACATCATAGATATCTTCATTACTCATAAAATCTGGGGTATACCCATTTTTATCGGCCTTATGTGGGCTACTTTTTATGGAACATTCAAAATCGGCAATTATCCGATGCAATGGATACAATGGATGGTTCAGGAAGTTTCTTCGCTCATCCAGTCGAATATGGCAGATGGAATGTTTAAAGACCTTCTGATCCAGGGTATTATTGGAGGCGTAGGTGGTGTCATCATTTTCTTACCCAATATTCTGCTTTTGTACCTTTTCATTTCGTTAATGGAAGATACAGGCTATATGGCCCGGGCTGTGTTTATTATGGACAAAGCCATGCACAAGATTGGTCTTCACGGAAAGTCATTTATTCCTTTACTTATGGGTTTTGGCTGTAATGTTCCGGCAATTCTTTCCACAAGGATCATCGAAAGCCGTCGTGACAGGTTGATTACGATGCTTATTAATCCTTTCATGTCGTGCAGCGCAAGATTACCGGTTTATATCCTTTTTATCACAGCTTTTTTCCAGTCGTACCAGGGCACCATATTATTTGGGATTTATTTTACCGGCGTACTTCTGGCAATCGCATCAGCACTGATATTCAGAAAAACACTATTCAGGAAGAAAGATGTACCTTTTGTGATGGAACTTCCACCCTACCGTGTTCCAACCATGAGGAGCATTGTGAGGCATATGTGGCACCGGACAGGGCAATATCTTCAGAAAATCGGTGGAATTATCCTGATATCTTCCATTATTATCTGGGCACTTGGTTATTTCCCTGTTCACTTTGCTGAAAAACAACAACTTGAAAACCAGGTTTCTGCCTTGAAGAATGAGATGGCTTCAAACAACCAATCTTTATCGCTTCCAAAGAATATTAAGGATTCGCTTAATTTGAATATTTCCTCAAAAATAAAAGAACTTGATTTTTCTGTTCGCGTTGCACAGCAGAAAAACTCTTTTATTGGCAGGATCGGTCATTTTATTGAGCCGGTAATGCGTCCGTTAGGATTCGACTGGAAAATGAGTGTAGCACTACTTACAGGTGTTTCAGCCAAAGAAGTAGTTGTAGGAACTTTGGGCGTTTTGTATCAGACACAAAATTCCGCAAATGGCACTCAGCCACTTGTCGAAAAACTTCAAAACCAGTATTATACCACGGGTATTCAGGAAGGAAAGCCTGTTTTTACACCCCTGGTTGCATTGAGTTTTATGCTTTTTATACTTATTTATTTCCCTTGCATCGGAGTTGTTTCGGCCATCAGCCGTGAATCCGGACACTGGAAATGGGCTGCATTTGTAGTTGTTTATACCACAACATTGGCGTACCTTGGCTCTCTGGCATTGTTTCAGATAGGTTCACTCTTTTTTTAATCAGTACATCATGAGCTGGCTTAATTCAAATCCTCAGATTCTATTTTACATTCTGCTAATAACAGCTCTGCTGCTTATCCGGATACCGGTGCTTGGAAAATACTTCAGAAGTGTAAATACATTGGTACACGAAGCCGGTCACGCTTTTGTAACGCTGTTGCTGAGTGGAGAAGTTATTGCCATAAATCTTTTTGCTGATACTTCAGGAACTACCGTTACCAAAACCAAAGGAAAGTTTTCACAGGCAATGATAGCGCTGGCAGGTTACCCGTTTTCGGCGCTTACAGGCTGGCTTTGCCTGTTTCTGCTTTACAAAGGATATAACTTGTACATTCTTTTTATCCTGACCAGTATTGCGTTGATTATCATGATACTGTCATTGAGAAACATGTACGGTTTATTCTGGGCCGGAACATTTGTTGTACTTAATTTGTTATTAATTTACTTTAACAACAAACCACTGATTCATGCATTTGCTACCTTTTATTCAGTAATAATATTTACAGATGCAATAATTTCTTCGGTTGTATTGTTTGTATTATCTGTTAAACAACCTAAAAAGGCCGGTGATGCTACCAACCTGCATAAAGTTACCAAAATACCAGCTGTTGTATGGGCAATATTACTTCTGGCCTTTACCTTTTTTATCTCCTGGTTATCGGTGATAAATTATTTCCCATCAATTAAAACTCTGATTTAATTTTTATCATGCAAATACAGGAAATCATAACCTACATTATAGTAGCAATTGCAGCTGGCTTTGTACTATTCAGCCTTTTCAAAACATTATTTCCATCAAAGGGAAAACTTAACCAGCATGGTTGTTCCGGAGGATGCAATTGCGATGCGAAGGAAATGCGTAAAGAACTTCTGAGTAAGAAGTATGGTATACTGAAATAGTATTCGATTATCCGGATATCCAGCCTTTTACTTTTAATTTATTGAATAAAAAAACTCCAAAAGATAATTCCTTTGGAGTTTTTTATTTAGAAATAAAACCTGTATTGTATTCTTAAATAGAAATTTATGCTTTCAAAGCTGCAATAAGCTGTGTTTCAATTTCATCACAAAGCTCAGGATTGTCGGCAAGTAATTTCTTCAGAGCATCGCGACCTTGTCCTAATTTGGTTTCACCGTAACTGAACCATGAACCGCTTTTCTTGATAATATTCTTTTCAACTCCAAGATCAATGATTTCGCCATATTTTGAAATTCCTTCTCCATAAATTATGTCAAATTCAGCCATACGGAATGGAGGAGCTACTTTGTTTTTTACAACTTTAACTTTTACCCTGTTTCCTATTGCTACGTCGCCATCTTTAATCTGAGTCTGACGGCGGATATCCAAACGGACTGAAGCATAGAATTTCAGTGCATTACCACCAGTTGTAGTTTCGGGATTGCCAAACATAACACCGATTTTTTCGCGCAACTGGTTAATAAATATGCAGCAACAGCCTGTTTTGCTGATGGTTGAAGTAAGTTTACGCAGAGCTTGCGACATTAACCTGGCTTGTAATCCCATTTTTGAATCGCCCATTTCACCTTCAATTTCGCTACGAGGCGTAAGTGCTGCCACTGAGTCAATTACAATTACATCTATGGCTCCGGAACGAATCAGGTTTTCAGTGATTTCAAGTGCCTGTTCACCATTATCTGGTTGTGAAATAAGTAGGTTTTCGATATCAACACCCAGCTTTTGAGCATAGTAGCGATCAAAAGCATGCTCAGCATCAATAAAAGCGGCTATTCCGCCTTTCTTTTGTGATTGTGCAATCACATGCAATGCAAGAGTGGTTTTACCAGATGATTCAGGTCCGTATATTTCAATAACTCTTCCTTTAGGTAAACCACCTACTCCTAATGCTATATCCAAACCCAGTGAACCTGTAGAAATTGCAGGTGTTTCTTCAACAGCCTGATCTCCAAGTTTCATTATTGTGCCTTTTCCATATGTTTTTTCGAGCTTATCCATTGTAAGCTTGAGAACATTCAGTTTTTCCTGGTTGCTATCTTCCTTTGCCATTATAATTTGATTTTGCGTTATTGAGCAAATTTACTCAGTTTCGCCATGAAATAAAAATATTGTTATAATTTCATTGAGGTTTTTATCAACAAAAAAAAACGTCAAAGCAGCTATTAAAGCATCACATTGACGTTCATTATCTTATCGAAATATTTATTCCAGGAATAATCAGGATTTGAGTATTTGTGCTGTATGCTCCTTCGTATCAACCTGTGTGAAAACTTTTTCAATTAACCCGTTTTCGTCAATCACAAAAGTGGTACGATAAACGCCTTCATAGCTTTTGCCCAAAAATTTCTTTGGTCCCCACACGCCGTAAGCTTGAATTATACTTTTATCTGTATCAGGTAAGAGAGAAAAAGGAAGTTCGTATTTTGCTGCAAATTTCTCGTGCTTTGCAACCGGATCAGGGCTTACACCAATTACAACATATCCTTGTTTGATAAGTTCCGAATGGTTATCGCGCAGATTACACGCTTCAGCAGTGCAACCAGGTGTATCGTCTTTAGGGTAAAAGTACAAAACTATCTTTTTGCCTTTTAGTGATTGAAGCGAGATTACTTTTCCATGTTGATCGGTTGCAGAAAATAGTGGAGCTACATCGCCGGGTTTTAATGTTGTCATATAGATTTAGGATTCTGATTGTTTAACTTTAGATTACTATAATTAAACAGAAATTCACCCAAATGGTTCAATATTTAATCCGCAAAAAATAATTATCCAATAGTTTTAGCTACTAGTTTGGAATAATACTTACAGAAATCTTTGATGCCACATTCAGCGCATTTTGGTTTCCTCGCAATACACACATACCTGCCATGCAAAATAAGCCAATGGTGAGCAATCGCAAGCTTTCCTTCAGGAATATATTTTACTAATTGTTTTTCTGTTTCGAGCGGTGTTCTGGAGTTTGTTGTTAGGCCTATCCTGTTTGAAATCCTGAAAACATGCGTATCAACTGCCATTGCCGGAAGGTTGAAAACAACTGAAGCTATCACGTTTGCGGTTTTTCGGCCAACTCCGGGCATTTTCTGCATTTCTTCAATATCTGAAGGAACTACTCCTTTAAACTCATTAACCAGAGTCTGGGCCATTCCAATCAAGTTCTTAGCTTTATTATTTGGATAAGAACAGCTTTTAATCAATTCAAAAACTTGTTCAACCTTTGCTTTAGAAAGAGATTCTGCATCCGGAAATACTTTATAGAATGGCGGAGTAATAATATTTACCCTCTTGTCAGTGCATTGTGCTGATAAAATTACGGCCACCAATAATTGATAAGGTGATTCGTATACCAGCTCTGTTTCGGCAACGGGCATAGCTGATTCAAAGTAACTTATTATGGATTTATAGCGGTCTTTTATTGGAATTGATTTTTGCATACATATTTTATATTCAACAAGATCCTATTTCGTAAAGAAATCGAGATGTAAAACTGATGTTGTATTTAGTTTTACTTTGCAAAAGAACTGATTTCTTTCCATATACTATATTTTTTTCATAAATCCTATAAAAAGCAATGGGGAACAACCCTGTCGGATAGTTCCCCACTTCACTCTCAGCAGCCGTAGCTGTTAATTGTGGCCGGCGTTTGCTTCGCAGAATTCACAGATTGGCAACACTATAGCGATGCCCTGTTGTTGTTCAAAGCAGGTGCAAGCACCACGCTTTGTTTTTTCCGGCACTGGTTTCAAACTGTAGTTTTCTTCACGAGGAAGAACTTTCAGGATGATTCCGGGCTTTAAACCTTGTCCCTCTCAGGATTTTGGCTGTGGCCACGCTTTCGCGTTGTCGGTTCCTGCATTCGAAGCGTTGTTGCTATCTTGCCCGTAGGTTCGATAACTCCTGTAGGTATCAGGAATTTTTACATCCCTGGGAACCCCGGCTCGCCTGATTGGCTTTCGGCCTTACGGCTTTCTGCTTTTCTGGCTTCGGCTTGGTCAACTCTTCTGTTACCAGGTTCGCTTTTCCTGCCGTGTGCCGCGCTTCGGCGATCGTGGGAATTTCACATTCAATTGCCTTGCGGTTTTTGTTTGTTACGTCCCTGCATTCAGAGTATCATCAGGAGCTTACTGATGCGAGAGTCACAACTTTTTTACTTGCCTGGTTTTGCAACCGGATTTTCAGTAGTTTTAGGTTTCACATGTGTTTCGTTGCCGCTCCACATTTTCAATCTTTGCGCTCTAAGCACCTTACGGTGCGCCTGTTCTTCATTTCCTTGCGGTTAATCGGTTCAGGGTGCTTCATGCCCTTTGACTCTTTCATGCATTCCGGCTTTCAAATTGGCTTCTGCGAATTACTCTTGCGAGTTATAAACTTTAGCTTTTCTGGGATCAGTACTTCCCTCCTTCTCAGAAGTTCTGTAGCCTCTCCGGGGCCAGTTACCATGATCTCGTCCGGTGAATTAAAATTACATCTTTTTGCCCCCCTATGTCAAGTGTTTTCAGAGAAATCACTACACAATGTTCACACATAGGTTATGAACAATTGTTAATAACTATGGAAGCTCACAACTAATTGTAATGTAGTATAATAGGATATAAATTAAGCGAACTCAGGAGAGATTTCAAGTATAATTCTTCCTTTTGTAATACATTTAACGATGCATCTGACCCTTTTTTCATCATTTATGTCAACCTTTTTTATGCCGATAACAGGAACTTCAATGATATTTCCTGAATTTTCTGTTACCATTAGCACATCCTCAATATCAGGATTTGAATCCTTGATTATGTCAAAATAGTAACTTTCACCTTCTTTATAAATTGGATGTCTCGGCTCTAGGAAAATACGTCCGGTACAATTAATCCTGTCAATTTTGCAGCTGATTTCATCGCCAGGCTTTAAACCATAGGTTTTATAATATTCGGCAGGCATAAAATGCTTTAATCCATTACCATCCTGAAGTATGTAATACCAGGCATCATCCTTTAATTGAACAAGTTTATGAATTCTGAAAGGAAACCATTCTCCTTCAGAAAAGATGATGCTGCCTGAATTGTAGCCAGGATTTTGCATAAAGTATGAATTCCTGCCGGCAAAGTTAAACTTTCCAATAAAAGAGCAAGGAGCAGATATGAGCTTTATTTCAAATGAAACAAAATGCTAGTTTTCACGGCTTACTTTACGGATACCTTTAAGCCTAACCAATGTTCCCATTATCAGGTTAAGATGTGCTTTCCCATCCACATTAACCATGATTGATCCGTCAAATTTGCCGTTGTGGGAGTTCAGATTAATGGATCGGATATTGGCTTTTAGATCGCCGGAAACAACGTTTGTGATATCATTCAGAATACCGGGCTGGTCGTTTCCACTTATCCTTATTGTTGCAACATACGAGGTAAGTTCTGAAATTTCTGCCCATCGCGCCTGAACTACTCTGTAATGGTAACGCTCAAGCATTTCAGCCGCATTTGTACAGTTAGTACGATGAATTTTTATGCCTTCCGAAACAGTTACGAATCCAAAAATCTCATCTCCATAAACGGGTTGACAACAACGTGCAAACTTAACATCTGCGAGCGGAGTTGAGTCATTTACAATAATGAGCGGTTTTTGCTTATCCGTCTTATTTTTTGAAGGATCAATTTTAGTAAACGGTTTTACAAGCTGATGGACTTCCTCCGTTTTAACAACAGGAAGTAATGCCTCTTTAATTTTCTGAATATCATACTTTCCTTCAGCCAAGCCATGGAACAAATCCAATGCACTTACAGCCTTATAATAGAGTACCAGCTTGTTTCCTATATCATCGTTGTAGTCTACTTTTAACTGTCCTAATTTACGCATTAGCAGGTCTTTACCAGCTTCCGACTGCGAAAATTCTGCATCTTTCAGAATTCGCTTTATCTTGGTAATTGCCCTGGATGTTGTAACCCAGTTAAGCCAGTCGATAGTCGGCTTTTGGTTCTTAGCTGTTATAACTTCAATATGATCACCTGTTTTCAGCACATGCTTTAAAGGAACAAACAGGTTATTAACCTTTGCTCCGGTGCAATGCTGTCCAATTTCGGAATGGATATCAAAAGCAAAATCGAGAATGGTGGCACCGGCACGGAGTTTTTTGAGATGACCCTCAGGTGTAAAAACAAAAATATGATCGGAATGCACGACCATGCCAGCCGAAAGGGCTATCTCATCGTCACCGGGTGTATAGTTCTCGAGCATGGACCGGATATTCTTCAGCCATTCATCAGCAGTAGACTTCGCTCCTTTTTGTTCCTTGTACCTCCAGTGTGCTGCCATGCCTTTCTCGGCATGCTCATCCATACGCTCTGTGCGGATCTGAACTTCGACCCAATTATTGCCAGGAGCTTCTACTGTAACATGCAGTGATTCATAGCCATTAGGGCGGGGTGCCGAAATCCAGTCGCGAAGCCTGGATGTATTAGGAGGATAAATATCAGTAACATGCGAATACGCTTTCCAACAATCCGGTTTTTCGTTTTCAGGCGAACTTTTGAGTATTATGCGGATAGCAAAAAAATCGAAAACTTCGTCAAATTCGATTTCCTGCTTCTTCATTTTAATATAGATGGAAGGAATTGCCTTGGTTCGTGCCTTAATTTCGAAATCGAGGCTGGCTGATTGCAAACTTTTGCGGATTGGAACAATAAATTCTTCAAAATACTTTTTCTGTTCCTGGGCTGTATCTTCTATCTTTTTCTTAATGCTCTGGTATACTTCAGGTAAAGTATGTTGCATGGCCAGGTCATCAAGTTCGGTTTTAACTTTATAGAGACCAAGCCTGTGGGCCAGCGGTGCATACAAATTACTTGTTTCAACTGCAACCTGTTTCTGTTCATTAACGGAAAGCAAGTTGATATGACGCATAAGGTTTATTCTGTCAGCAAGTTTAATTAACAAAACCCGAATATCACCTGACAGGCTGAGCAAGAGTTGAATAAAATTCTCAGGCATAATGGATATTTTATCCATCCTGATGCCGGAAATCTGTTGAAGTTTAAGGACTATATGTAAAGTATCCTTTCCAAATTTCTTTTTGAAATTATCGGATTCAACAGTTGTTGCTACTGGTATTTGCTGCAATAATGCCGCCAGCATGCTGGTTGAATCCAGCCCCATTTCATCAGCAATAATTCGTGCAACAGAAACTGCATGAGCAAGTTGAAATTCACCTTGGGTATTCTTTTCATTGCCAAAATGCCGTAAAACCTCAATAAATGCTTGTTTTATCAGTAAGCGGTTACTGTGATCGGTAATATAATTACAAGAACTTAAAAGCTCTTTATAAAGTAGTTTGAATTTTTGATTTTCTGTCAGTTCCAGCATTTTCATCTCTTCTCCTTTCATTCCTTACTTTCAATAACAAAATTACACCCAAAAAGGTTTAAAAAATAAAGCCCGGAATATAACCGGGCTTCTTAAAAACGATTTCAGTTATAAACTGTATTTATTCGCCTTGTTTCCCTATTTTTACAATACATGCAAACAAGAGAATAGATTTTATTTTGCATATCCTTTTCAGTGAGAGCCTGTTACATAATATTTTTTCGCTTCAGGCATAAAAGATTGAATCTGAGCTATACGCCTTTCATCGCTTGGGTGAGTACTCATAAGTTCAGGAGGTTTACTTCCTCCTACTTTAGCCATTTCCTGCCAGAATGAAACTGCACGATCGGGATCATAACCAGCCATGGCCATAAAAACCAGGCCAAGTTTATCCGCTTCAAGTTCATGCTGTCTCGAATAAGCAAGAATTCCCATTTGTGATCCTACACCAAATGCCGACATGAATATTTGCTGGGTTTGCTGAGGCTTTTGCTGAATATAAAGTTGTAATCCTATCCCAGCAGCCTGCACAGCCAATTCCTGGCTCATGCGTTCGTTACCATGATCAGCAATAGCATGGGCAATCTCATGACCTAACACAACAGCAAGACCTGCATCGTCTTTAGTAAGAGGCAAAATTCCAGTGTAAACCACAACTTTTCCACCCGGCATGCACCATGCGTTAACTTCCTTGCTATCTACAACATTAAATTCCCATTTGTAGCCTTCAATTTGTTTTGATAATCCATTGTCTTTCATGTACTTTTCAACCGCCTGGCTGATCCGGATTCCTACCGAGGTGACTTCCGCTGATTGCCTGGTTGGCGGTGAAACCGACGGGTTTGCTTTCAGGAAAGTAGCATAATTCGACTGACCCATCTCCATCATCATATTGTCAGGCAGCAGTTTAAGTTGTTTGCGTCCTGTGATTGGTACTGTAGCACACGAAACTATTATAATACCAAGAACAATGGCAATACTATTTTTGAAAATCTTATTCATAGAAATACGTAAAAAATTAAGCTAAAACAGTGGATAATCCCCTGTTATTAAGTTCATTATTCATTGGAGTCAACTCTGTAAAAGTGCCTGATTTAATGCCACATTTCCCTTTGAAATGCGCGATCAATGCACATTGTTCAGCCTGTGCCATATCATGATCACACACCTCGACAAGGCTTTCGATCACAAAATCAAATGAATTTACATCATCATTAAAAAGGATGAGTTCATTTCTGCTGGCCAATAATTCGGAAGTTGAGTCTATAGGCTTTGTTTGCTGCTTTTTCATGACAATGGCTATTGGTGCAAAGATACTACATCCCTAAAAATAAATATTCCACATCCGGATTTATTTTTCAGACTAAACAATTTCATCGCTTTTTAGGTTTAATTTGCATCATTATTATTATTTCAGGATGAACTATATATTTTCTTCAGAAGCTAATACTAAAGATTTTTTCAGAAGGTTGAAAGCTGAACTTCTATCAGATCTTCCGGGAGTTGATGCTCATGTTAGGCTTGCGCCCGAAATGAGAGCAAACGATCTTAAAATAGGTGTAACTCCCGATCATGCATTAGAAAGTGCAGTCCTCATTATTTTGTATCCGTATAAAAAAAGGTTGTATACAGCGGTTATCCTGAGAAATGAATATGAAGGCGCTCATTCAGGCCAGATAAGTTTGCCTGGCGGAAAAACAGAGGAATCGGATATTAATTTCGAACATACTGCCATGCGCGAGGCTGAAGAAGAAATCGGAATTATTCCCTCCACCATGGAAGTGATTGGCCAGCTTAGCCGGTTTTATGTCAGACCCAGTAATTTCGTGATTTATCCCTTTATAGCTTATTGTTCTCAACGCCCTGATTTTCATCCGGATGCAACAGAAGTTCAGCGGATTATTGAAATTGATATTTTCAAAGAGATTAGCTTTGAAACGTTGGTATATAAAACCATCACATTTAAAAATAACATGCAACTAAATGCCCCAGGTTTTGAAATTGGAGGTGAATTTATGTGGGGGGCTACTGCAATGATATTCAGCGAATTGATCCACGTTCTAAAAAACGTGGCCGAAAAACCAACAAACACTCAGACTGACTAATCAACTATTTTTATTTCGATAATCATCTCAGCCGTTTTGGTCAACATAGCGGAAACTCCACAGTATTTTTCTTTCGAAAGATTTACAGCTTTTTCCAGTTTATCAAAAGGAAGATCATTTCCCTGAAAACAATACACCAGTTTTATCTGGTTATATACTTTCGGGTGCTCGGCAGTCATTTCCGCAGAAATCTCCATCCAGAATTTATCCGGTACGATTTTCATTTTTGCAAGTATGGAAACAACATCCATCCCGGTACAACCTCCCAAACCAGCTAACAGGAGAATCTTAGGCCTTGGGCCGAGATCTTGTCCGCCATTTGAAGTATCTACATCCATAAGAATCTGATGCCCGTTTATCGAGGCTTCGAAAGCCATATTGCTCTGCCAGGTTACTACTGCTTGTTGTGCCATAATTTATTTGCGTTTTTTGATTGACGATTTACAACCTGTCAACTATTTGCTATTAACTATTTCCGATTTGTGAATTGTGAATTAAGAAGAAACAAATACCGTGAATAAAAGTTATCGGGCTTTATAAACTATTTTCCCATCAACAATTGTATACAATACTTTTGACATCAGTATTTTACGTTCAGGTGCGTTAATAATATCGGTATCCAGTACAGTAAAATCTGCTACTTTACCAACTTCGACACTACCTCTTCTTTTTTCCTCAAAACAGGATTTTGCTGCCCAAATCGTCATACTCTTCAGAGCATCGATGCGGGAGAGGGCATTATCCATCATAAAACCATCTTCAGGTTCACCATCTGCATCTTTGCGGGCAACAGCGGCATAAAATGTTTTAATAGGTTCAATGCCTTCAACGGGAAAATCTGTTCCGTTAGGAAGCCATCCATTCTGCTGGAGAAGGCGATTATAAGCATATGCATTCTTAAGCCTGGCGTAACCAATCCTCTGGCCTGCCCAATCCATGTCAGAAGTTGCATGAGTAGCTTGAACCGATGGTATGATATGATATTTTGCAAACAATGCGAAATCATTTTCATTAACAACCTGGGCATGTTCAATCCTCCAGCGGCGATCATCACCCGGTTTCAGGAATTTAGAATATTCATGTAAAACCATTCTTACAGCTGAATCGCCGATGGCATGTGTATTTATCTGAAATCCATTTTTATAGGCAAGTTCGCAAACAACTGCCAAAGCATCAGGTGAGGTAACCAGTATTCCATGGTTGTCAGGTTCATCAAGGTATGGATTTAGCAGGCAGGCTCCCCGCGATCCCAATGCTCCATCCGCATACATTTTAACAGCACCAACTCTTAAAAACGGCGTATGATAAATTGTATCCTTCATGAAATAATCGAAGTTCTCCTTCGTCGGACTTAGCCATGCATCAATACGCAACGTAATCTTACCGGCTTTCTGCAAAGAGTCAATCAAAAGAATTTCTGATTTATTAAGTCCTGCATCCGTTACCGCTGTTAATCCGGCCTCATGGCACAGCCTGGTCGCGGTTACCAACAAATCAGTTATCTGACTCACTGTAGGCAAAGGAATTGAACTCCGTAATCTATCGGCCATTTCTTCAAGGAAAATTCCGGTAAATTCTCCATTTTGAATCAGTGCTTCTCCTTTTTTAACAGGTAAAACTATTCCGGCTGATTTAATCGCAGCTGCGCTGGCAAGCACGGCATGGCCGTCAACCCTGGTAAGAATAACCGGAATACCTGGGAACACTTTGTTGAGAAGTTTGTTATCGGGAAATGCCTTTCCAGGCCAGTTATTCTGGTCCCAGCCTCGTCCGACAATCCATCCTTCCGGATGTAATTTTCTGTATCCCTGCAATATAGCTATTACTTCGTCGAATGAATGCGCCTGGGTTAGATCAGCGTACCTTAAGCCTAATGCTAATCCTGTAAAATGAGAATGGGCATCTGTAAAACCAGGAAAAACAAATGCACCTTTTGCATTAACGTTTTTAGGAGCCCAATAGCGACTCCTGATGTCTGCATCAGTTCCTATACCTATAATAATACCTTTTTTAACAGCTATACAATTTACGCCCTTTCCCACACTGTCAGGTGCATATATATTGGCATTAAAAATAATCAGGTCGGCTTTTTTTTTCATATCATGACATGATAGTAAACCCATAGGTATCGATATTAATAAAATAAAAATCAATGGTTTACCTATATTTTTCATAGTTTGGTTTGCTGAATAAGAATTACAGGTAAAAGTAATATTTACTTTCCAATATCGCCAGGTGCAAATAGTTAAAGATTTCGCTTAATACTTCCGGATAATTACATTCAGGCTATTTATCGGTTCAAAGTAAATATTCAATTCATAAATTACTGATATTAAACTACATATCTTATCAGAAACTTTTTACACAATAAATTGTTAATTAGTAGTCTGTTAAGAATATAGAATTCAAATGCTTTTTGCTACTTTTGCCAATTGAAATACAGTAACAGGTTAAATTATGAAAAAAATTGAACTTTCACCAAAATTGTACGTGGTTCTGATAATGATATTTGCCGGGGCTATGATGAGGCTTATTCCTCACTGGCCCAATTTTACTCCTATTGCAGCAATAGCATTGTTTGGCGGTACTTTTTTGAAAAGAAAGGATCTGGCTTTTTTGGTACCGGTTGCTGCCATGTTACTAAGTGATCTTGTTATTGGATTTCATTCAACCATGCTTCCTGTGTATCTGAGTTTCATTGCAATAGTTGGTTTTGGATTGATACTTCAACGCAGGCTTACAGTAGTGAATACACTTTCAGCATCATTAGGCGCATCCGTTTTGTTTTATCTGGTTACTAATTTCGCAAGCTGGACTTCCGGCCTTATGCCTTATCCTTTGAATGCTGCAGGTCTTATCGAATCGTATATTGCAGGCTTACCATTCCTTCTAAACGGAATTGCCGGTGATCTTTTCTATACTTCAGCACTTTTCGGAGCAGTATATTTTGCATCAAACCGCCAGGTTGTTTTTATTAAAAAATAAAACTTCCACTTCAGAGAAGAAATTGCATAAAAAAAGTCCTTACTTTCGGGTGAGGACTTTTTGCTTTTAAATCAATTACTTCACAGTTAAAGCGCTGATTTATCCCTTTCGAGTAGAAGAATCGAATATTGTGGAACAATAAGGTATTTCTGATCACTATAAATTATTTCGACTGAACCTTTCAACAGGAAGATAGCCAGGTCACCAACTACCGGCTGCAGCGGAATATACCTGACCCTATCGTCCTTCTTAGGTTTCCAGGGTTCGCTGTCATCGTCATTAATGAAAGGAATAGGAATTCCCGGTCCTACTTTTACAACATAGCCGTGTTGAATTTCTTCTTTTTCTGAATAACCGGGTGGCAAAAACAAGCCGCTTTTGGTTTTGCTTTTTGAAGAAAGCGGTTTTATAAGTACCTTATCACCAACCACAATAAGGTTTTCAAGATTATCTGCTGTCATTGTCATATCCGGATTCTTCAATGCAGTTATTTTTAAAAGCATTTCTAAAAAGCATTGATAACATGCAAAAGTATGACATTTTTGAGGTACTTTTGCAACAGGTATTTCAAGGATTCCGATCTTGAAAATTGAATGGTAAATATATGAAGCTGATAGGAATACGAACGCCGAAACAAAGAATATATTCAGACAAACCAGTCTATTATGACCCTGTAAAAGATGACCGGGATAACAGGTTTAAGGAATCGGGATTCAGTGATAACCAGGTTGGGAGTGAATTACGCATGCGCATGCAATTGCATATGAAGAGGAAAAAACTGAATGAAAGTATTCGTAAGCGTTCGCGGGCGATGGGTATTCTAATCACATTTATTCTGTTGCTGTCAATTCTTTATTATATCTTCTTTTAATTTCAGACCTGATGGTATTTTACAGCTTTTTCACTTTTATTTTACTCATTACCAATAAATTACAACTATGTCAGATCTGATAAGGCTACTTCCAGATTCTGTTGCTAATCAGATTGCTGCCGGCGAGGTAATACAACGCCCGGCTTCGGCAGTAAAGGAATTACTCGAAAATGCTGTTGATGCTGGTGCAACTCAAATAAAACTGCTGGTCAAAGATGCCGGCAAAACTCTTATTCAGGTGATTGACAATGGTTCCGGCATGTCGGAAACGGATGCCAGGATGTGTTTTGAGCGCCATGCAACCTCAAAAATACGGGAAGCCAACGACTTGTTTTCAATCCGGACGCTGGGATTCAGGGGTGAAGCGCTGGCTTCGATTGCTGCCATCGCGCAGGTGGAACTGAAAACACGTAAAGTTGACGAAGAAGTTGGTACCAGTATTATAATCGAGGGATCGAAGGTTAAAAGCCAGGAACCCATAGCCTGCCAGCAAGGAACAACATTCATAGTTAAAAATCTTTTTTATAACATTCCTGCCCGGCGGTATTTCCTGAAGTCCGACACTGTTGAGTTTCGTCACATTCTTGAAGAATTTCAGCGTGTTGCATTGGTTCATCCTGATATCGAGTTTTCGTTGTTTAACAACGATAAGCCCGTTTTTCAACTCTCGAAAGGAAACCTGAGGCAAAGGATTGTTCATATTTTTGGCAACCAGATCAACGAGAAACTTTTACCCGTCGAAGCCAAAACAGAACTTGTTTCAGTTATTGGTTATATCGGGAAACCGGAAACTGCACGAAAAACCCGCGGCGAACAATATTTTTTCGCTAATGGCAGGTTTATCAAGCATCCATATCTTCATCATGCCGTGGAACAGGCATTTGAAGAGCTTATTCCCGATTCAGCTATTCCCTCCTACTTTCTTTATATTGAAGTTGATCCATCCACTATTGATATCAATATTCATCCTACAAAAACGGAAGTTAATTTCCAGAATGGCCAGCTTTTGTATGCTTCCATACGCACTTCAGTGAAGCATGCCCTTGGAATGTTCAGCCTGAGTCCAACTATCGATTTTGATACCGAACCAACTTTTGATTTCCATGCACCAAAGGGTTATGAACCCAAAGCGCCTACTATAACTATAAATCCTGATTATAATCCTTTCAGGAAGCAGCCTCAAAATTTCCTGAAAGCCAATGCCGGCATGACCCCTAATCATGCAGGATGGGAAAAGATGTATGAAGGAATTGCGAATCAGCCGTCTGTTCAGCACGAGCAGGAAAATAGTAATGATTTCATCTTAATCCCGGCACAGCAACCTGAAAACGAACAGGCAGGTAGTTCTGAAAATAGTCTTTTTGCCGCAAATAAACTTTTTCAGGTTCAAAATCGTTTTATTGTAGCTAATGTTAAATCAGGGCTATTGATTGTTGATCAGCAAAAAGCTAATGAGCGTATTATATTTGAAAAAATAAGTTCAAATGCGGAAGGGCAAGCCGTTACGAGGCAAAGAGTTCTTTTTCCACAAACTATTCAGTTATCGGCTGTTGATTCAGAAGTTATAAATGAATTAACCGATAACCTGGATAGCCTTGGTTTCGAGATTTCGGCTATGGGAGGTGGAACCTTTGTAATAAATACCGTACCTTCGAATATGCCATCAGGTGAAATTATTGACTTTATTGATGGTTTACTGGAAGATTATAAAAAAGATCGCACAGATTCACCTGATGATCAACGGATTAAACTGGCTAGGATAATTGCAGGCAATCTGGCTGTGAAGACAACCCAGGTATTGAAAATAGAAGAAATGCAACAATTAATTGATGAGCTGTTTGCCTGCCAGGTTCCGGATGTTGCACCTGATGGAAGCAGAGTTCTCAGGATTATACAGGTGAATGAAATTGATAAGTTAATTGGCCGGTAGAATAAAGTTAAAGGTTAATTGAAAATAGTTAAATAGTTTAGATTGAATTAATTAGAAAAAAGAGTAGAAATATGAGTAACCAAAGATACAGTCCTACCGGCTTCGGATTTTTACCACCGGTTGTTAAAAATTTACTGATTATCAACGCGCTATTCTACGTTGCTACTCTAGTGCTTGGAAACACAATGCGAATAGACCTTACGGATTACCTCGGTTTGCATTACTTTGCTTCTCCGCACTTTGCAACGTACCAATTTGTTTCATACATGTTCATGCATAATCCCCATGATTTTTCTCACATACTCTTTAATATGTTTGCATTATGGATGTTTGGCAGTGTTCTGGAGCAAGTATGGGGTCCAAAGAAGTTCCTGATTTATTATATGATCACAGGTATAGGCGCAGCGCTCATACAAATATTAGTAATATATATCCAGGTGCGAAATGTCGAAATGAGCTTAACCCCAGACCTTATTGACCAGGTGCGCGAAACAGGTTTCCAGGTATTGCAGAATAATCAGAACTTTGGAGATCCTTTGATGGCAAAGCTTAATGAATTATATAATAGTTCGACCATTGGCGCTTCAGGGGCAGTTTTTGGATTGCTGTTGGCTTTTGGTATGCTATTCCCTAATTCACTCATATACCTGTATTTTTTCATTCCGATTAAAGCCAAGTGGTTTGTTATCATTTATGGTGCTATTGAGTTATTTTCCGGAGTTTATAACACAGGAAGCGATGTTGCTCACTTTGCTCATCTGGGTGGAATGATTTTTGGCTTTTTTCTGATCATGTATTGGAAAAAGTACCCGAATAAACATCATAACGATTATTTGCAATAGGCAGAGCCTTATTTTTGCTTACATTAGATTGCTATTTCCTGAATATCAGGAAATGAATATTAGAAACAGAATTTCATAAAATAATGAATTACAATCAGTCAGCAGGCGAACGATTAAGGAGCATGGTTCAGATGAAGCCTGCTCTTTCGCAACTTATTATTGCAAATGTTATGATTTGGTTTCTAATCCAGCTTGTCAAACTAGCTGGAGCGCTTTCACAACCACCTGGCACTCAAGGCGACCTGATGTTTCTTAATGTTGCTATCGACTGGATTGGCGTACCGGCTTCATTTCCTAATCTGGTACTGAAACCCTGGACCATCATTACATATATGTTTGTTCAGGAGGATTTTTGGCACTTGTTCTTTAATCTGATCTGGCTTTTCTGGTTTGGTAAAATATTTATGGAGTTCATGCCAGGCCGGAAGATTTATACAATTTATTTCATCGGTGGCATTGCCGGCGCTCTGGCATTTATGGGAGCTTATAATATTTTTCCACTCTTCCAGAATTCCATACAAAATGCCACAACCATAGGAGCTTCGGCTTCGGTATTGGCAATAACTATAGCCACCGCAGTGCTGGTTCCGGATTATACAGTTCAGTTAATGTTTGTAGGTCCAGTTAAGATCAAGTATATAGCCATCTTCACTGTAATTCTTGATATTCTGATGATACGGTCAGGCAATGCCGGCGGACATTTTGCACATATTGGAGGTGCCATTTCAGGAGCATTATTTATTTTGTTTATCCGGAAAGATATTGCCAGCCGAATTGGGCTTTTGCGATTAGGATCGATATTGAGCAGTCCTTTCATCAGAAAACCATTGCGCACAGTTCACAGTAAAGGACGGCCTTTGACAGATGAGGAATACAACAAACAGAAAGTGTTAAAACAGCAGAAAATCGATCATATCCTCGATAAAATTTCACGAAGTGGTTATACTAGCCTTTCGTCTGAAGAAAAAGAAATTCTTTTTAACAGCAGTAAAAACGCGTAAAGCATCCTATTAATCTGAAATAAAACCAGTTCCCCAAAAGGTGGCAACAACGAAAAAGAAACCGGCTAAAAAAACAAATGGAAAAATGTCGCTGCCTACCAAACTTATGGTAGTTGTGAATCTTTTCTTTATCGTGTTTCTTGTGTCATCTTATTTATCACTTTACATTTCACCGGTAAAATTCTGGCCATTGGCATTTGCCGGACTTGCTTATCCTGTGATTTTATTATGCAACCTCTTTTTCGTACTTTTCTGGATTGTTTTCCTGAAAAAATATTTCATTTTATCGATCATTACCATACTGTTAGGATTTAACCAGTTAAAAACTTACATCAAATTTACTGGAGCTCAGCATAAATTATCCTTTGAAAACAGTATTAATGTGATGAGTTATAATGTGCGGTTATTTGATTTATATAACTGGCGTAACGAATCTGGGAAAACAACAAGGTTGGAAATATTCAACCTTATTCATTCTGAATCACCTGATATTCTTTGTATACAGGATTATTACAGCGGTGCAGGAAAACATGCTGATTTTGCCGATTCAATCAGTCAGCAGTCAGGATACAAATACAGGAATGTTGAACTCTTTGATAAGAAAACAAACGCTCTTCCTTTCGGGCTGGCAATTTTCAGCAGGTATCCTATTATTTCAACTAAGAAACTTGAATTCCCGAACAGCAGAGTTAATTTCTGTCAATCCTGCGATGTAATGATTGGGAAAGATACCATCAGGATTATGAACCTGCATTTTGAATCCGTTAAATTCGGGAAAGAAGACTATGATTTTGTGAATGAAATCACCGTTGTGCCGGCAGGTAACGAAAACATTAAGAAAGGTTCCCTGGCAATCTTTGGTAAAATGAAGCGTGCTTTTATTAAACGGGCTGTTCAATCGGATGTTGTAGCAGAGTTTATCAGAAATTCCCCTTACCCTGTTATTTTAACCGGTGATTTCAATGATACTCCTGTTTCGTATAGTTACAGGCAGATCGCCAATGAATTGGATGATACTTTTGTAGATGAAGGAAAAGGATTAGGACAAACACATTCTCAAATGCTACCCATGCTCAGGATCGATTATATATTTCACTCAAAAGCGTTGCAAACAATTGAACATAAAACAATTAATAAAGACTACTCTGATCATTTCCCGATAGTTGCGCGATTTATGATTCGCGATTAATTGTTACGTTAAAAGGAACAAAGTTTAATACACGATTTGAATATACAATACCCAATGCAATTCAAACTAACATCCGAATATGTGCCAACCGGCGATCAGCCAGAAGCTATTAAGCAGCTGACCGAAGGAGTTGTAAGAGGCGACCATGCCCAGGTTCTGCTCGGTGTTACCGGATCGGGTAAAACATTTTCGATAGCCAATTTAATTCAGCAGGTACAGCGTCCAACCTTGGTTCTAAGTCATAACAAAACCCTGGCAGCCCAGTTGTACAGTGAATTCAAGCAATTTTTTCCCGAAAATTCTGTAGAATTTTTTATATCATACTACGATTATTATCAGCCTGAAGCGTTTATCCCGGTTACCAATACGTACATTGAAAAAGACCTTTCGATTAACGAAGAAATAGAGAAATTACGCTTGAGCGCAACATCGGCTTTACTGTCAGGACGCCGTGATGTAATTGTTGTAGCTTCTGTTTCATGCATTTATGGCATCGGTAATCCCGATGATTTTAACAATAAAGTGATTCATATTGCGAAAGGCGATAAACTGAGCAGGAACAAATTATTAAATGCGCTTGTCGAAAGTTTATATTCCCGCAACGAATTTGACCTTACCCGCGGAAAATTCCGTGTGAAAGGAGACACTGTTGATGTGTACCCTGCCTCAGCTGATATCGCTTACCGAATCATCTTTTATGGTGATGAGATTGAAAGTTTATCATCTTTTGATCCATTAAGCGGCCTTTCCATAGAAACACTTGAAGAAATTACGGTATTTCCTGCCAACATCTTTGTTACTTCCAAAGAGAAAATGAAGGAAGCCATTTGGGAGATACAGGCAGATATGGTGAAACAGGTGGATTATTTTAAAGAAATCGGACGTCATCTTGAAGCGAAAAGACTGGAAGAGCGTGTTACATATGACATTGAAATGATGCGTGAGCTTGGATATTGTTCTGGCATTGAAAACTATAGCAGGTATTTTGATGGGCGTACTTCAGGTTCCAGGCCGTTCTGCCTGATTGATTTCTTCCCATCCGACTTTCTTATGGTAATCGACGAAAGTCATGCCACAGTGCCTCAAATCAGGGCAATGTACGGTGGCGACCGTTCGCGGAAACAAAACCTGGTGGAATATGGATTCAGACTTCCGTCAGCACTTGATAACCGCCCGTTGAAATTTGAAGAATTCGAGACACTTTTGAGCCAGGTTATTTATGTAACAGCAACTCCATCGGATTATGAACTTAATCAATCGGAAGGCGTTGTTGTTGAGCAGCTTATCAGGCCAACCGGGTTACTGGATCCACAGATTGAAGTTAAGCCAAGTCTTAACCAGATTGATGATCTGCTTAATGAAATTGAACTCAGAACAGTAAAAAACGAGCGCATACTTGTTACCACGCTTACCAAACGGATGGCAGAAGAACTTTCGAAATACATGCTTAGGCTTGGAATCCGTTGTAAATACATTCATTCGGAAGTTGATACACTCGACAGGGTTGAAATCCTTCGCGACCTTCGCCTCGGTTCCATCGACGTGTTAATTGGCGTAAACCTTTTGCGCGAAGGGCTTGATTTACCGGAAGTTTCGCTTGTTGCCATTCTGGATGCCGATAAGGAAGGATTTTTACGGTCTGAAAAATCGCTTACACAAACAGCCGGGCGGGCTGCCAGGAATATCAACAGCAAGGTTATATTTTATGCTGATAAAATGACCTATTCCATGCAAAGGACCATTGATGAAACAAACCGGAAACGAGCCATTCAGATAGCTTACAATCTAAAGTATAACATCACTCCTACCCAGATCATTAAAAGTATTGAAGCATCAGGTCTTTCAGGTTCAATTGAATACAAAACCACCGATCCAAAGGCGTATGTTGAAAAAGAGACCATCAGTACCGCTGCCGATCCAGTTGTAAAATACCTGAATGACGAGCAGCTAAAAAAGTTCTATGACCAATCCAGGAAATCGATGGAGAAAGCAGCAAAAGAACTCGATTTTATTGAAGCAGCCCGTTTGCGCGACGAAATGCTTGGCTACAAGGAATTGATAGATAACAGGAAAAAAGGTAAATAAAATGGAGTTTACGGCAGAACTTACTGGGAAAGTATTGCAAACAGCGTTAAGAGCTGGAAAAGCGATTATGGATATTTACCAGCAACCTTTTGAGGTTGAACTAAAATCTGATAATAGTCCGTTGACTATTGCTGATAAAACAGCTCATACTATCATTTTTGAAAGCCTTTTGGAAACTGGATTGCCGATATTGAGCGAAGAAGGTGCACAAACCAGTTACGATATCCGAAAACACTGGAACGATTTCTGGTTGATTGATCCTCTTGATGGCACAAAAGAGTTTATCAAGAAAAATGGCGATTTTACGGTAAATATTGCGCTGATCACTAACCGTCAACCTTCATTTGGTGTTGTATATGCTCCAGTTCCCGGCTTTATATACTGGGGCAGTGAAACAGGCTCATTCAGGCTGAACGTTGCTCACTTAAATAATAATGATCTTACGAATTTCAACGATATAGAAAACCTTGTGGAGAAGCTTCCATGTATTTCCAGGGCAGATGGTTATCTTGTACTTGGAAGCAGGTCGCATATGAATATTGAAACTGAATCCTTTATCAATGATTTGAAACTAACTCATCCGGATCTTTCCTTTATTTCACGAGGCAGTTCATTAAAGTTTTGTTCCCTGGCCGAAGGTAGTGCTGATATATATCCTCGGTTCGGACCAACCATGGAATGGGATACCGGTGCAGGACATGCAGTTGCCAGGTTTGCGTGTTGTTCTGTAAACCAGGTTGAGAATGGATTACCTGTTGAATATAACAAGTCTTCGCTGCTGAATCCTCATTTTATCGCCCAAAGCAAAAAAAAATGAGGTCCCAGCTGGAACCTCATTTTTTTTATTCCTTATTCAATCTCTATTTAGCGCTGATGCTAACGAGTTCAACATCAAAAACCAATGGTGTATAACCTGGTATGTTTCCTGAACCTTGCGCACCATAACCCAATTTCGAAGGTATAATGAGGGTAGCTTTGCCACCGGCACTCATCAATGCAATGCCTTCATCCCAACCTGGAATAACCTGGCCCTGGCCCAAAGGGAATTCATAAGGAGTTGCAGGTTTTTTGTCAAGAGATGATTCTAGTACTTTTCCATTCGTAAGTTTAAGTGTGTAGTGCACTTTTACTTTATTGCCTGCCTTTGCTTTTGGACCTTTACCTGCTACTTTTTCGATATAATAAAGACCGCTGGCAGTAGGTTTAGCAGTTATTTTATTATCCTTTATGTATTGTTGAATAATTAAAGGTTCTTTTGCCTGGCCTTCAGCTGCAACTTTCTTTTTAGCCAATTCATCTTCTTTGGCGGCTTTTTCGTTTTCAGCTTTGGTTTTCAGGTCTAGTACTTCGATGTCGTAAACAACCGGTGAGTATGGAGAGATAATATCCTGTCCGCTCATATCTTTTTTCCCTTGAGGTCCAAAACCCATGGAAGAAGGAACTAAAACAGTTGCCTTACTGCCTTTCTTCATTTTTGAGATAGCTTCATCGAATCCTCTGGTATCAAAAGGCTTGCCATATTCGAAGCTGATGGGTTTGTTCTGATCCAGCGTTGAGAAAATTTTCTTGCCTTCTGTGTTGGAAACGACAAGGTTAATTTTTACGAAATCACCTTTAACGATGCCACGTCCTGATCCTGCGTTTTGTGTTATCACATAAACTCCTGAATCTGATGGTGCAACAGTAATTTTGTTCTTTGCGATATAAGCCTGAATTTTTACCGGTTCTTCACTTTTAAATTTTTCGGCTTTGATCATTTCAGCTTTTTGGCGTGCGGCCAATGTCTCACAATTCAACAGTTTCACATCAAAATACATAACCGTAGTACTATCAATTCCCGGAGGTAATTGTGGGTATTTAGCTGTTTTCAGGAAAAAATCTTTTGCATTAACTATAAATGAAGCACTGTCTCCTTTATGGAGCATTGAAAAAGCTTCAAAAACATCACCTTTAAATTCTGATTTTGCCTGGCTTATTTCAAAAGCTTTTGGCATTGTAGCGGAATTGAATAAAACAGAGTCTTTGCCTGCAATCTTCAACCTGTATTTGATGTTCATTGTAAGAATACTTCCTTCTCTAACCTTTGTGGTATCCTTACTTTCCACATAATATTTGTAAAAAATACCGCTTTCCGATTTTTTAAATCCAGGGTATTTTGAGCATGAGGTAATCACAATCATTGCGATTACTGCTCCCAAAGTGATAATTGTTCTGATTTTCATTTTCATTTTAGTGTTTCAGTTAATTTTAATTATGGTTAATTTATTTTAATTCAATGAGTTTCAAGGTGTAAATTAGAGTTGCTTTTGGCGGAATACGATCCTGGTCACCAGATAATCCATGCGCGAGGAATGAAGGAATAACAAACCTGGCTTTATCTCCTTGACGAAGAAGCAGTATTCCCTCTTCGAGACCACTTTCAACACCGCCGCTTCCTATCCTGAATTCTTTTGCACCTGTTTGCACGGAACTATATATTATTTTTCCGTTTAGAAGCTTAGTTTCATATTCCAACCTGGCTATTTTCCCGGTTTCAGCCTTCGGTCCGTTTCCTTTTTCAAGGATCTCATACCTAAGTCCTGTAGGCGTTTCTAGCATATTCCAACCTGAACCGGCTATCAATTTATCAATCTGTTTATTTTCAAATTCAATTGCTGCTTTATTGGCTTCCAACAACTTTTCAGTAACCTGATCCTGACTTAAGTTATTCATTTCAACTGCATCTTTTTTATTACCACAGGATTGTAAACCCAGCATCAAAATAAAAAGAATAAGATGGATTTTATAAATCATGCTTCAAACTTATTTATAGTTAGCAAGTGATTTATGAATTTCGGCACTGTATGGTGGTAACAATGATTCGAACCAGTCAAGCGTTTCGGGCATGTTCTTAAAGATATCTCCTCCTGCGGCATTACGATGGCCACCACCATTAAAGTGGGCGCGGGCAAATTCATTCACCGAAAATTCACCTTTGCTGCGTAATGACACTCTTACCCTGTCGCCACGTTCTGTAAATAATGCCGCTACCGCCACATTCTGAATGCTAAGAGCATAATTTACAACGCCTTCGGTATCACCCTGCTGGTAATCATATTTTTCAAGATCCTCCATGGTAAGCCAGATGTAAGCAGTTGCATATTCAGGCAAAACTTTCATATTGGAACTCAGGCAATGACCTAGCAACCTCATGCGACTTTCGGAATAAGTATCATAAACCATTCGATGGACCTTTTCAACATCCATCCCGGTTCGGATAAGATCAGAAGCAATCACAAAGGTTTCAGGACGATTACAAGCGAAACTAAACGAACCGGTATCTGTCATAATGCCAACAAAAAAGCATTCGGCCATTTCTTTCGTAAGTGATGCAATGAGTCCGGCTTCAGAAATAATCTGGTATAACAATTCCGAAGTAGATGAAACCCCAACTACTGAAAAGGTAAGGTCAAATTCATTCTCAGGTTGTATATGATGATCTATAAGAATGCGGGTTGCAGTGGATGTCTTAAGCTGTTCGGTAAAGAGTTTAACCCGCCCAAGTCCGTTATAATCCATGCAAAATATAAGATCGGCTGAAGTAAGTAAAGCGTCGCCAAGAACAGTATTTTCAGCGTAAATAATTGCATCCTTTACTCCCGGAAGCCACTGCAAAAACGATGGCAGCTCATTCGGTATCAACACTTTTGACTTAATACCCTGTGAAGAAAGAAAATGATACAATGCCAGTGAGGAACCTATTGCATCTCCATCAGGATTATAATGTGTAGTGATAAGTACATCCGACTTTTCTTCGAGGAGTTTTATCAGGTAAGAAATGGAAGATTCTGGAATTCCCAAGATGTGTATATTAACTAAGTTTAATTTTTTGCAAATTTACCATTTTAACCTTTATGTTGATCTCGTTAATAAATATTAACTTATCTTTGTATGGAATACAATTTTAAAGCAATATGTCTGGAATTACAACATTCACAATGATCAAACCTGATGCATTTGAAGCAGGTTATACAGGTCTGATTCTTCAAAAATTTATTGAGAACGGATTCAAAATCAAAGCCTTAAGGCTTACTCATTTGCACAAGGAAGATGCAGAAGCTTTTTATTCCGTACACAGCGCCAGACCATTCTTTAACGGACTAGTAGCTTTTATGTCATCAGGGCCTATTGTTGCAGCTGTTTTGGAAAAGGAAAATGCTGTTGAAGACTTCCGTAAACTTATCGGATCAACCAATCCTGCAGATGCTGCCGATGGAACAGTTCGTAAACTTTTTGCGACCTCTATCGAACGAAATGCAGTTCATGGATCAGACAGCGATGAAAATGCGCTAATCGAATCCAATTTCTTCTTTTCACATTTCGACAGACCTTAATTACTCTGGGAAAAATTCCCTGTACGTATTGTCCGAATAAAATTCTACGATTTTCAATATTGTTTTCGTAATGTTTTCTTTGTGCCCGGAACTGATTACCACATTATCCGTTTTCCTGGTTAGAAATTCTTCTGAATTCTGCTCCTTGTTTTTAATTGAAGGAGCTGGATCTATAATTTCATCGTCCTCATTATTCTTGTTTGGCTCTGATTTAGCCTCAGGGCTCAAGTCATTTTCCTTGCGAAAATCAATACCTTTTGTGGGCATCAGTTCAGAAAACAGATCCACATGCGTTAAATCAACTGCCTGAACAGCGCTCAAACTTTCGTCAGTATTGACTTTGACAGCTGTTTCACTGCTTTTAAATAATGGACCTTTTCCGAACATAAGCCAATCCATATTGACCTCCGGGTAAGCTAAAAGTACTTTCTGGATAAAATCAAGGCTGGCATTATTCCGTCCGGAAATAATATGCGAAATACTCGATTTCTGAACCCCGATATCGTCTGCAAATTGAGCAGCTGTCAGATTCTTCGCTTTGATAAGTAGAGTGATCCTGTCTTTCATTTGTAAACTTAATTTATGTAAACAGAACTACAAATGTAATACTTAGTATTTAATAATGTGATCAATTATGCATAATAAAACACAAAATGCTAATCATCAAGTTTACATTTAAATTATAAAATCATATAACACTTGTATAATGTTGATATACAGTTATTAATACTATATTTTACCAATTTTGTATTTTTATTGTTAAAACTCAATTTACTTGAAGTAATACTAATTGTAAAACACATATTATACTGATATACAATAATATAAAACTATAGTTGTTGGCTGTTTATTTCTTTGAAATACAATTGTCAACACAATAATGAATAATTTATGTTTACAAATGTTTACATACCTATATTTGAGCATGTTATAGAATAATAATTCCATAGATTACAGTTGTAATTATTATGTAACATTTGTCAATTCGCATATGTTTGTATATGTAACCACCATGTTTACTTATGTAATACTTATTGAGGTTATAAATGTAAACTTATGACTAGGATTATATCAAACTAATTATTTGCGCTTCAATCCTACTTTCTAGCGAAAATGTGATTCGTACTTTTTGGGCTAGTCAATCGAAAACATTAAGGAAGTTGAAATATAAGCATAGAATTTAACCAGACTTAACCCAATATTTCTCAAATTTTGATGGATAAATAGGAATGATCGGTATTTTTTTCGATTCTAATCCGGTTAACTTAGCGGTTTTTAATGATAAATAATTGTAAGAAAATAAGTTATCAAGGATTTAATTAAAGTGAAATCGAAATATAATATTCAAGTATTATGAATATGAAACGAAGGGAAATGATTTTCAACCATAGGGAGGTTGAAATCAATAGCCTCTAGAAATAAAATTTAGATTTAAATGGAAAACCTCTTCAGGCATTTCTAATTTGATTTAACCGATCAAAAAAAATGAAATCATACTACCTGTGTCCTATCCTGGAAAAATTAAGCCAAGAAGAAAGTTCATCAGGTTTAGGACAAAATGAATTTCAAAATTACATTTTTATAATCTTTCCGGTGTAGACTAACGAAACACCAGAAACCTTTAATAAATATATTCCCGGTGGTAAAGATCCAATGTCGTTTATCTGAATGCTATGAACTGAGCTTTCAGAGCGATGGTTCGAATAAACAACCGTGCCTTCTATGTTGACTATTTCAATTTTATATTTTCCTTGAATGGGAGCAGGAAAAGCCAGGGTTATTTTATCGTAAACAGGATTGGGATAAACAATAAGAGATTTTGTTACAATATGATCACGAATTGAAAGCGTTGTATAAGCAGTTTCGTAATTCGGTATTCCCCACCCCATAAGTGAGTCAGGATTACTTGCCTGGCTTGATGTTGATTTGATTATATCAATAATCTGCATATTATTCAATTCTGGAAGTGCCTGCCACAGGCAGGCTGTAATACCGCAAATAATGGGCGATGAAAATGATGTTCCACTGCCGCTTGTGAGTCCTCCTGGAGAATATAATGCTGCACCTGAGCCTTGTCCCATTACGGTTGGCTTTATTCTTCCATCCGAAGTTGGCCCGACTGAGCTAAAACTCGCCCTTACTCCTATAGAATTTACAGCACCTATGGTAAAAACACTGTCACCATCAGCTGGTGATCCGATATACCACCATCCGGCACCACCAGAGTTTCCTGCACTATTAACAACAAGTATCCCTTTCGAAGCGGCTTTGTCGGCCCCGATGGTTGCCATAGTTGTGTTTCCATTCAAATCAGAATACGAATGATTAGTAGATGCATTGTCGAAAGTGGTATATCCCAGCGATGAATTAATCAGATCAGCACCAACACTGTCAGCAAATTCGGCAGCGCTTACCCAAAAATACTCTTCAGTAATAGATTCAGTAGCATATACTTCGGAGCGTAATAGCCAATAATCTGCCTTTGGGGCGGTGCCAACCATTTTGCCACTAACATTAGCTCCCATGCACGAAAGTACGCTGGTGCCATGCGTAGCCATTGATGTAGCATAAATATTATTGCCTAGTTGCGCAAAATCGCGTGTGCCTTTAATCTGCTTATTTGCACGCAGGCTATCAAAACAAGGCATTATATCGGCCGAGCTAAAACCTGCATCAATCACTGCAATCAACATACCCTCGCCACTAAATCCCAAATTATGCAGGTACTGACCTTTAAGCTGATTTATCTGGTTGTATGCCGTGCCATAATTGTATTTATCAGTTGGTCCGCCTTCATTCATTTTAATTTGCCAGGGATTTACAGTCTCTGCTTTAAAAAATGGGCTAGAAGTTTCCGACGCAACACGTTTAGCCTGACTATTATAGATTAGAAGCTCAACTTTTGAAATGCAGGAAAGTGCAGATATATTAATTATCATATTCGTATCAGCTTCAATTACGATAGTATTAAACCAGCGGGAACGTGCTAAAATCCTAGCCCCAGTTGATGAAACATCATTAACATATTGCTCCCTGAGCGGCAAATCAGTTTGATCAACAGGAATCTGATATTTTATACGGCGCTCAATTGCTTTTTGGGAAAGATATAAAGAAGCATTGATTACGAAATCCGGGCTAACGCCTTTGTCAGTGAAACGCAGAACATAAGTATTCATGCCTGTTTGTTGCCCGAACAGGATTGTAAACTGAATCAATGAAACTATGAGCAATATTATTTTCTTCATGTAAGCCTTAATTTTAATGCAAAGATAACAATCAACGAGGTATTTTAGTTTATGCCGTGGAATTAAATGATGCTATGCATATCAACCTGAAATTGTATCCGGATGAATTCAAAAAAGAGAGTTTTATGAATTTACTTATGTCGGTATTGGGGTAATGATCAAATGTAAATGGGAAGTAATGTTAAGCTCATTTTAAAAATGTAATTTTGCAGTATTAATCAACTGGTTTGCTATGCGTATTGATGTCATAACTATTTTTCCTGAAATGTTTGATGGGGCGTTTAACCACTCGATGATTAAACGCGCTCAGTCAAAAGGCCTTGCTGAGATTCACATCCATAACCTACGGGATTATTCTGACAACAAACATCGTAAAGTTGACGACTATCCTTTTGGCGGCGGTGCAGGAATGGTGATGATGATACAGCCGATTGCCAGTTGCATCGACAAATTAAAATCGGAAAGGAATTATGATGAGATCATTTTCATGACACCGGATGGGACACTCTTCGATCAGCCGCTGGCCAATAAATTATCGATGAGCACAAATATTATTATAATGTGTGGTCATTATAAAGGAATTGACGAAAGGCTTCGTGAACATTATTTCACCAGCGAGATATCCATTGGCAATTATGTACTGACAGGAGGCGAATTAGCCGCTGCGGTAGTTACCGATGCTGTTATCCGTTTATTACCTGGCGTATTGAGTGACGAAACATCGGCTTTGTCCGATTCATTCCAGGATAATTTATTATCACCGCCTGTTTATACACGGCCTTCGGATTATAATAATTGGATAGTTCCTGAAGTATTGACTTCGGGAAATGAAAAAGAAATTAAAAAATGGCAATACGAAAAGGCTGTTGAGCGTACCAAATCACGAAGGCCGGGTATGATTTGATTTGCAAAGCCATAAATCGCCGAATAAAATTCAATAAAACCTATTGATCTATTTGCAATAAATTTGTAATTTTGCCAATACAAACCACTAAATAACAATATTATGGGATTATTAGACTCACTAAAAAAACTTTTTGGAACATCGAAAGAAGTTACTTCTGCCAAAGCCGCAGAATTGAAAGATGCAACTGTAGCTAAAGCTGCTGAGATAAAGGGTACAACAGCTGAAAAAGCTGCTGAGATTAAAGAAGTTACGGTCGCGAAAGCCACAGAATTGAAAGAAAAAGCAGCACAGGGTATAGAAACTGCTAAGGAATATGCCAAAGATGTTGTTGAAAAAATCGATGTAGTTGTTGATGATGTAAAAGTTGCTGCTAATGAAGCAACTGAAAAGGTTATTGAATATGGAGAAAAGTTGAAAGACAAAGCAGAAGCAACGATTGAAAAACTGGATGATAAAGCTGCCGGTCTGGTTGATAAACTTGAAGAGAAAATAAGAACCGCCGGAAATGAATCCAAGGAACCTGTAGCTCTACCTGATGTTGAAAAGGCCACCGGAAAAGTTGAACCAGTAGCAGAAGAAGTTGTTGAAATTAAAGCCGCAGAAATTGTTGAGGAAGTTAAAATTCAGCCTGAAGAAGTAAAAAAAGGAAAAGCTGAATAAGCTTTCCTGGTTATAACATCGGATTCATAATTAAGATTTATCCCCTTGGTCTTCAGCCATGGGGATTTTTTTGTAGACAACATTGCTTATCCCTGCATGCAAAGTATTTCAATAAAATGAGCTATTATTATCTATTTTGATCATAAAAAGCTAATAAACAAATACATACAATCACATTCAGACACCTGATTAAGGTTAGGCAATTAGAAAAATATTTCATACTTTTGCACCCTGAGTTGCAATTGAGGGTTATGAACAAAGGATTGTTAAAAAAACCGGAACAAACTTGTTTTGTATCAATTTTTTAGCGTAAATTTGCACTCATTTTTGAGAAAAACGCACATCTAATACATAAACTAATGAGTAAGAAGGAGTTAATTCAGTACGTTGAAGATACTTTAGTGTTAAGGAATGAATTACCGGTATTTAAAGCTGGTGATACCATTACAGTTCACTATAAAATCAAAGAAGGTGAAAAAGAACGTATCCAGTTATTTCAGGGTGTTGTTCTGCAGCGTTCAGGCGAAGGAGCTACTGAAACATTCACAATACGTAAAGTTTCGGGAACAATTGGTGTAGAAAGAATCATACCTGTTTGTTCACCATTTATTGATAAAATTGAAATCAACAAACGTGGTGCTGTTCGCCGCGCCAGGATTTTCTACCTTCGTGACCTTAAAGGTAAAAAAGCACGTATCAAAGAAAAACGCAAATAAGCTTTTTTGAGTAAGATATTTAAAAACAGGTTGTTCTTCCAAGGGCAGCCTTTTTTTGTTTTTTCCTTTCAGAAGAAAATAAAACCTGAAACACGCTCTGCTCCCCTATTTAATTGAAATTGGCACAACCGGGCAAATTGAAAAGATTTGTTTGCTTTGCAAAAAAAGACTTGTTGTAAATTGGTGATAACACCACAAATTTTCAAATACTTAACTCGCATAATTATTGAGAATGCAAGCCTGATAAGGACCCTCAACAGAAATCTATTATTCTTTATTGTCAGAAATGTATTTAATAGCAAAATTCTCTTAATTTTATAGCAGCTTTTAAAATCATTACTTAAAAATGTTTTTACAATTTAAATATTATATATGCAGGAAGGGCTAATTCCAAATGTTTCAGTCGATTGCGTGGTTTTTGGGTTTGATTTTATAAATCTGAATGTGCTGTTGATCGAAAGAAATATGACTATTGACGGAACTGAGTATGCAGACCTTAAATTCCCTGGTGATTTAATGAGCCTGGATGAAGATCTGGATGCGTCTGCAGCGCGAATTCTGAAAGAAAATACCGGGTTGGACAATATTTACCTTATCCAGTTCAAATCATTCGGATCACCCGACAGGTTAAAAAGACAGCCCCGCGACATGGAATGGCTCCGACAGATTGATCATCCAGAAGAACAAGTAGTTACAATTGCATATTATTCTCTGATAAATATCTCGGAACAGCGCCATCCCGAATTAATTTTAAGTGATAATGCCCGCTGGTATCCGGTTCATGAAATCCATGAACTTGTGATGGACCACATGGATATTTTGAAATGTGCTCTCGAACATCTCAGAAGTGAATTATTAAATAAACCGATAGGTTTTGAGCTCTTACCCGAGAAATTTACTTTATCGCAAATGCAGAAACTCTATGAGGTAATTCTTGGTACAACCTTCGATAAACGGAATTTCCGAAAGAAGATCCTGAGTATGAAATACCTCATACCACTAAATGAAAAACAGGTTGGAGTTGCACATAAGCCTGCCCGTCTATATATTTTCAGCCGTGAAGTATATACAAAAACAAAAAGAGACAATTTTGATTTTTCAGTGTAGATTGGTGACTGGTAACTGGTGACTGGTAATTAGTAACTGGTATCTGGTAACTGTCCACTTACTCCTTACTCCTTATCAATGTTTGCAAACACCTCTTTAATAACCGATTAACATTTTTCTATAAACCATTAACTCATTTTACACTCTAGCAAATTTCAATTATCTTCCTTGTTGTGCCACGAAAGGTGAAAGAATCTCCTTTCTTTAGATCTTTCATAGCTGCAACCAAAGGAACTACAGGAGAGACTACATAAAAAGTCTTGTCATCAATTACGAGCTTACCAATTCCGGCTATAATATAGAGCGTTTGCGTATTCAGCTCAACCAAAGCTCCGGCTTCAACTTTTGCAGATATGGTTCCGGGTTTTATTTGCCGTAAATAACTCAATTCTTCTTCAACTGCCGAAAGCTGCTGAGCCAGCATATCTCGTTTTCGCATCATCTGTGCACGGAACGAATCATACCTATCCCTTGGAGCTCCGTACTCATTAGCACTCTGCTGAGCGTCATTCATGGCAGCAAGGGTGTTTGTTTCTGATTCTTCTTTCATCTCGATGCACCTGGCAAGTAACTTCTCTTTTAATTTGATATTCAGCGGCATAGTCACAAATTAGAACCTGTTCTACGATTGTTTTAACATTGTAAAGATAAATCTTTTCACATCTGTTATATTTGCAGGATACAAAACCACCTGTTTTTTTTAGTGAGATCACAAATAACCAACACTTAATCATGCTGATATTTCACAGGCTGTTTACTGATCCGTACATGAACATTGCTGCCGAAGAATATTTTGTAAAGCATGCAACTGAAGACATGTGCATGATTTGGATTAATGAGCAATCGGTAATCATCGGCAAACATCAGAATGCTTTTGCAGAAATAAACTACCATTATGTTCGTGCTAACCAAATACCGGTTATCAGACGTATCAGTGGTGGCGGAGCCGTTTACCATGATACAGGAAACGTGAATTTTACTTTCATTCAAAAAACGGACAAATACAACCAGGTTGATTTTAAGCGGTTTACATCAATAATTGCAAATTTCATGCAAAGTCTTGGTATTGAAGTAAATATAAATAAACGCAACAGTCTGTTCACAGGTAATCTGAAATTTTCAGGGCATGCAGAGCATATTTTTCATGACAGAGTGCTTCATCATGGAACCATCCTTTTTAATACTGACCTGGAAAAGCTACAAAATTGTTTAACACCTGAAAAAAAATACACCGGAAAAGCAATGGCATCTGTACGGAGTGATGTTGGAAACATAGCTCCACTCCTATCCGAAAACATTGATACCATTCAATTTGCAAAAAAAATGGTTGTTTGGCTGCTGGATTTTTATCCGGGAAGTAATGCATATAATCTGCATCCTGATGAAACAGATGCTATTTTTCAGCTATCTGAAACTAAGTATAAAACCTGGGGATGGAATTTTGGATATTCACCATCATATACTTTTATAGTAAATGTGCCCACACATTCAGGAATTTTGTCCCTTTCGATAAAAACCGAAAACGGGAAATTTATCAATATTGACTTAACTGGAGAATTTAATAATAATGAACTCAGTAATTTATTGAAAAGCATGACAGGACTGTTGCATAAAGAAGTAGAAATTGATAGATTTGTTGAAAATAACCGCAACAGCCTTGAACTTGCAGGAGTTAATATTGTTAATTTCTGTGAGAGATTTTTTCAATGATTCGTTATAATTTCAACATTAAGAATACAGAAAACACTTAAAAATTCAGTTATGCAACCACAGGAAATTTTTGACAGGCTTTGGACTGATTATATTACCCAGAATCCTGAAGCAAAAAAAGTTTACGATAGTTTTACAGCTGAGGGCGAAAAAGTAGAGAACGATCATATTGCATTTCGCACGTTCTTCGATACAAGGATAAATGTTGATGTACTTGCCAGGCCATTCCATGAAGCAGGTTACATTCAAAAAGGTTATTACATTTTTGAAGATAAACACCTCACTGCCAAGCATTACGAGCACAAAACACTGCCGAATGCTCCAAGAGTATTCATCAGCCAACTGATGATAGAACATTTCAGTCCGCAGCTTCAACATGTCGTAAAACAATGTGCCTCACAAGTGCCGGATGAACTTGTATTTGGCAACGAACTGGTGTTTTCCGGGAATGTATGGGGCCCGCCATCCTACGAAACTTACGAAATGCTACGCGAAGAATCGGAATATGCCGCATGGCTTTACGTTTATGGATTTGTCACCAATCACTTTACGGTTAGCATCAATTCGCTAAAGAAATACAATACCATTCAGAAAGTCAATCAGTTTGTAAAAGAACAAGGATTCATGCTCAATAGTTCAGGTGGAGAAATAAAGGGAACACCCGACGAATTACTTGAGCAATCGAGCACCAAAGCCGGATTTTTTCCTGTTGATTTCGTCGAAGGCACTTATGAGGTTCCTTCCTGTTATTACGAGTTTGCAATCCGGTACCCGGATAGCGATGGAAATTTATATTCAGGTTTTATTGCCAAATCTGCAGATAAAATTTTTGAAAGCACTGATTTTTATAAGAAATAGAAATTACTAGTGTCTAATTATAGAAAGGCAGAGATATCGTTAAAAGAGGATCTGCCTTTTTTATTTTCACGCAACGCAATGAAAAACAGCTGATTGTTCCTTGAATCTGGACTAAAAAGTTGATGTTTCAATGATGCTTCCAATCCCGATTATAGGTTCCTTAAAAATGCCAACAATTTCGTACTTTTGAAGCAAATTAGATTTACGAATGAAATACGTCTTTAAATTACTTATCATACTCATTGTAAGCAGTTTAAGTTTTACAAATATTCTGGCTCAGAAGTACAATTCCTTTGCCGGAATCAGGATTGGATATGCATTACCCATGGGACAATTTGCCTCTCATGAATTTGCTACCGGAGGATATGCTTTATTAGGGAAAAGCATTAAAGGCGAAGCAGCATGGTTTATTTCTCCTAAATTTGGATTTGGAATCGATATTTCTTCTAAATCGTTTGGATTTGCTTCGGGCTATTATCGTGATGATTACCTCGAAAGCGAACCTTCGTATTTGAAAATGGATTTGCTATCAGGTCCTTACAAAGTGCAAACTTATATGGGAGGAGTCTATTATAAAGTTAATCTGACAAAAAAGTTTTATTCAACGTTTAAACTTATGGGAGGTATGTACACTGCCAGAACCCCCGATCAGTTTTATGGCGTTGATAATTTTGGTGGAATAAAGACAACTTTCTGGAAAACTGGTTCGCTCGATCGTACAATTGGTTTTCTTGCAGGTGCATCATTTGAGTACACTCTTTTCGACCATGTCAGTGTTTTGCTTCAGGCAGATATCTCTTACGCTGAACCCGTATTTGTTTACATCAAAGGCCAGGAAACGTACACGAAAAATATTAATATGCCTATTTTTCAATTACTTCCGGGAATCAACATTCAATTTTAATCAGATAAACACACTCCATATGAAAAATATTAAGAAACATTATCATATTAAAGCTACGGCTGAAGATATTTATACGGCTTTGACCAATCCGCTTACCATCGAAATATGGAGTGGAGCAAAAGCCGTAATGGAGCCGGTTGCAGGGACTGAGTTTTCATTATGGGACGGTGAAATTTCAGGAATAAACCTGGAAATAGAACCTGGAAAGAAGATAGTGCAGGAATGGTATTTTGAAGAAGAAGAGGGAATGCCTTCGGAGCATAAATCATTAGTTACCATCAAGTTGCATGATGAAGGAAACTCAACAGATGTGGAATTGCTGCACATTAATATTCCGGATGAAGCATTTGACAATATTGTAGATGGCTGGGATCGCTATTATTTTAAACCTTTGAAAGAACTTGTGGAAGAATAAGATGGATAAAACAATAATTCCCCATAATAAACTTAGTGAACTTAAAGCATCATTAAAAGGTGAAGTGTATGCTGATGAATACACCCGCCTGATTTATGCTACCGATGCTTCTGCGTACCGTCAGATGCCACAACTGGTTGTTCGTCCGGCTGATATCGACGATCTGAAGAAGCTGATTGCCTTTGCCCGCAGCCTGAAAACATCACTTATTCCACGTGCTGCAGGCACTTCTCTGGCTGGCCAGGTAGTTGGTGGCGGAATTGTAGCCGATATTTCAAAACATTTTAACCAGGTGCTCGAAATCAATAAAGATGAGCATTGGGTTCGCGTTCAACCGGGAGTTGTTCTTGATGAACTTAATAAAATCCTTGAGTATACAGGATTGTTTTTTGGTCCTGAAACTTCAACCTCCAACCGTTGTATGATGGGCGGAATGGTTGGAAATAATTCATGTGGCTCACATTCATTGATTTACGGCAGCACACGTGATCATACACTTGAAGTAAATGCTTTGTTAAGCGATGGCTCGGAAGTGGTTTTCGGCAGACTAACCAAATCTCAATTTGAACAGAAATGCGCTTTAGAATCTCTTGAAGGACAGATTTACAGAAACATTCGCAGCATCCTTGGTAATAAAGAAAACCAGGATGAAATCAGGGCGCAGTTTCCCGATAAGTCTGTTCATCGCAGAAATACAGGCTATGCCATCGATTTATTGCTTGAAAGCGAGCCTTTTACCAAATCAGATGAAGAGTTCAATTTCTGTAAGTTAATTGCAGGCTCCGAAGGTACTTTGTGTTTCATCACAGAAATAAAACTGAACATTGATCCGCTTCCCCCGAAAGAGAAAGCGCTAATCTGCGTTCACTGTAATTCACTGGATGAGACATTTAAAGCAAATATCATTGCTTTGAAGCACAATCCGGTGGCTATTGAGCTGATGGACAATGTGATACTTGAGCAAACAAAAGCTAATATTTCACAGCGCAAAAATCGTTTTTTCATACAGGGAGATCCGGCAGCGATGTTGCTAATTGAACTGGCTGAAGAATCTAAAGAAATAATTGAAGTTAAAGCAGCAGCTGTAATAAAAGACCTGAAAGAAGCTGGTTATGGATATCATTTCCCTCTTGTTTATAACCAGGACGTCAACAAAGTATGGGCATTGCGCAAAGCAGGATTAGGTGTTTTATCCAACCTGCCCGGTGATGCTAAACCGGTTGCTGTAATCGAAGATACTGCTGTAAATCCATTAGTGTTACCTGATTACATGAATGACTTCAGGCAAATGCTCAAAGGATTAAATCTGGAATGTGTGTATTATGCACACATTGCGACTGGTGAACTTCACCTTCGTCCGGTTCTGAATTTAAAAGACCCGAAAGATGTTGAATTGTTTCATACTGTGGCACTTGAAACAGCAAAACTGGTTAAAAAATACCGCGGTTCCCTGAGTGGCGAGCATGGTGACGGTCGGCTCAGGGGCGAATTTATCCCTATGATGATAGGCGATAAAAACTATGCACTACTCGAAAGCATTAAAGAAACATGGGATCCCGAAGCTATTTTCAATCCGGGAAAAATCACCCGTACTCCACTGATGAACAGCAGCCTGCGTTACGAGTCCGGCAAAGCTGTAATAGAACCTGATACCATTTTCGATTTTTCGAATACACATGGAATACTTCGTGCTGCTGAACAGTGCAACGGATCAGCCGATTGCCGGAAAAGTGCTGTAATTGGAGGAACCATGTGCCCAAGTTATATGGCTACGAAAGATGAAAACTCTACAACACGTGCCAGGGCTAATGTTTTACGAGAATTCCTCACGAATTCTGAGAAGAAAAACCGGTTCGATCACAAAGAAATTTACCAGGTAATGGATCTTTGTTTATCATGCAAAGGTTGTAAAAGCGAGTGCCCTAGTAATGTGGATATGGCAAAATACAAAGCTGAGTTTCTTCAGCATTGGCATGATGCAAACGGTGTTCCTCTCCGCACCCAGCTTATTGCAAACATTTCGCAACTTAACAAGCTCGGAATGATTGTTCCATCTATATTTAACTTTTTTGTTACCAATGAATTCACTTCAGGTTTGATGAAAAAGTCGTTGGGATTTGCACCAAAACGCACTATTCCTACTCTCTATAAAGTAACCCTAAAAAACTGGGTGAAAAAACTTTCCCCGGCACAGAATATTGAAATCAAGGGCAAAGTATTTTTATTTGCTGATGAATTCACGGATGTGAATGATGTAGAAATCGGAATCAAAGCGGTTAAACTACTTAACAAGTTAGGCTACAAAGTTGAAATTCCTGATCATGTAGAAAGTGGAAGAGCTTATTTATCGAAAGGATTTGTTAGGAAAGCACAGGAATTGGCGAAGTTAAATATCACAAAACTTCATTCTATTATAACGGAACGTACTCCTTTAATTGGAATAGAACCATCGGCTATATTGAGTTTCCGCGATGAATATCCCGATCTTGCCGGAAAAGAACTCAAACCCAAAGCGTTAGAGTTAGCCAAGAATTGCCTTATGTTTGATGAATTTATTATGCGTGAAGTGCTGAAGGGCAATATTAGTCAATCTCAATTTACAGATGCGAAACAGCATGTTCGCTTACACGGTCATTGCCATCAGAAAGCGCTTGCTTCCACCGGCCCGACAAAGGATATGATTTCATTGCCGGCAAATTATACAATTGATGAAATAAAATCAGGCTGTTGCGGTATGGCAGGTTCTTTCGGATATGAAGCTGAACACTATGAAGTCTCAATGAAAGTTGGCGAACTGGTATTGCTGCCTGAAATACGTAAAACGCCTGCGCATACAATTATTTCAGCTCCAGGCACCAGTTGCAGGCACCAGATAAAGGATGGTACAGGACGCAACGCAAAGCACCCTATTGAAGTTTTATATGAAGCCCTTCTTCCTTAATTGCAATTGTTTATGATTAATGAATATAGTCCTTCAAAAAATTTCAGGTTTTGTCCGAAATGTGGAAGTCCGGGTTTTACTCCAGATACTGAGAAATCATTGAAGTGCGAAAGTTGCGGTTTCAGATATTTTATCAATATGTCAGCATCCGTTGCCGCCATAATCCGGAATGAAACGAACGAAGTGCTATTTACAATACGTAAACATAACCCGGCAGCCGGAATGCTCGATCTGCCGGGAGGATTTGTTGATCTTGGTGAAACAGCTGAAGAAGCTATTGTCCGTGAGATTCATGAGGAATTAAACCTAATAATCAGTAAAATGGAGTTTGCTGGTACGTTTACCAACAAATACATTTATGGAGATATTGAATATCAAACACTTGACCTCGTTTTTGATTGCATTGTTGATTCATTTCTTGAATTAAAAGTGGCTGATGATGTCTCAGGTTTTGTTTTCCGGCATCCTGCTACAGTAAGCAATGATGAAATTGGACTGGATTCAATAAAAAAGATAGTAAGCCGGATTTTATAATCCCTGTCGGTTCCTCTCCGTTCAATATTAATTCTCTTTCTAAATTATTAATTTTCTTTGTTTTGACTCCTTTAGATCAAATATTTCGTATTTTTGCGAAATACTAAATGAATCATGAAAATAGCTTATACTGAGGATGAGGTTAAACTGGCCCGGTTTGCAAAAGCAATGGGTAATCCTGCCCGTGTTAAGATTCTGGAAATCCTTTCGGACCGGGGATGTTGCTATAGTGGAAATATTGCAGATGAATTCCCCATTGCTCTCTCTACCCTATCGCAACACCTGAAAGAATTGAAATCAGCCGGATTGATCCAGGGTGAAATAAATCCGCCATTCATAAAATATTGTATAAATAAAGAGAACTGGGCCCTGGCAAAACAACTTTTAGATACTTTTCTTGCTGATAAAAATAAAACCACGGGTTGTAATGTCTGACAACAGCCTATTCTTCAGGTTTGCCCGAAACAGCAAATATTTGCTTTTGCTATTTATTCCAGCATGGTTTTTGGTATACCACAACCTGCAATGGGTAACTGATAAACTTGTTTTTAGTATCTTTATGATGCCTGCAGGTAAGCATCTTACAGAAGCAGTTCGTTTTTTTATTTTTGAAGTACCAAAAGTCTTAATGCTTTTGGCACTCATCATATTTTTTGTCGGTATAATCCGCACCTATTTTTCTCCGGAACGCACCCGCAAAGCGCTGGAAGGCAAATCGCTTTTCACCGGAAATGTAATGGCAGCCTCGCTTGGAATAGTAACACCATTCTGTTCCTGCTCGGCCATACCTTTGTTCCTGGGTTTTATTGAATCCGGAATTCCGCTGGGTGTAACTTTTTCGTTCCTGATTGCTGCACCAATGATTAACGAAGTAGCGATTGTTTTGCTGTTTGGATTATTCGGATGGAAGACAGCACTGATTTATGTTGTTACAGGATTGATCATCGCTATTACTGCAGGATGGGTAATAGGTCGGCTACACCTCGAAAAATGGGTTGAACCCTGGGTTTATCAAATAAAAGCCGGCGATCATCCGGAAGACGAAAAACTGGCATTTGGCAAACGTATAAAACTGGGTTTTGAAGCGGTTAAGGAAATTGTCGGGAAAGTCTGGATTTATGTTATGATAGGAATTGCAGTGGGTGCAGGTGTTCATGGTTATGTTCCTCAGGATTTCATGGCCTCATTTATGGGAAAATCTGCCTGGTATTCAGTGCCTCTGTCAGTATTGATAGGGATTCCTTTATATTCAAATGCCGCGGGAATTATACCTATTGTTTCAGCATTGATTGAAAAAGGTGCTGCGCTTGGTACCTCACTCGCTTTTATGATGTCCGTAATAGGGCTTTCGTTACCCGAAATGATTATTCTCCGCAAAGTACTTAAACTGCCACTTATCTTTACCTTTATTGGTGTTGTAGGAACAGGAATTATAATAGTAGGATTTCTGTTTAATTACATTTTTTAATTTGAAAATGTGGGAATGTGGGAATTTGGGAATGTGAAAATGTGAAAATGTGGAAATGTGGGAATGTGGGAATGTGAAAATAATTTAACAAATTAATAAATCAAAAACAAGATGGAAATCAAAATCTTAGGAACCGGCTGTTCCAATTGCAAAAACCTTGAAAAAGCCACCCGTGAAGCTGTTGCTGAACTTAATCTCGATGCAAATGTGGTGAAAGAGGAAGATATTATAAAGATTATGGGTTATGGCGTGATGCGCACACCTGCCTTGGTTGTAGATGAAAAAGTGCTGCTGTATGGTCGTGTACCTTCGGTTAAAGAAATTAAAGAACTGCTTTCGAAATAAAAACCTTAAAAATGTCAATTATGAAAAAGAGTCTTGTATTAATTATGTTGATTCTGCAGGTATCAGGTGTTGTTTTCGCACAAAAGCCAACCAAGTTAAAAATCGTTTATTTCCATTCGGAACGGCGTTGTCCGACCTGCATATCCATTGAAGATAACACTAAGAAAACCCTGAACACTTACTTTGCGAATCAATTAAAAGATGGCACCATCACTTTCCAGGTTCTGAATGTTGAAGAAGAAAAAAACCTTAAAATGGTTGAGAAATACAAAGCCGAAGGTTCATCACTATTCCTTACAAAAGTAAGCGGAGCAAAGGAAACCAATACCGATTTTACCAATTTTGCCTTTAGCTACTCTCGGAATCAGGCCGATAAATTTATTGCAGGGCTGAAGGCGGAGATTGAGAAGAATTTGAAATAATTTGAGAATTTGAGAATGTGGAAATTTGAGAATGAAAAGATTTGAAGATTATTGAATTCTTAATAAAATCCTGATAATCATCTTTTTATAAAAAGAGAGGAATTTAGCTATGAAAAAAGAAAATGAAAATCTGATCGTAAAGTTATCTCTTGAGTTTGCCCTTGATATTATTTCTTATTCTGAGAAATTAGAAGAACATAAAAGATATATTATTGCCAGACAATTATAAAAGTCGGGAACATCAATTGGAGCTAATGTCAATGAAGCACAAAATGCTGAAAGCAAAGCTGATTTTGTGCATAAAATGAAAATAGCAGCTAAGGAGGCTGATGAAACTGAATACTGGCTTACACGTTGCAAACTATCGCCAAACTATCCGGAACCTCAAAATTTGCAGGAAAAACTTGCTTCAATCATAAACATCATTTCAAAAATAATTATAACATCAAAAACAAACCAATACTATAATAGAGAAACCATTAATCCTTAAATTCCCACATTCTCAAATTCCCAAATCAAAAAAATGGAGTTTTTACAAACCCTCATCGACCAAAGCACTTTCCCGCTACTAACAGCGTTCCTGCTGGGTTTGATGACTGCAATCAGCCCGTGCCCATTGGCTACTAATATTACTGCCCTGGCCTATATCAGTAAAGATGTAGAGGACAAACGAACTGTTTTCCTGAACGGACTTTATTATACTTTGGGACGAGCGCTGACATACACAATCCTTGGTTCTATATTATTCCTCGGAGCGAGCAAATTTCATGTCAGCCGTGCTGTGCAAGCAAACGGTGAACGCTGGGTAGGACCATTGTTAATTGCAATCGGGATATTTATGCTGGGTGTGATCAAGATGCCTGGCTCATCAGGAACCATTTTGCAACGTTTTGCCGACAAGGTAAAGCTTGGCAGCGGCTGGGGTGCACTTTTCCTGGGAACGATCTTTGCATTAGCATTCTGTCCCTACAGCGGTGTACTTTATTTTGGGATGCTGATGCCAATGGTACTTTCACAATCAGGAGGCTTGCTGCTGTTACCCGATTTTGCCATTGCTACCGGCTTACCAGTAATTCTTTTATCCTATCTGCTCGCTTTCAGTATTGGCGGAATTGGCAAGTTTTATAACCGTATCAAAACCTTTGAAGTCTGGTTCAGGCGCATTGTGGCGGTATTGTTTATTCTAACCGGATTTTATTTCGTCTGGATTTATTTTGCATGGATTTTTAAATAGTTCGCATATGAATTTTGATTCAATTCCTGAAACATCACTAAGCTGTATTCCCACTCTTTGTACTAGAAAGTTCGTAAAAACCAAGTAAAAAAACACTCAGTAATTAGCCAAATCAGTTCGAACCAAATTGAATAATCGATATAAAGAAATATGATCACAACTAAAATACCCGTTTTTCAGGCATTCCATATTGATGGTGTGCAGCACATTACACCTAAAAATGCTTTAACAGAATTGCAAAACGCAACAGCTATTGTGATCGATGTCCGTGAAGAGATCGAATACAATCTTGAATCTATTCCTCTCAGCGATGTTTTCTATTATCCTATGTCAGGAATAATGTCCCAATTGCAAAATATCCCAACCGATAAACCTATAATAGTTATCTGCAATGCTGGCGTTCGCAGTTCAAAAGTCGTAAATTTATTAAACAGTAAGGGCTTCCCAGAATCAGCAAATCTTGATGGTGGAATTATAGGATGGAAAGCACAAGGATTGCCCACATCGACTGAGAGTTCATCTTGCTGCGGGTGTTCAAGCTCCCGGTAATGTCCGAAATGTTGAACCAGTAAAATCCCGTAATATTCAAAACAAATTAGCAGGATTTTGTGGTTGCGACAGAACTACAAAAATAATGCTGCGCTAATTTCAAGCAACAAGTCCGAATATATGGCGATTGTTGTTTTTAACATGAACTCCGAAAGATTAACAGTTTTTTAAAGTCTGTTTCCAGGCATTCTTGAGGCTAATTCGCGTCATATGCAACACAAAAGGATTTTGTTTTCCAGGCATTGCATCCACCTGGAATAAATAATACGTTTGTATAAAAAGTACCAGGTTGAACCAAATTATTTAGTTGAATCGCTGGCTCTAAAATTCAGCATTCAGAAAATTGTAAATAAGCTAAAATATTACTAAAGATTTAATACCATTTTGTACTGAAACAGCAACTAATAAATCTCTAATCCAATCAATGACTGGACACAATTTTTCCTTAGGGCTCTGGGGTATAGTCTTATTTCTTTTAATAATGAAAAGCCATGACATCCTAAATTAAAACGCCGCTAGATTAGCTGTATATTTCGCAGGCTTTTAAAAAATTCTTTTAGGAAAGAATTATTGTTTTAGGATTTATCCTGTATAAATAGCGTTTTTTCGCTTCTTCCGGATCGGCACCTTTTGCAATATAAATGGTTGTCTTGTGATCTATTTCAACAGCCTGAAGCTTTGCAACATCAGGTGAATCATAATTATTCTGTTTTTTTTCACTCATAACCTTAACGGTATCTTTTAAGATGAAATTGATTGAAAACCAATTCGGTAAAGGTAATATTTAATTCGGACTATTCAAGTTTATTATACTCAGTCATTTTCGGTTCTAAACTGTGCTGCTGAAGAATGCTTTTTGAATATGGAAAACAAAAAACGGTGAATGTACTTACTAATTATCCCAACCTTTTAACCTGACTAACTTACAATTATAGATAAAGCTGAAGATTTGTTGTTGTGGTCTTATTTCACGCGGTTTGTGCCTTGTTTACGGAAATAATCGAGAGTAGATTATCTGCAATAGCAAGTGCTTATATATACTGGGATAGTTGTTTAGTGTTAAAAAGCAAAAAACCACCAAAACAGTAGCGTTTTCGGTGGTTTTCATTGTATTTCTTACTATATCAGCGGAGAAGGGGGGATTCGAACCCCCGGATCCTTGCAGATCAACGGTTTTCAAGACCGCCGCGATCGACCACTCTGCCACCTCTCCTTTTGGGACT
>CAIWMA010000181.1 GCA_903913645.1 uncultured Bacteroidales bacterium | reverse complement strand
TGGCTCCCCTTTTCCAGGCAACACCCACCCGGTTCCGCAGGCTATTGCCAACAGGCAAGCTGTTCATGATGTGATAATGGGTGTTTATCATCCACTGAAAGGTGAGCGCATATGGTTAAAGGTAGATGCCGAACCACAGCTGAATAAGGATGGAACAGTACAACAGGTTGTATGCACGTTTATCGACATCAGCATAGGCAAACAGGCACAAGAGGCGCTGTTAAAAAGTGAGGAACAGTTCAGGGGACTTTTTGAAAATTCATTACACAGTGTTGCTGTTCACCAGGTAGTACTTGATGAGTATGGAAATCCGGTGGATTATATTTTTCTTCGCGCGAATGCTGCCTTTGAAAGGCAAACCGGGCTGCGCATTGCTGATATTGTAGGGAAACGTGTAACAGAGGTGCTTCCGGGTATCCAGGATTCTCCTTTTATCGGGATTTATGGTAAAGTAGCTCTCTCAGGCGAACCGGTCACTTTTGATCAGCTTTTTGAACCTTTAGGTAAACTCTACCACATCAATGCCTACCAGGTAGGCTACGGGTTTTTTGTTACAGTTTTTCAGGATATTACCGAAAGTAAAAGGATTGAAGAAGAAATCAAAAACAAAAATGAGGAGCTTGAAAAGCTAAATATCGAAAAGGATAAATTCTTTTCCATTATAGCCCACGATTTACGAAGCCCTTTCAATTCGTTCCTGGGCTTAACAAAGATGATAGAAGAGGAATTACCTTCCTTTTCGCCCGACGAACTACAAAGCAGCATTTCATCCATGCGTAAATCGGCCGGCATTGTGTTCCACCTGCTCGAAAACCTGCTCGAATGGTCGCGAATGCAGCGCGGATTGCATACTTTCAGGCCGGTAACCTTCCGGTTATCGGAGCAACTTATTGAAAATATGAACCTGGTCCGGCTGGCATCCGAAAAGAAAAATATCCGTATCATTCAGCAAATCCCGGATGGGCTGGCAATTACAGCCGATCCGCAAATGTTCCAGAGCCTGATGAGTAACCTCGTGTTTAATGCGATTAAATTTACTTCCTTTGGCGGCGAAGTTACCATAGCTGCAAAAGAAATGCCGGACAAAGAAATCGTAATCTCGGTAAGCGACAATGGAATCGGCATGGATAAAGCTACCCTGGACAACCTTTTCAATATTAACCGGAGCAACTACCGCAAAGGTACCGAAGGTGAACCCAGCACGGGATTAGGGCTGGTGATATGCAAGGATTTTGTCGAAAAACACGGTGGCGAAATATGGGTTGAAAGCGAAAATGGCAAGGGGAGCACATTTTATTTCAGCATCCCGCACATCCATACCACTGAAGAGGAAAAAGGGAATGAAAATGCCGGCACTGCACCTGGTAACATTGTCCGTGACGGTAAGCTGAAAATACTGGTTGCCGAGGACGACCAAACAACACAAATGTTTATGTCAATAGCACTAAAACCACTCAGCAGGGAAATCATAAAAGCAGTAACGGGAGTTGAAGCTGTGAATGCGTGCACCAAGCACCCCGATATCGATCTGATACTGATGGATATAAGAATGCCGGAAATGGATGGCTATGAAGCCACGCGGCAGATCCGTAAGTTTAATAAGAACGTGGTTATAATAGCTCAAACTGCCTTTATTATGGCTGATAACAGGAAGCAGGCAATGGCAGCTGGTTGCGATGAGTTTATACCGAAACCAATAGATTTAAATTTGTTGAAGGGAATGATACATAAGCGTTTTGGGACAAATTAGAGAACGGGTAATTGGTGACTGGTGACTGGTGACTGGTGACTGGTGGCTGGTAATTGGTGACTGGTGGCTGGTGGCTGGTGGCTGGTGGCT
>CAIWMA010000180.1 GCA_903913645.1 uncultured Bacteroidales bacterium | reverse complement strand
TCGCAAATGATAAACAAATTCACCAAAGAATTTACATCAGACTTTTGCGACAATGATGGTGCAATTGAATGGGACAAACTTGTCAAACTTAACTCAGCTACAGCAGAACCCAAGACGAAAAAATAGAAGAACGATGCGAAACAACGCTATAGCAAATGCAGCTATGCGTGTTCGTTGAAACATTTGAAATCTTTACTATATTTCCCGATAAATCGGGACAAGTTCACGATAAATCGGGACAAGTCGTTCTGCGGATTGCTGAGCGACATTTTATTCCTGCATTTAGTATATCCCGGGCCATTAGTTGCAACTTTTTAAAGGCATACTATATGAAAAAGACAGTTTTTAAAAATAAAACATACTATTTTATACTAATTATATACATTGGTGTGCTACTGGTGTGGAATTTATTCACGACAATTGCTTATTCAAAACTAATAGGCATATTGCCTGTCATTATTCAAACCGTATTGCTGATACTGATAATTTCGGAGTATCAATATGCAAAAATTGGAATTAAAATCTGGGCAATTTTGTTTATAATAGTCGCCCCGGGTTTAAAGTTTGTTGGACAATTACTTACAAATTTAGGTGGAGTCTCTAATCATCAGGACACTCAGGTGTACCTGACAAACGGAATAACTTTGTTAATCGGAATTCTAATCGTAATTTACACAAATAAAACTGTTGCTGTTGAAGAAGCTGAAATAGCATAAATAAAAGCCGCACCCGACAAGGCTTTACATGTGGCGGGTTTTATACTCAACCGAATGAAAAACTGGTTGCCCGATTCAATGTTTTTCGCTTAAATTTCCTTCTTAAGTTTTTTTTTTGAAACTGAAGATAAATTTACTTCATATATTAATTAAATATGTATTTTTACCGCTTTCTTACCGTACTCGGAGGAAAGTGTTACGTTGAGTGTAAACTTGTAACCGGTAATAAACACATGAAAAAGCTGAAGTTTCTGCTCTTTATTCTGGCAAGTATTGTTGCATTGGGAATAATTAACCTGGCTTTTATGCGCCTGCTGAACTGGACTCTTGCAAAAACAGACCAGTGGTATAATAATTTGCACATTTTTTATTTTGTGCTGCTGATTCCTTTTTTCTGGGGCACAATATGGGGGATTTTCAAATTAACTGCAATTGGAATAGCTGCTCTGCTCATGCCTGTGTCGCCTGATAAAAAATTCTCCCTGTATACAGTAGCCATTTTTTCGCTTTTAAATTGTTTGGTGCTGATACTGCATTTTTGGCTGCGGGATGTAAATTATTCGTGGAAGGTAATCCTGATGTTGCTGATAATTACCGCATTTATCGTTGATTTTTCTGCTTCTATTGTTATGGTTTTCTCGCGGACTAAGCGACAGGAAATTGCCGAATAACTAATTTGTATCCTGACAAATGCAGGATAGATAAGGGAATCTCTTTCCTATTATTGTTACTCCATTTTAAAATGTTTATAGGGTTGCTGCAGTAGGAAGATAACTGTAATCTGCCGGTTTTCTGTTATTTAATGAATTTTATATCCCAAATCTGAAAGGATTTTTTACCCTTTTTATTGATTTGTCAGGATAATGAACAATAAACTCAGGAGCTTTGAGCAGGGAATTGATTTTTTCAACCGAAGTCAAGCTACTTACAAACCAGAATTGAATTACCGCACCGCTTTCGGTAAACGAAGTTTTTATTCTTACAATTCCATCGTCGTTTGATGCATGCGATACAAGGTAAGGGATCCACTTTTGCAGACTGGGATTAGCCGCCTGTTTAAAAGGGAGCTCATAAACCAGCATTTTATCATCCGTATAGCTTTCGTACTTATTGAACGTAACATCAGTGGTACCAATGAATGTAGTCAAAAATTCATATGCCGGTATTTCTCCGTTTATCATTCCCTTCTCATTTACAACGAATCCTGTTTCAACCCTAGTTTGTGCGGTCCCTTCATCCATTTTCAGTGATTCCAGCGATGCTGCTTTCCTGATTTTTTTTACATCTGTCAGAGTTGCATCAAAATAGATGGTAGCCAGTATAGGTTCACCAAAGCGCGTGCTTAAAGCTAAAACACCTTTTTCCTGCCGAAGTAATTCGCCTAAATAAAACTGATCGTTGGGATCAAAACAGCGGTCAATTCCAAGTTTTACAAAACTCACCATTGCTGGTGTCTTTTCATTGTAATTCAGCAATTCAGAAAGAGGGGAGAAGATTGCAGCTTTCACGCCTTCTCCATCTATAATGGTTCCATCGTAATAAACTACTACCCGGTTATGTTTTACATATGTTTCAACTCCTTTTACGCCTGGTATTTCTTTCATCTGGTTCGCAAAAGAGCGTGAACTGCCAAAACATTTAATGCTTTTGAGCCCATCCATTCGGACTATCTTAATGTTTTTCCCATCCACTTTTCCCCAGTTTTCACTAAGTGTAGGTAATTCATAATAAGTTGCAATTGTTATGGCAGCAGCCGTAAGTATAACAGTTGCAAAAGCCGGAAGCCAGCTTAAATTTCGCTTGTTTATGGTAAGCGCGCCTTTTTCAGGACATTTAACTATACAATCGACACACAAATGGCAATCGATATGATCAACCGTTTCAACCGTTGAAATCGGAATCGCCATGGGGCATTTTTTGTCGCAGATGCGGCAATGTGTGCAGAGATCGTCGTGGCGGGTTATACGTAAGGAAGGTAAAATAAAGTATCTTAATGTGGTGGCCTCAAACACAAAGCCCAGCAGACACAATGTTCCCAGGAACCAGGGCCACGGAATTAATAACCCGGCAACATCGATAAGTAATACCCAAAGCAGTGTAAGAGTGGCAGCCGGGAATGCATAAACGGCGATATTTGTGATGGCTCCGAGCGGACACAGATATTTGCACCAGAACTGCCGGATAAAGAATGATCCGGCAATTGTTAATACCATTGCCGGGATAGCAAGCCAGAGAACAACGTCGCCACTGAAACCTGTAAAGCCTGCATAAAACGGATCGAATTTCCTGCAAAATAGTTCGCTGGCAGTTACGGTAAAATAAAATGTGATAAAAAGCAGAACATATTTTAGTATCCTGAGTATCCTGTCAGTTTTCCCGGAAAGAGTTATATGCATTTTAGCTTTACGGCCCAGCGTGCCAATCATTTCGGTAAAAGTTCCAATTGGGCAGAGGTAGCTGCAGAAGAGTTTGCTGAACAGAACTACAGCCAGTATCAATGCAATTCCCAACGCAATCTGCACGGTTGTCATGGAACAAGCAAGCGAGTGAACTGAAAAATAACTGGCAAGCGACTGCATCCCGCCAAACGGGCAATAGGCTTCAAAATCGGGGGTGTAATTTTTATCCGTAAATGGCCTGAAAAGCATGTACATCAAGAGTGCAAATATTCCCCACTGAAGTATTTTTCTGTAATAATTTATGGGAGATTGTTTTTTAAAAGCCATAATCTGAAAAGAATTAATAATTCATTTTTTTTTCTTTCATATAAAACTTATACGAAAGTATAAAATCAACCATTGCTGCACTGCGTAAAACGTAATTTAGAAATAGTCTATCCTTTAATCTGTATATCGACCAGATAAGGTTGTAAAGTAAGGTGCCGGATAAAAATAGTATCTTTGAAAACTCAATGTTGTTTGCCTGATGAAAATCGATCTCAAAGCTTTATTTTTCATTTCTTTCTCTCTGGTTTTGATCCTTATTTCTCAGGCTCAGGAGTTGCAGAAGGTGAATCAGAAAAAGCCGGTTTACCAGAATGTGGATGCGGGCAAAAGATCTGATACAGTGTTGCGTGCAATGTTCTATAATGTTGAAAATTTATTCGATCCCAGGGACGATAGCATTACATCGGATGAAGAATATCAGCCCACCGGTATGCGGGGTTGGACATACAGCCGGTTGAAACAAAAACAAATCAATATTTCGAAAGTAGTAATGGCTGTTGGTGGTTGGGAGCCACCGGATTTAATCGGGTTATGCGAAATTGAAAATTTCAGCGTGTTGTATGGGTTGACTAATTATACAGCCTTGAAAAATTTCGGGTACAAGATCATCCATTTCGATTCTCCCGATCCGCGTGGCATAGATGTGGCATTGCTCTATAGACCCGAAAAATTCAGGGTTATTAAAAGCATTCCGTTAAGAATACATTTCCCTTTCGATACCGCTTCACGCACCCGCGATATCCTGTTTGTGAAAGGAATTGCCTGCAAACGGGATACAGTCAACATTTTTGTTAACCACTGGCCATCAAAGTTTGGTGGTGCCATGGCTTCCATTCCGAAGAGAAATTATGTTGCTTCAGTTATGCGCATCTATGCAGATTCGCTTTTAGCTGTAAATCCGAACGCAAATATTCTCATTATGGGCGACTTAAATGAATCCCCATACGAAGAAGGTGTTAGTTCTGTGCTTAAAGCAAAAATGGATTCCGTTAACCTCGCGCCTGGTGACCTTTATGATATGCTGGCAGGTGCCGGCCTTTCGTGGACGAAAGGAACTATCAAATTTCGTGAAACCTGGGATGCAATAGATCATATGATTGTTTCAATGCCTTTGCTATCGCACACATCACCTCATGGTCTGCATATATTTGATGCCCCTTTTTTGTTACAGGACGACGAAGCCTGGTTTGGTAAAAAACCTTTCCGTACGTATTACGGCGCAAAATATATTGGCGGATTCAGCGATCACCTTCCTGTATACATGGATTTTAAATTTTAGTGAAACCATTGGTCTTCAATACTCAAACGATAAAAACCATAACAATAATCCATATCTAATGAAAAACAAGATTTCTGTCTATAACATTACCATTGCCGTAATACTGCTGCTGATCCTGGTTATCGGGTCATTAATAGTTTTTGTAAATCCAACCCCGAAACATTCGCGTAAGCCGAACGATATTGCAACAGAACAACCCGTCGCAACACCGAAACCAGTTTTTCGTAAAGATGGTGAACTCCGTTTCCTGAATGGCAAAACAAATAAAGTAATTACCCAGATTAACATTGAAGTAGCTGATGATGATGCTGAGCGCGAGCAGGGCCTCATGTACAGGGATACCATGGCCGAAAACAATGGAATGCTTTTCCTGATGGAGACCGAGGAACCTCAGACCTTTTGGATGAAAAATACAATTATTTCACTCGATATCATTTATGTGGATTCCAATAAACGGATAGTAAGTATCAGCAGGAATTGCAAACCCTATTCGCTCGATCAGATCCCTTCGGCTAAACCTGCACTGTATGTGGTAGAAGTTATCGCCGGCTACACAGCCAAATATGGTATTAAAACCGGGGATATGATTTCGTTCTGAGCTGCTAGAAACTAGTAAATTGAGCCAAGAGCCAGGAGCCAGGAATAAAACCTTTAAAGATCAACAATATACGCGCCTGATTTTTTTACGCTGTATGCATTTACACCAGCCATTTTAAACTCAGCCATCCATTTCTCGGTTTTGTAAAATGAATTTGAACCGTCAATAATTACGAATTTTGGTTCGTATAACTGCTGCAGGTTTTTGATTTTGAATTTCGGATTGTTCCTTAGTACGAGGTAATCAACTTTTAGTTTTATGCAACTGCCTCTGATAGTTGGAATGCTGTCGATAATTACTATCCTTTTGTTCCGAAACAGGAAGTTGTTTCCCTGGCTCCCAAGCGCTTTTAGGTTTTCGGGTAGATTTTGGTTACTGTGAACAAGCGTATCGAGTGCAATAATTTTTGTTGATGAAAGCCCCAAAAGAGTGCGTGTTCCATCGAGTTGAAATTTGATGGCAGTTTTATCGTTGAGCAGGACCGAATCGGCGATCAATAGTTGTTCTTTCCCGTTTATAAAACCAATGGCCGACTGTTTATTGATACTGTAGAAAACAATCTTTTGTTGTTTTTGCCTTGCGGTATCATTTAATGTAAAACTTACTGAAAGCACAAGTAATAGAGCCAGGGGAGCATATAGCAGCGTTTTCCTCTTATAGAAAAACATTAATAGTATTGATATAAGGATCAGGTATAAAAGGATCATTTCTTTTTGGGTAACTGAATTGATTTTTAGCACCGAATAAGGCAATTTTTCAATAAACCCAACCGAATAGTTTAATACAAACAGCAGGTAATTGGTGATCAGGCCCAGGAAATTACTAATAACCGGGATGAAAGATGTCGCCAGTACTGCAACTCCAGCATAGATTGCCAGGAAAGACAGAGGAATGGCAACAAGGTTAGCCGGTATAAAATAAGCGGGAAACTGGTGAAAATAGAGCAAAGTCAAAGGGGCTGTCGCTATTTGTGCAGCCAGCGAAACAGCAATTAATCCCCATATTTCTTTTGCAATTTTGTTTTTGGGATCAAACAGCCCGGCAATTGGTTTATTGATAAAAACAATACCCACAATAGCAAGATAGGATAGTTGAAACCCGATATTGCTGATCATCAGCGGATCGATAAGCAATAAAAATAAGGCTGAAACAGCTAGCGAATTAATAATATGCACATATCGTTTACTGGCATTGCCGAACGAAATAAATGTAAACATTGCAGCAGAACGCATAACCGGTGGCGACATACCAGTGAGCAACGCATATGCCCAGATTGTCAGAAGAATCAGCAATGTTTTGGAATAAAGTTGCCATCCGTCTTTTTTAATGAAACCCAGAAGGAAATTTATGATTATATAAATGACCCCTACATGTAAGCCCGAAACACTGAGTATGTGGGTTACTCCCGAACCGGAATATGCCTGTCGTGTTTCATTATCCAGCATATCATTTTGCCCAAGGATAAGCGCCGATGCAACAGCAAATTCCTGGCCTTTCAGCCCGTTTTCACCCAAAATAGCTACAAACTTTTTTGAGACTGCATTTGCCGTCCGGTAAAAGTTGAATCCCTGAGGTTTCTCAAGTAATTTCCATGAAATATTGTTTAAATATACCTGGTGATATACATTGCTGTTTGCCATGTATTTCCTGTAATTGAAGGAACCGGGATTTTGAGGCGGACTTATTGGTTGAATATCAGCAGAAAATGTAATTATACTGCCTTCAGCAGGCGGTGTATTAACAGAGTCTTTGGCGAAGTAGGTCAGTATGCGGCCTTTGGCTTCCATTAGTGTACTTCCCTTTTTTACTCTTTTGATTTCGAGAATAGTTTTAAAACTATGATTTTTTTCCTGCAACGGCTCAATGACCGATGCAATGAAAACACCTTTGGTTTGTATGTTTGAAAAATGATCGGGTTGCAGTATTTCGGTATGCTGAATTACAGAATTAAACCCTGTGACAAAAAGGAAGAGACTGACTATAATGCCGAAAAACAAGCGATTTACAAATCGCAGTTTGTTGAAATGAAATAATCCTGAAGTTATTGAAAGCAGCAACAAAGCTATCCAGGTAACAAACGGGATTTCACGAGTAGCATGAATGGTAATACAAACCGCTATACCAACCATAAATGGCAACAATATTCTCACCATTGGATACAGGTGGCGGTATTGCATGACTAGGTATCATTAAATCACAGCTAAAGGTAGTGATGATTTATTGAAATTAATAAACATGTGTACTAAATATATTTTAAGTGAGTATAATCAAAACAACAAATAATGGAGAGTGTGAAGCAGCAACGGAATATAATTCCATATTGCCATTAAAATGTTTTTTGAAGTTAATTATTTCAAACGCTGACTTTGCAGGTTTTCGACCATAATGGCTGCCGCCCTGTCCGATGCACCGGGAGGTCCTACAAGAGAACGAAGCTCGTTATAATCGTTCATTATACGGGTGCGAGATTCCCCATCGGGTAAAATAAGGGCTAGTTCACGGCTTAATGAATCAGCGGTGAATCTGAACTGAATGAGTTCTGCAACAGCTTTACGGTCTAAAATTAGGTTTACAAGTGAAATGAATTTAACCTTAACCACCAGACCTGCTGCTAATGCAGTAAGTAAGCTAAACCTGTAGCAAACAACTTCGGGTACACCCAGCATAGCTGTTTCGAGTGTTACCGTACCTGATTTTACGGCAGCTGCACGCGAAACCCTGAGCAGATCATAGGTTTGGCCGTAAACAACTTTTACGGGTGTATTCTTAATTAGTTTTGAATAAAACTGTTCGCCGAGACTTGGAACTCCTGCAATCACAAACTGGAAATCACCGAAACGTTCAGCCGTTTTAAGCATATACGGAAGAATACGATGCAATTCTTGCTTACGGCTACCCGGTATAAGTGCTATAATTGGCTTGTCGCCCAGATCATGCATCTTGCGAAAAGCAACTTCATCAATCTCAGCATTCAGATCCATCGAATCCGGCAATGGATGACCAGTAAACTCTACATTATATCCGTAACCTGCATGGAATTTCTTCTCAAAAGGCATTACTACAAAAGCCAGGTCGGTATTGCGGTGAAGCTTATGAACACGATACTTTTTCCATGCCCATATCTGGGGCGAAATATAATAAAAGACTTTTATCCCTTTGCCTTTGGCGAATTCAGCAATACGCATATTAAACCCCGGATAATCCACAAGTATTACGGCATCTGGATTCCAAGCTGTAATGTCATCTTTACAGAAACGTATATTGTGGAGAATTGTCCTCAGATTCTGGATCACTTCCAGAAAACCCATAAAAGCAAGTTCGCGGTAATGCTTAACGATAGTACCTCCGGCTTCTTTCATTTGCTCGCCTCCCCAGCAACGGAATTCAGCCTGCGCATCGCGCTTCTTAATCCCGTTCATTAGTTTTGATGCATGCAAATCGCCTGATGGTTCACCTGCAATAATGTAATACTTCATCGATTAGGGCTGTGAATTATTAAAAGGGGAGGGTGAAATTACTATTCTTCAGGAAAAAGAAAAACAGGAGAACCAGTGCTAATGTAATTATTAAAATTCCCTTTGCTGTATTTATAAAACTGACTTTCAGGATATAATACCTCATCATAACGATGTTTACTGCTATGCCAAGAAGAAACATATTTACCAGCCGGGTTTCGCCCATAATTAAGAAGTTTACCTGTATCAGCCTGAGAATTACGGCAAAAATTAAGGCAACCGGTACAGGGATAAATAATCCAAGCAACAGTCCGAAAGACAGTTTATCATTATTTAACCAGTTCTTTATTTCCATATTTTGCGAATTATGCTTCTAAATCCCAACTCTTTATTTCGGCAATCATATGATGCGCTGTCAGATCGATCTGCACCGGCACAATGCTGACGTAGTTATTGTTAATAGCCCAGTGATCATTGTCGTCACCCTCATCAAGGTTAATAAAATCACCTCTGAGCCAGTAGTAATCCCGCTTATGCGGATCCTTTCGCTCGTCAAAATTCTCGTCCCAGAAAGCTTTTGCCTGACGCGTAACTTTGATGCCCTTAAAAGGACTGCCATTCGCAGCCGGGATGTTCACATTCAGACAGATTCCATCGGGAAGGCCATGTTTTAATACATTTGTAGCAACAGATGTGATCACTTTTCCGCACTGGCTGAAATCAGCTTCGTGCATATAATCATTAAGTGAAAAACCGATAGACGGAACATTTTCCATGGCTCCTTCAATTACGGCTGCCATAGTGCCTGAATACAGAATATTTATGGATGCGTTGCTTCCGTGATTGATCCCAGAGACAATCAGATCGGGTTTGCCACGGATGATAACTTTCTCACCGATTTTTACACAGTCGGCAGGTGTGCCGTTGCAACTGTATTCCTGGTAGCCGGGAGTTTCTGCAATTTTATGAAGCCGCAAAGGCGACTGTATGGTAACCGCATGACCCATCCCTGACTGTGGCTTATCGGGTGCAACAACAACTACATCGCCAAGTGGGCGTATGGTATCAATGAGGAAACGAATTCCGGGAGCATGTATACCGTCATCGTTTGTAATAAGTATAACTGGTTTTTTCATAGTTGGGAAGTTAGAACCTTAAAGTTGGTGCGAAGGGTCAACGCCTGTTTCATTTTTGTGTCCGGCAATGCTTGTAACGCCTGCAGAAACTACAAATTTCATCACTTCAGTGGAGTTGGTATTCAGTGGTTTTATATTCTCAACGGGGACAATGAAAAGGCTTCCGGAAAAAGCATATGAGAAAGGCATATAAACAGCAACTTTACCTGATTCAATTCCAAGTGCCGATAGATCGTGCTGCGTAACAAAGCCAATTTTTTCAAGGTCTGAATCTTTGCTCATCTTCACCAGCACCGGTTCTGTGAATTTTTTCTCTTTCCCAACAAAAGCAGACATGAAATCCTTAATAGAGGTATAGATAATTTTAACAAGAGGTGCCCGGCTGATAAATTCGTCAATCGAATTCAGCATTGGCCTTATCAGGATTGAACTTCCCAGGACTCCGATCAAAGTGATAAAGGTAACAATGATAATAATTCCAAGCCCTGGGATTTTAAAGCCGATCAGATCGGTAAGATCCTGCAGAAGCAAACCATCGATATACTGAAACGTAACGATGATGGCATAAATAGTAATGGCTACCGGCGACAAAAGCAAAAGCCCCTGCAGGAAGTAACGGATAAGCTTGTTCATACTGTTTTGTTGAATTGAGGTGCAAAATTAGTCAATAAATCGGAGTAAATGGCAAAACCAATGTATGATTCAGGTCGTTAGAGATGTGCCTTTAGTTTTCAGCCTGTTCACCGCCAAGAATAAAATAAATTAGGAAAAAATAGCATTCAATTATTATTAATGAGATTGAAAGTATTGTTTGAATTTTGTAGTTTTGCAGCATGGATAAGATAGAAACCATAGAAGATTTTTATAAACGGAAATTCGACTGGATACCAGATACTATCCGGAATGAGATCGGGCATTTTAATGTTTTTGAACATGTACCTGTTGAGCCCGGTAAAACTACTTCACTGGCATATAAAAGAAGGGATTTTTATAAAGTAATGCTGGTGATTGGCGATATAAAAATGAATTATGCCGATAAAGTTGTTGTAGTAAAGAAACAGGCATTGTTTTTCTCTAATCCACAAATTCCCTATAATTGCGAGGATCTCGATAAAATACAGGCTGGTTTTTACTGCATTTTCAATCAGCACTTTTTCCATAAGTTTGGCGATCTGAATCAATATTCAGTATTCCAGTCTGCAGGAAATCATGTATTCGAACTGTCGGATGAACAAGTAGCCCAGATTACCGGCATTTACACTAAAATGTTTACAGAAATCAAGTCAGATTATATTCACAAATATGATGTTTTGCGTAACCTGGTCTTTGAACTTTTGCATTTTGCAATGAAAATTGAGCCTTCTGCAAAATCTGATAAACAACTACTCAATGCTTCCCGGCGGATTTCCACCTTATTCCTCGAGTTGCTCGAACGGCAGTTCCCGATTGATGAAAACCATCAGACGGTGAGTCTGCGTGCCGCCTCTGACTATGCAAACCAGCTAAATGTACACGTTAACCACCTGAACAGGGCAGTGAAAGAAACAACACAGAAAACCACTACACAGATCATTGCCGAACGTATGTTGCAGGAAGCGAAAATCCTGCTTAAGCACAGCAGCTGGAGTGTGGCCGAAATTGCTTATGCACTGGGGTTTACAGAAGTTACTCATTTTAATAACTTTTTTAAAAAGCATATTCAAAGGAGTCCGTTAAAATTCAGAAATGCCTGAGTTCTTCAAATAAATATTTAATTTTTAGTAACCCCATTATCATAAAATATGAACCATATGAAATCAACAATCTTAATTTTACTTACTTCTTTACTGGGTTTTCAGTTTAGCAATGCGCAGCAAATCAGCGAATGGAGACCCGAAAACCGCACAGGTGTATCGGCAGAAACCGGGCTTTTAAAATCATGGCCTGCTGAAGGGCCAGCACTTCTTTGGACAAATATTGAACTCACCAAAGGAAATTCCTCGGTTTCGTTTGGCAATAATTCCATTTATATTACAGGAATCAAGGATTCGTCCGATGTATTGTACGCTTTGGATATGAACGGAAAAATGCTTTGGCAAACCGTTATGGGCAGAGCCTGGAATGAGTCGTTTCCCGAAAGCAGGGCAACACCTACGGTTGAAGGCAACAGGGTTTACACAGCAAGCGGATATGGTGATATTTCGTGCATTGATGGAAGTACCGGCAAAATAATCTGGTCGTATAAAGCCAGCGAGATGAATAATGGCATCTTTGGGAAATGGGGCATTGCCGAATCGCTGCTGATTGATGGCGATAAGATTTATTTTTCGCCCGGAGGGCCCGAAACTATGACCATTGCTTTAAATAAATCGAATGGAAATTTAGTCTGGAAATCTGCAAGTCTCGGTGATAAGCCTGGCTATGTTTCACCAATTCTGATTGAATATGCGGGCAAGAAAATGATTGTAAATGTTTCGTTAGGGCATGTTTTCGGAGTTGATGCTTCAAATGGTGACATTCTCTGGAAAGTTGCTCATGTGAAACCGGAATCTTTAAAGTGGGAACTTATCAAATGCACAACTCCATTGTACCATGATGGAATGGTATACGTAACCGGGGGCTACGATTGTGGAGGGATGATGGTAAAAATTGCTGAGGATGGAAAAAGCGCAGATGTAGTCTGGACCGACAATGTACTGGATAATCACCATGGAGGAGTGGTGCTGGTTAATGGTTATATATATGGCTCTAACTGGTTAAACAACAGCACAGGCAACTGGTGCTGTATTGAATGGAAAACCGGGAAAAAGATGTGGGAAGAGAAATGGAATTGTAAAGGTTCCATTATAGCTGCCGAGGGCATGCTGTATATTTATGATGAAAAGAAAGGAAATGTTGGTTTGCTAAAGGTTAATCCCGAAAAATTTGATCTGATCAGCAGTTTTCTGGTAACGCAAGGTGTATCAGGACCATTCTGGGCGCATCCTGTAATTCACAACGGGATTCTTTATCTCAGGCATAACAATGCTTTGATGGCTTACGATATTAAAGCAAAGTAATTCATATGGAATTATGTGCTTTAACCCGGGTCGCTTTTTAATGTTTGAATTTCGTAAGTTCCTGCTTTATTTTAGTTATTTCATGGCATCAGGTTTATTTACCTTTGCACTCAAATCAGAAACGAAAAATTAAAGATCAATTTATATGAAAACACGCAGATTAGGAAACAGTAACCTCGAAGTATCTTCACTTGGGCTCGGTTGCATGGGTATGAGTTTTGGATACGGAACTATTTCCGATAAAAGTGAGATGATTACCCTCATTCATAAAGCTGTAGAAAGCGGCGTAACTTTTTTTGATACTGCAGAAGTGTATGGCCCGTTTATTAACGAAGAACTTGTGGGTGAGGCTCTTGCTCCTTTTCGTGGTAAAGTAGTGATAGCCACAAAATTTGGCTTCGACACAACCGGCGCCACAGCGCTCGACAGCCGCCCTGAGCATATCAAACAGGTTGCCGAGGCTTCGCTCAAAAGGCTAAAAACAGATGTAATAGATTTATTCTTTCAGCACCGTGTTGATCCAAATGTTCCTATTGAAGATGTAGCAGGAGCAGTTAAGGATCTCATACAGGAAGGAAAAGTAAAACACTTTGGCCTTTCGGAAGCCGGAGTACAAATTATTCGTCGCGCGCATGCGGTGCAACCGGTTACTGCTTTGCAAAGCGAATACTCCTTGTGGTGGAGGGAACCGGAAGCAGAAATTTTGCCTGTACTCGAGGAATTAGGAATTGGTTTCGTGCCTTTTAGTCCGTTGGGCAAAGGTTTTCTGACAGGGAAAATGGACCAGAATACTACTTTCGACAGCAAAGACTTCCGCAGCACTGTGCCGCGTTTATCGCCCGAAAACCTCAAAGCCAATATGGCTTTTGTTGACTTGGTTGCTGCCATGGCAAAACGCAAAAATGTTACACCGGCACAAATTGCACTGGCATGGATACTGGCGCAAAAACCGTGGATTGTTCCGATTCCAGGAACTACGAAGTTGCATCGTTTAACAGAGAACCTTGCAGCTGCAGATGTTGAACTCACTCATGCCGAGCTAATTGAAATTAACACTGCATCATCTCAAATTGCAGTACAAGGTGAGAGATATTCAGGTGGCAGTGCAAAACTGATTAATCGATAATTCCACGATATGAGTAAGAGCGTTTTAGTTTTGTCATCGAGCCCGCGCAAAGCTGGAAACTCCGACCTGCTTTCCGACCAGTTTATGACGGGAGCACAAGAGTCAGGAAACCAGGTGGAAAAGATTTTTCTAAAAGACAAAAAGATAAACTATTGCACCGGTTGCGGTTCCTGCTTTAATGGTAAAAGCTGTCCGCAAAAGGATGACATGGCCGAAGTATTGGAGAAAATGATTGCAGCCGATGCAATTGTAATGGCTACACCGGTCTATTTCTACACCATGAGCGGACAGATGAAAACCCTGATTGACCGCACTTGTGCACGCTATACCGAAATCAGTAACAAAGAATTTTATTTCATCGTTACAGCTGCTGTAAACAACAAGCCGGCAATGGAACGAACTATTGAAGGATTCCGTGGTTTTACATCTTGCCTGAGCCGGCCAAAAGAAAAAGGTGTTATTTGTGGCACCGGAGCCTTTGAAAAAGGAGATATCAAAGGTAAACCGGCAATGAAAGAAGC
>CAIWMA010000179.1 GCA_903913645.1 uncultured Bacteroidales bacterium | reverse complement strand
GGCAGCTATTTCAACCTCCATGAATTTTGAAATCAATATTTAATTGATGGTCCAAGAGTAACAAGCAAATATTTAAGTGCTTATGTAAATTTACAATATTTCAACATGAAAAATAAGTATGTGGTAAATAATATTACAACTGTTATTTGAACAATTTTCATAAATATCTATAAGAATGCTTTATTTACTGGAGCTCTGTGTATTTTTAGAGACAATCAGTATTTCAAGAAATATTTTCCATATCCAAAATATGTAGTAAATAAATTTACTGATCAGGTTTCTGCTTTAATGGATTTATCTACTCACGGTGGCATTCAATAAATTGCATTTGGATGGATCAGGACCAAAAACCTGAATTTGTCCTGATGAGGTCAATTTAAATTTTTTAATCTATTGATTGCCTAACGATATTAATAAAAAAAACAGCCACCCATTTTAACACGGGCAGCTGTTTAACTGTCAATTAAATTTATACAAAAGAAACTTTATACTGGACTTTCAACCTTCCTTTTGTGCAATTCATACCATTTCTTTCCACTATAAAATATGCCCAATGCCAGTAGGATAATCATCAGTCCATCGATAATAAATACTATTTCTTCGAGAGGAGTATTCCCCTCAGGACCAGCAATTGGCAGTGCTCCATTGTATGGATAAGGAGGTGCCTGTGCAAACATAAGTATTGGAGTAATAACAAGAAGCATTACTATAGTTGTTACTATCGTTCTTTCTAGTTTCTTTTCCATAAATTTTGAGGTGTTTGGTTTTAGGGTTTAGATCTTCGTTTTCGCTCAGTGTGAAAGGTTTTTGGGATTTATGATCCTTGCCAGGTCTATATCAGGTCTATATCAGGTCTATATCAGGTTCGCTTAAAGTTTGGACTAAATTCAGACCAGTCCCTGAGAATAAGGTGCCAAAATAGCTGGCAATTAATTAAATCAGGCAGTTTACTTCCTGGGCTTAATTTCCCCTTCAATAAATTCGACTACAGGTATGGGCAGTCGTTTCACTTTAAAATCTTCCGTTAATGATTCAATTTATTTAATGGTTTTGATCAAGTTTCCTTTATTCAACAAAGTTTCCTTCTTTCAAATAGTTTGATCCATAAAACACAGCTACGCAATTAGGCCAGACAAAGTGTAGGCATCAATCGGAAGGTCAAACAATTGAACTTTAAACCGGACTTTCTGCCTTCTTTTTGTGCGCTTCATACATTTTCCTGCCGGCATAAGCCAGGGCAAGGGCCAGTAATATAAATGATCCATCTGCAAGAGTTGCTCCTCCGCCAACCGGTTTATTGCCGGCAATGGCGGTAGGTGCAGCTCCATTGTTAGGATGAGGTGGTGTCTGTGCTGTTAATATTGCAGTTGAAACAATCAGGAATACTGCGAATAGTATTATTTTTAAAGCTGTTTTCATATTTGTTGAGATGTGTTTACAGTTAGTAAATTCTAAACTATTAACAGTTATTGAATAAAAATTTTCTTTACCTGCGAGGTTTTATCTGTAACAACTTTTACAATATAGTTTCCGATATTGCTGATATCAATCTCGTTCATCCCCTTAGCTGCTAGTTTTTTAGCAACCAGTTGTCCGGCCATATTGTAGATAAAGATATCACCCTGCACATCGTTCTTCAGGTTGATATAAGCAGTTTTTCTGTAGCTATAAATAGCGGCCAAAACTGACTGTTCATCGGTTCCTGTAGTTGATGTGATAAAGTGAAGAATAAACCTCTGCTCATTTTCCCCGGCTTCGAAATCAAACTTGTACGCCGCTGTTGAGAGCATGTTGAACGTATTGTTTTTCGTATCTTCCAGTATCACTTGCTCAAATCCATTCACTTCGGTAGCAGCAATGGTGTAACTTCCCGAGTTGCTTACGCGCATTCCCACGGTCACAGGCTTAGCTTCCGGCAAGGTATTGATGGCCAGTTCAGTGCTACCTAAAGTATAAATCTGCGGAGCTTCGGGCACATCGCCAAAGAGCTTATGTGCATCAAAGCGGCCATCAAATTCATTGGTTGCAACGGGAAGCAACCTTACGACCGTTTCATCATTATACCCGTTACCGGACACCTGCAGCCTTACCAGATTATCTAACACTTCGTTTTGCGATTTTTTGAAGAAAGCAGTGGCCTGATGCACCCGCACATTGTTGCTCATGGCTAAAGTTCCGTTGCCTGCTGCCTCAACAATAAAGCCTTGTCCCGGAGCAATATACCGTGAACCGCTGTTTGCACCTACTCTGCCAACATAGGTTGCCCATGTTGCCGCATTCACATGCACATAGGTGGCATCGTTTACACCGGATTTGGTCCAGCCTGCAGCAGCATCCCAGTCGATAGAGGAAGGGTAGGGGTTTCCTACCAGATTCCAGCCTTCGCCGTTGCGTGTTACCACACTGCTCTGTGAACCGGAGTTCAATGTTCCAGCATAAATGACACTTGATCCGGCATCTCCTCCCCAAAGGGCAAATCCTTTTGCCGGAGTAAGCGTAGCAGTTGTGGAAGTAACATCCGTGTAAACATTGGTTAATTCAGTATGTGTCATCAGGTATTGGCCTGTAAACAGACCCGAAACAGCCGCAGCAACTGGCGATGAGATAAAATGCCATTCGTTGTCGGTAAACGAGCTGGTCATACTTCCTGCAACGCCACCGGTGCTTTCTTTCAATGATCCACCGGTAAGTATAATCAGCCCTGCGTTGCCGGCACTGTTAATAAAAGTGCCGTTCACGGTAAGCGCACTGCCTTCATCAACAGTAAGAACCGCGCCAGAGTTAATGGTGAGTTTCTGACAGGCCGCCGCGCTCATCGCATTGGTGATGGTAGGCTGATGCGGAGCTGTGGATAGAATGATCACATTAGTGGTCGCTCCCGGCACAGCATTGGAACTCCAGTTGATGTTGGTATACCAGTTGGTTGAAGTGCCACCGGTCCAGTTTACAAAAACTTCAGCTCCAACAGTTAAAGGTTGAACCACCGGCGATGCCGCATTGAAATAGGTATTTCCACCCTGGCTTGCAGTAATATTGGTAGTACCAATACCGACAATGGTAATAGTTCCTAAAGTAACAGTAGCCACGGCAGTATTGCTGCTGGTATAGCTTACGGCAAGGCTTGAAGAAGCTGTAGCCGTAAGAGCAAACGGTGCATCTCCGATTTGTTTACCTGCAAGAGCATCAAAGGTAATAGTCTGCCCTTCTTTAGTAACAGTAAACGTGTGGTCAACACTGCTTGCTGCGCTGTAATATGCGTTCCCTGCCTGGCTGGCGGTAATGGTGGTTGTACCTAACCCAATGATGGTAACCGTTTTGCCAGAGATGGTAGCAACGCCAGTATTGCTGCTAACATAGCTAATTTGCAAATCTGAAGAGCTGACAGCCGTTAGGTCGAAAGCAGGATCGGACAAGAATTTGCCTGGCAGTGCATCAAAGGTTATGGCCTGGCTTGTGATACCAACGGTAAATAATTCGCTGGCCTGTGTGGCGGCATTGTAGTTATCGTCACCTGCCTGGTTTGCATAAACGGTAACAGATCCTGTTACGCCTGTGCTTACAAGCTGGTTGCTGCCATTCAGAGTAGCCTTGCTTCCGGCAGCGAGCGTAAGTGTTACCGGTAAACCGGAAGTTGCTGTAGCTGTGGCCTGTATAGGGTTGCCATCAAAGTTAACCAGGGAGATATCTGCAATGGCAGTTAAATCAATGGTTTGATTGACTTTTCCAACGGTAAGTGTAGCATCTTTTATTGCGGCAAAATAATTGGCATCGGCTGCCTGGCTGGCCGTAAGCGTTGAAGTCCCAGCCCCGGTAATGGTAGCGGTACTACCCGAAAGAGTAGCTACAGCTGTATTTCCGCTGGAGTAGGTAAATGAACCAGTACTGGCCGAAGTAGCCGCCAAAGTAAATGCCGGATCGGTGTAAGCTTTGCTGATATTGGCAAAGGTGACAGAAGGTGTTGCTTTGCCAACGGAAAGCGATTGGCTGACAGCAGTAGCTGCATTCCAGCTACCGTTTCCGGCCTGGTTTGCAGTAATCAGGCAAGTACCGGCACCAACAATGGTAATGGTAGCACCATTGGTTCCCATGCAGGTGGCAATTAACGTATTTGAGCTGGTAAATGTTACCGCGTTGCCCGAACTTCCGCCTGTTGCTGACACACTGTATGGAGCATCTCCGTAGGTTTTAATTGCCAGGGCATCGAAAGTAATTTCCTGGTTGCCTTTCTGTACATCAAAACTCTGGCTGGTTGAAGCCGCGTTGTAATTGGTATTTCCAGCCTGATCAGCCTGAATAATAATAGTGCCTGCTGAGCTCACATTGGTAAGCGAGTAACTTCCGATTGTTCCGTTAAGAGTAACTGAGGCAGTGCTGCCCGCCCCTTTTGAAACTGTAACATCCAGCCCTGCCGACGAACTTGCTGTTATTCCAATTGAGGTTCCGATAAATGTATTAAGCGGAGCTGTGGTCGGTATAGCTAGCGTTAATGTCTGATTTGCCTTTGCAACCGTCAGCGTACAGGTTGCCGATGCGCTTGCATACGCTCCCGAAGCGGCTTGTGTTGCTGTGATGGTTGAAGTTCCGGCACCCACAATGGTTACCGTGTTCCCAACGATAGTGGCTACGCCGGTATTGCTGCTGGTATAGCTGAACGTTCCCGGGCTTGAAGATGTTGGATTTACCAGTGTAAAAGCAGGATTGCCAAAAGTTTTGTTGATATTGGCAAACGTTCCCAAAGCGAAAGGTGCAAAGCTTACCTGGCTGCCGTAGGAAGTTCCCATTGCATTGGTAGCGTATGCACGGACATAATAGGTTGTGCCTGCGCTAACTCCCGTGATCGATGAAGTAAATGTTCCTGTACCTGTTGCGTCGCTGGTATGGCTTCCGCTGGCAACAGGGCTTGTTGCAGTACTCCAGCAAACGCCACGGGCAGTAACCGTTGAACCACCGTCGGCCGTTACATTACCACCACCAGTAGCTGTAGTCGAACCAATAGATGATATAGCATCGGTAGTAACCACAGGCGCGCTCGAAACAGTAACCGTAACCGGAACGCGTGTAGCGCTCGGGCAGCCGTTGTCGGCTGAAATCAGTGCCGTTGTCTGCGAAATAAATGCCGTGGCAATATTCTGAGCCGAAGCATCATTTATAAGCAAGCCTCCGGTTCCGGCATACAGCAGGTAATACAAACGGGTAGATGCCGTAATGCCGCTCAGCGTGTGGGTACTGTTGGCCGTACTGGCAATGCCGGTATGCGATGCCGAGGCATTGGCAGGGATAATAAACAACTCGTTGATAGATGGATCGGTTGCATTATACACCCGGCTGAGGAAACAGTTAAAGGTTTTACAGCCCACCGTTACCGAGAACGTGCTCGAACTGGTGCTTCCACCGCCATCGGAGCCGTAATCCCCAGCAACATTAAACGAAGTTACATTAACCATATCCG
>CAIWMA010000178.1 GCA_903913645.1 uncultured Bacteroidales bacterium | reverse complement strand
TTCAACTCTACAAGTGCCCTGTTCTCATCACTTATAACTCATAACTAATTAATAACCAATAACTAAAAATCAATTCAAATGAAAAACACAATCCTTTCAATCGCGATCGTCTTTTTTGCCTTGACCGGCAAAAGCCAGAGTAAAGAATTTGCAGGCGCAATGGGCGAAGCATTAGGTCAATATGCAACCTGTAAATCAGTGGCTGATTTCCAGGCGCTTGGTAACAGGTTCGGATTAATTGCCAATGCTGAAAAAGCAGAATGGCTGCCCTTATATTACCAGGCACATTGTTATATTATTATGAGTTTTATGGAACAAACCGATCCAGCAAAGAAAGACAGCTATCTTGACGTGGCGGAAAAATCAATAACTCAAATGATCGAACTTGCACCTAAGGAAGCAGAAGTGTATGCTCTACAATCTATGTTTTATTCGGCTCGTTTGGTTGTAAGTCCCATGGAAAGAGGGCAGAAATACGGTGCGCTTTCGGCACAAGCAGTTGGAAAGGCTTTTGGCCTGGACAGTAACAATCCGCGTGCAAAATTCATAAAATTGCGTAACGATATGGGATCAGCACAGTTTTTCGGGAAAGATCCGAAAGAATTCTGTCCGCAGGCTTCCGAATTGCTTGCCAGTTGGGATAGCTATAAAGTGAAATCACCGATTTACCCTTCATGGGGCAAGGACCAGGTTGCAGAAATTGTTGAAGATTGTAAAAAGTAGTTTAAGTGTCAGCGCATGTTATGGTTTTCTGACAATTTAAATGGCTACAAAAAAGAGCACATAGCCCATGATGTCTGCCAAAGCACCTATTAGAATTCAGTTTTCGAAAATAATTAAACCAGAACTCCTATCTTTACCTCTAAAAAAATGCACATGTTGAAATTCATCCGGGATTTGATAAAACCCTTCAGTATTGTTAAATATCTCCTTTTAAATATGGGATTCAGCCTATTGATGTTGATTTTTTTCACCAGTGGGCAAATAGTTGGCATATGGAATTTTTTGTTTTATTTATTCTGGTCATTTTTGGTTGTGATAACTCAATGGACTGGCGCTATTTTAATTAATCATCTTCTTGACAGGAAAATTAAATGGATAGATAAGCCTGTACTGAGATCAATCCTTGGAATTGTTATCCTGATTTTCTATTCGGTGATTGCATTTATGCTGGTAAAATACATGATGTATTTCATGAAGTATAGAACTATGCCTGAAGATGCATGGGAATTTGCAGCTACTTCAAGTTTGTTCACTGTGTTGATCTCATTTAACATGTCGCTCATATTTACTGCAATAGGTTTTTTTAAAGCCTGGAAAATGGCACTGATCAACTCAGAGAAACTGAAAACAGAAATGATGGCGTATAAATATGAATCCCTGCGAAACCAGATCAACCCTCATTTTCTTTTCAATAGCTTTAATGTATTGAGCGACCTTGTGTATGCCGATCAGGCAATGGCTGTGAAATTTATAAATCAGCTAAGCGATCTGTTCAGGTATGTGCTCGATAGCAGGGATAAAGAGCTGGTTCCTTTGTCGGATGAATTGGCCTTTATGCAATCATACATTTATCTCCTGAAAACCAGGTTCGAAGATAAACTGGATTTGAAAATTGAACTGAAAGCTGAAGCCGATGAGCTAATTGTGCCTATGACCCTTCAATTGCTGGTTGAAAATGCGGTTAAGCACAATGAGGTATCAGAAGCGTTTCCTTTGCAGATTAGCATTCGCAGAAAAGAGGATTTTCTTGAAGTTGAAAATTCGTTGAAGATTAAAATGGTGGGTGAGGATTCGAAAAATACAGGCCTGAAAAATATTATACAGCAGTTTGGCTATTTCACTGACAGACAGATCGAAGTAAGTGACTCAGGTGGAAAATTTCTTGTAAAGATTCCTGTTTTAAAAGCTTCAGAGAAATGAATGTAATTATTCTTGAAGACGAAACGAGGGCGGCAAACTACCTCGAAAGGTTAATTCAAAAGGTTGGACCCGAAATGAAGGTTGTAGCTAAATTCGAGTCGGTTCGGGACGCTGTTCCTTTTTTGACAACCCATTCTGATATTGAACTTATCTTTTCGGATGTTCAGCTTGCCGATGGGTTGAGTTTTGAAATTTTCAGACTGGTTCAGGTGAAATGCCCGATAATATTTACTACTGCTTACGACCATTATGCTATCGAAGCATTCAAGACTAACGGCATCGATTACTTATTGAAGCCTGTTGAAGAAGAACGATTGCAGAGAGCCATAGAAAAGGTAAAGCAGTTTTCGCCTTCCATAGCGTTGGAGAAGTTATTATCAATTACTAGTCCCACGAAAACCTATAAATCACGTTTCATGGTGAAGGTTGGCGATAAAATTAAAAGCATTCCAATTGAGGAGATAATGGCATTTTACAGTCTCGAAAAAGCCACTTATCTGCATACGACTTCCAATCGCAATTATTGCATCGATTATTCCATTGACCAGCTTGAATTATTGCTTGATCCAGGAATATGTTTCAGGATAAACCGCAAGTATATTGTTTCTATTCATGCATGCAACAACATACTGGCATGGACTAACAGCAGGCTTCGACTGAAGATTGAAGGAATTGGAGATGATGATATTATCGTTGCCCGCGAAAGAGTCCAGGATTTTAAAGATTGGCTTGATCGGTAAATTTTTAGTCCGGTGCGATATATACTGACTAAAAATCAATGTTCCCCCTGAAAGCCACCGTTTTGTGTGCATGGTTTGTCCCCTCAAAGCCATACGCAGATTCATTCTGAGAACCACGGGTTATATGAAGTGAGTCGCCAGGCAGGGTTTCCTTCATAAAGTTTATGGCTAATTTTTTAGGATAATGAGTTTTATGGAAATCAACGGGATACGTATCCATCATCCAGTCCACATAACGGGTTGAAGTCACATGCCTGTTCAGATCAAAATCAAAATAATTGGATTGAACATCGAATGAATCACCTTCGGTGGTTGCAGGAAGTTTTTCGGGTAATTCGTGCAATGCATGCTTATCTTTTAAATAAAAAAACATCTCGGCTTCGATTCCATCCATTAATTTTGGCCTTTTGGTTTCGGAATCAATAGCTAGCCATCCTGAAGTGGCACGCACAAGAATGTTCTGCAACTTATCCCTGATAATGTAATCACGCATATACAACAGTCCTTCAATGGTTTTCGGCCAGGTTTCTACCACAACTTCCTGGTTCCAGGTCAATGGCTGATAAATTTCGACATTCATGCGGCTAAGCACCCAGTAGAGTTGTTTTTTGCGCAAGCCTTTGAATCCAAAACCAAGGCTTTCGGCTGAGTTTATAGCAGATTGAATTAAAAGGTTCACTACACCGCCAAGTTTAGCCCTCATGTACATGTCGGTTTCGGCTGAGGTTATTTTGAATTCCGAATAAAGGGTGAGATCGCCTTCAGTAAGCTCCTGCATAACAATAAGTTTTAATGGAAATTAAAGAAAGGAATATACTGGTATATCCTGATTCATTTTTATAATATTTATTTTAAATGAAAATTCTGTCCGGTAAAAGTAGTTATTTAACAGCTTTGAAAGAAAACCCATTTGGGTTGATTGTAATTACTTCTTTATCATTTTAATGTTTATTGAATTGCCGTTCAGGGTGTAAAGAGAAACTATGTAAATCCCGCTTTTCAGACCCGAAACATCCAATTGAATAGAACCCACAGCTTTACCATCCATTCGTATAACCTCCTGCCCTGTAATAGTATTAACTTTTACCAGTTCAAGTACCTTACTGCTAGTAATAGTCAATGTTGTGCTGACTGGATTTGGCTGAATGATCACAGGCCATTCTTTTAATTCTGTGATTGCATTATAATCATTTACAAAACCGATTGCATTCAGCATGGGTTGTATTTCAGGGTTAGCCATAAAAAGATTCCATAGCAGCTGTGTGCGCTCGTTTTCGATCATAACAACAATAGGCCCCTGGTCTATAGCGAGATATGAACTGGCAACCCAGTTCTGTAATTGGTTGAATGCATCATAAAATCCAAAATTCCCCCATAGCTGGCCACCAAGGTCGCGATAAAAATGTTTGAGTGCTTCAATCGAATATTCCGGAGTATAAGGCATTGATGCCAATGCGGCTGTTGGTGAAATAGTGCCGTTGTCCCTGGCATTAGTTGGCTCGTGGGCAAGGTAGCCGTTGGGATCATCACTGGCTGTCAGTCCCCAGCAGATAGAACTATAACCGGTATTTTGCATTGGATTTGTGATGCAATACTGCCTGTCGATAAGGACTGTGTTACGGTTATTGTTAAAGTAATTAGTGAACGCATCCTTCTTGTTGCGAGGATCAAATCCGAGGAATGAGTATTGGGTGAAGAAAAGTGGTCCGCCATAATCCCAGCCTACATCGAGTTTTATGCCATAAAATGATTTTCCATTTCTATAATTGGAAGCGCTGGCCCAGCCTGATTTCCATAAACTTGCAGGAACGGGATAAGTTGGAGAGGCAATTGCAAGCATATACACTATTGATGTTTCCATCCAGCCAATTAACGGGAAGTTCATGGCCCAGGCATAGTTAGGCGACCAATGCCAATAAATATAATTTCCGTTATCTTTACGAAACCAGCTCCATTCAACACCTTCCCATAAAGTTGTAATCTTCTGCCTGATAATTTGTTCGTTGG
>CAIWMA010000177.1 GCA_903913645.1 uncultured Bacteroidales bacterium | reverse complement strand
GAATTTTCAGTACTACTTTCGTTGGCTACAAACTTAAAAGTGTGTATATTAATTGTACCTTTGCTTTCGAAAACAGCGGCGATGTTTGAAAATCTGAATCAACCCTATCCTTTCAATAATAACTTTAAGCATAACCTACGTACAATTGCATTTGTATGTATGGGATTTATGCTTATAACTCTTTATTTTCAGCCATTTGGCATAAATTTCCTGGCTTCGCCAAAAGATGGTTATTTTGTTCTCATCATTGGATTGGTGAGCGCTGCCAACTTCTTTTTTAACACGCTTTTCCTCCCAGGTTTATTCCCGAAAATATTCGAAACAGAACGATGGACGGTTCGGAAAGAAATGATTTGGAATATTTGGATGTTTGCCATTCTTGTACTGGGATTTACTCTAACTGCTAAGGTTTTCAGGATATCAGGTATGGAGTCACTTACTTTCTTCCGTTCGGCAGCATTAGCTTTACTACCCCTGGTACTTTTCAACCTGTCAAATTATAATAATTCACTCAAATCGAAAGTAGCTCAAGTTATTGACAGTGGACGGCATTGGCTTGCCGAAGAGAGAAAAGGTATTCACACCATTCCAGCTAGTGAGCAAATCAGGATTGAATCTGACAATGGCAAAGAAGTTTTTGAACAAGATCTGAAAAACATAATTCTTATCCAGTCTGCCAGTAATTATATTGAGATTTTCTATCGCGAAAGTGCTGTAGTCCGCAAACAGATGATCAGGCAGACTTTGAGTAAAGTGGAATCGCAGCTTTCAGGTTTTCACAACATAAAAAAATGTCACCGTTGCTGCATTGTTAATATAAACCAGGTTTCGAGGTTAACCGGAATCTCGCCAAATTATACACTCGAAGCCAACGGGCTCGATTTTCGCATTCCGATTGCAAGGCAGAATGTAACCAAATTCAGGAAGCTCATTTCTTCAAAATAGAGGCTTTAAACCGGCAATTTATTTGGTCATTTCATCCATTCTGCTGCTTAAATATCAGCGAATTTCGGTTTAAAACAAGAAATCATCTGCATTTCAGCCCTCAATATACATCAATTCGTCCCGGAACACGACATTTCCGCCCATTTTTGGCAGTGCAGCCCATTTTTCAGAATACCATTCATTTCAGCTGTAATTTTGTTTCAGTAAAAGTTAAGGCAACAGTCTCTACTCTCCAAAAACAAGAGATTATCTCCTTTCCCTTAAAAGCACTTTTACAAATCCCAAATTTTACAGCAGATGAAAAAGATGAAAGAAATGAATATTGGTGGATTGATAATACCCGTACCCATCATCCAGGGAGGAATGGGAGTTGGAATTTCGCTTTCCGGACTTGCATCTGCAGTAGCTGAAGAAGGTGGCATTGGCGTTATATCCGCAGCCGGCCTGGGGATGCTTTATAAAAGTAATTCTAACGATTATCTTGCAAACTGTATATTCGGTTTGAAGGAAGAGATACGGAAAGCCAGGCAAAAAACGAATGGCATAATAGGCGTTAATATCATGGTTGCTCTTACCAATTACGAGGACCTTGTGCGCACTTCCATTGAAGAAAGAATAGATATTGTTATTTCGGGAGCCGGGCTTCCACTTGACCTGCCTAAGTTCCTGACACCAGGTTGCAAGACCCGTCTTGTTCCTATCGTTTCATCAGCCAGGGCTGCTGCTCTGATCTGTAACAAATGGCTGGCAAATTACAATTATCTGCCTGATGCTGTAATTGTTGAAGGGCCAAAAGCTGGTGGACACCTTGGCTTTAAACCCGAACAGATTTTCGATGAAAATTATTCAATTGAAAAATTAATTCCTGAAGTAGTTTCGGTTGTAAATCCAATCGGATTGCTGAATGGAAAAGAAATCCCTGTAATTGCTGCAGGCGGAATCTATTCCGGTTCAGATATTGTTAAGATATTAGAATTAGGTGCTTCCGGCGTTCAGATGGGTACACGATTTGTAACCACCGATGAATGCGATGCGTCGTTAGAGTTTAAACAGGCATACCTGGATGCCACCAAAGAAGATGTAACTATTATTAAAAGTCCTGTCGGAATGCCTGGACGCGCTATAAAATCGCCATTTCTAGATGAGGTTATGGCTGGGAAACGCCAACCAAAGACGTGCCCTGTAAATTGTATACGCACTTGCGATATCAGCACGGCTCCTTATTGCATTATTGCATCTCTTACTTCGGCATTAAGGGGTAACTTCAGGAGAGGTTACGCTTTCGCTGGAAGCAATGTATGGCGTACAAATAAAATTATCCCAGTAAAAGAGCTTATGGATACCATTAAGCAAGAATATAAGGTATATCAGCTGAAAGGGGAATTGGTGGGGTGTTAGGAGCTGAGGCTGAGGTTGTTAGATTTTAGACTGTTAGGAAAAAGACGAAAGTTTATTTAACAAGATTTCCCTGCTATTGAGAAGTGGCGAGGATTTTTATTTCAGGAATGATTGGCTGGCGAAATGCAGAGTTGGCAAAAAACTCGATTTGATTTAATCCTATTCTTTTACAGCAATCACGAGCATTTCAAAATCTTCAGAGGTTAACTCATCTTCTCTGCTGAATGCGCCGAGAGTTGCTCCAAATATGTCAATAGATTTAAAATTCAACGATTTTAATAACCAGGTAATTCCCGAAGGCACATAATATCTTTCGTTGCATTGCAATTCTTTCTGATTCCCATTATCGTCCTCAAAAACGGACGTATTTTGATCGCGGAAAGTCATGAGATCGATAGAATTTTCGATTGAAACAGCGTTTCCTTCTTCTGCTTTTGATTGAATAAACTCCTTAACAGAATGAAAAAGAGGGAATAACCTATTGAGTGTTGTAAAAATCAACTTACCTTCCGCCTTAAGTGCTTTGGTTGCATTTTGAAGAATCTGAAAATTCATTTCATCCGTTTCCATTAGCGGGAAAGCGCCCTCACAAAGCATGATTGCCAGATCAAATTCGTTATTGAAAGATAGCTGCCTGGCATCTTAATTCAGAAAATGAATCTTCAGTTTCTGTTCAGCAGCTTTTTCCCTAGCTCTTTGTAATTGTGAATCAGAAAGATCAATTCCGGTTACCTTGTAACCACGTATAGTTAATTCAATAGAATGCCTGCCGGTGCCGCAGCCGATATCCAGGATTTTGAGTGTTTTTTCTGATGCAATTTCACTTTCTATAAAATCGCATTCCACAAGGGTTCCCTGCGCAAAGATTTCGTTGTCGTATTTTAAACCATAGTTTTCGAACAACGATTCGTACCATTGTTTCATGATGAAAATGATTTTTATGTTATTTTAATCAGTTTCCTGTTAAACAAAATTGTATCACCCTGCCGCAACTTTTTCCGCTTCTGGTATTCAACCTCATTATTAACCTTTACTTCGCCATCCACAATCCGTTGATTGGCTTCGCCACCGGTATCTGCAAGTCCTAATAATTTCAGCAACTGGTTCAATTGGATATATTCGTGATCGATTAGTTCAAATTCCATTTTTAAGGCTTTAGGGGTTGGGGGGATAGAGAAATATAGTCATTCGATGGTCATTCGATGGTCATTCAATTGCTGTATGGTCAGGGGTTGGAGGATTAGGGAATTATTGTCATTTGTTAGTCCTTCGATGGTCATTCAATTCTTGCAGAGCTTAGGGAGTGAGTTTAAATTCAGGTACTGAGACATTTCCCTAGGTCTTTACGTCCCTCAGTCACCCAGTCACCCAGTCACCCAGTCACCCAGTCTCTCAGTCTCTCAGTTGCCCCTCACTTTTCCCTCGGCAATATAAACCGATTATACAGCAGCAGCCCTATAATTGTCGCAACTCCAATTAGGCTGAAAATAAACCACAACACACCCGGCTGATGAAGCTTGTCAACAAAATGCACGTAAAGTGTGGCTCCGAGAATTCCGCCTATTCCGCTGCCAATTACACCGTACAGGAAGGCATAGCCCTGGTATAAGGCTTTTTTATCAGCAGGTGCAATCAATCCAACGTAAGAGATAAATTTAGGATGTGCGGTCATTTCGCCTATAGAGAAGATTACAATACCTGCAATGAAAACCCAGGCATAAGTGGAAATGGAAAGTATTGCCATACCTATTGTTCCCATGGCAATACCTGCTATCATGGTTGGCAAAGCAGGGATTTTCCTTACAATTTTCGAAACAGCCAACTGCAGCAATATAATGCATGCAGCATTGATTACAGTAACATGTTCGGAATCAAATTTCCAGGAAGGGTTCTGCATGAAAATACCCAGAAAAG
>CAIWMA010000176.1 GCA_903913645.1 uncultured Bacteroidales bacterium | reverse complement strand
TGTGACTTTGGAATTTTTTATTTCAGGCACATAAGATTGGGCATTCGTCATAATTGTAAAGAGCAAAAGTGAAATGCTTGTTATTAGAATTCTTTTCATTAAATAAAATTTATTGAGGTCACTATTTAGCTACATATTATTTGCTGATGTGTAACGTTATCCGCAACAACCATTCTTCTGATTAAATTATTGAAAATGGTTTCTTTCATTTGAGAACGGTTAATCCGATAACAAAACTCATTGAAGTATCGTTCAATATTTTTTTCGCTAACCCAAGAATAAGTAGTTCTCAGCCATGATTTGACTTGATGGATCATCGTGTGTAATGCCTTAAAATTGCCTCCATTCTTACTGGGGATTTGATCAATACTGTAATCTTTCATGATTGGTCTATACCCCTTCCATTCATCAGTCGTTACAGATGCTTGTGTACTTACGTGTTTATCAAATATCGTTCTTAACGATTTTGAGGAGAAATCCTTGATTTTTAAGGCATAGAACCTTTTAACTTTCCCAGCTTCAGTTAACTCAACAGCACAAATGGATTTCTTCTTTTTGCTGTCATAGCTTCGACCTGGCTTATCTTCCTCTTTGCCACCAACAACAAACTCATCTATGTGAACATTCCCATCCATTGGGTAATTTTCACTAGATTTCATTGCTTCTCTAACCTTATGCATGAATAGTCTTGCAGTGTTCTCCCTGACTCCAAATCTTACGCTCATTTGTGAAGCAGATAAACTTTTAGTTGTTGTTGCCATCTCAAAACACATAAAGAATGCTTTACGCATTCCAAACTTAACTTTATGGAAAAGAGTGTTTGCCATTGGTGATTCGGTATCACTACAAAGATTACATGTTCGTGAATAGTTTTTTCGCTCTTGATACTTGGTGTGACCACACTTCCGGCATGTGAAACCGTCTTCCCATTTAATTGCTGACAAATATTTCTTACAGTCATCATCTGTTTTGAAGCGTTCAGCAAACTCTATAAGGTTTTGACCCCTGAATATTTCCATAGTTCTCTTTATTTACAACGACTCAAAGATATGAATCTAAATGATGACCTCTAAAAATTTATTTGGGTTAATGTCTGTTAATAATCGGAAACTCTGCAATCCGCATGGTTGTGCACCCGTATGGAATAAGAATTATATCTTCTGCCGGTGTGTCCCAGTCACGGTTCGATTCTGATGAATTCGGGATTTTTCCAGCTGAATTTTCATATAAACTCCAGTACGGTATTTTCTTTCCTTTGGTTGTAATCCGGATCGGAGCATTGTTCAGGTTCCATGGCATCAGATCAACTTTGGGATTTACCTTAACTGAAAAATCAATGCTATCAATTACAACTTCAGGAATTCCATAATTCCATGGCGATGTTGGAGTCACTTCCCAGAAAGTATCGTTACTGTCGGATGTTTTGCGCTCTTTCCAGGCTTCTTCAACTTTCAGTGCGTAAACCAACGGGCCGCGTTCAACTCCCAGCGAATTTTCGAACCAGCGCGAAAGCTTTATCTGCATCGGAAGTACAAGGACAATTACATCTCCGTCTTTCCATTCACGATCGATAACTGCAACTTCGCCACCTTTAACTTTTTGGAGTATTCCTGTTATGCTGCTTATCCGGGCTTCGGTACACCACGATGGAATGCGAAGATGCAAGGGGAATTTAGCCGGCTTTTTGATTTTGCAGGTGAATTCGATTTTATCCGAAAACGGATAATCTGTTTTTTCGAAAAACTCCACCTCCACACCGTCACCAACTTTTGCTTTCACACTTGAAGGACCATAAACTAACGCAGCCAGACCTTTGTCGGAAGTTGCGTACCAGAGATTTTGAATAAATTTAGGCCAGCCCTGGTGCATATTGGTAAGGCAGCATGGGTATCCGGTTGTAGTGCCGAAAACATTTCCGGTCTGGTAATTGCAGTCAAAATGGCGATAGTCGGCTGTGGCAAGCACCTGGTTTACCTGCTGGTAATACTGCTTCCGGAGGAATTTATCGTCGGCCTGTGTTGGCAACACATTGTAGGCAAGTTTTTCCAGGTAATCGGCATAAAACAGATCGCCGGTTACAGGCAGCATGCTTTCGAAAGAATACATCATTTCAACTGCCGAACAAAACTCCGAGCCCT
>CAIWMA010000175.1 GCA_903913645.1 uncultured Bacteroidales bacterium | reverse complement strand
GAGCCGCTCAGGTCGAAAAGCTGATACGACATACTATGGAAATTGAGTTGAGTCGAAACATCAACTTTTAAGGTTAGGAAATCTGTTGCCGGATTTGGATAGGCCGAGAGATTGAGCTTAATTCCAATAGCTTCTTCCAGTCCGGTAACTACAAAAATCTCATAAGGTTGTTGAATGCCTTGTGCTACAGAGCCATTTGAGCCCGTGTTTGTGGTGTAAACATCCTGCCCTACCGAGTAACTCATCGAGCCCCCGCTGCCCGTGGCATTACCACCTGCGGCAGGTATTGCTTCCTGTGCATATAGTACTGTAAACCAGAGAGATAAAAATAGTATACAAATTAATTTTATTTGTTTGTGTTTCGGGTCTTTCATAATAGTAGCTTCAAAATGTTTATATATAATATTACGCTTGTAACTCCAAATATCCTCCTGATAATAAAACGGTTAGGGCACTCCTAAATAGAATTATTTAGAATAATTCAAAATTATTGTTATGATTTCTATTCCACAATAGCACGAACGAGTCATTTTTAAAGAAACCGTTTTTTAAAATAGTGAACTTTTATACATTGTTTTTGTTTAAAATCTATTCTTACATCACATGATGTTATCAAGTTTAATCAAGTCGTCAAATCTGACTGGCTTATACTCGTAAGCTTTATTGAGATTCAAATCAAAGGAATACCAGCTTTTAAACCTTTAGCTGCATAGAAAAGAATTTTTATTTTTCGGTAGGTTGTTGTGAGCTTTCAGGTGTTTTCATTGAAATTATTTGATGTTTAATCAAAGTCAATTAAAGTATTCAATCATGAAGAGAGAAGATGAAGCTTATAACTATTTCGGAGTTTCGGCAGTCGATTCAACGGCTGATGCAGAAAACAAAAAAATATTCCATTACAAAAAACCGGTAGGACTGAAATTTCCTGAAGGCAACAGCAGGGAACTTCCATACAGTGCTTGCCTGGTTGATCGCTCAGGAAGGCAGTTTGTTTGTTTTCATGAGCAATGTGTTGAACATAAAAGCTGTTTCAAGAAGGAATCGCTTGATGAAATTTTTGATTTTCAGGCAATGCATTTTCATCCGGATGATAAAGCGTGCCTAAGCGAGAGAATTTTCCCTGATATTCTGAAATTTATGGAAACCATTCCAGTTGAAGAACTCGGTGATTACCGGTTTTCCTTCAATCATCGCTATATCCGCAAGGATGGAAGTATTTCTCAATTTCTGCAGGAAGGAACTTTATCTATTTCTGAAGATATAGGTCTTCCGGTACTTAACCTGAGGGTATTTACTGAAATCGGCGATTTTAAAACAGATGAAACTATGATACTTTCAATTTTCAGGTATTCATCCGATCAGGGGTATCAAAAAGTTTGCACCAAAGTATATAGCAATAGCGGCAATATACAGTTATCGCAGCGAGAATTAGAAATCATAAAGCTTTGCCTCGAAGGACTCAGCAGTAAGATGATCGCCGAACGGCTTAACCTGAGCATTCATACAGTGAAAAATCACAAGCGCAATTGTATGGAGAAAACCTTCACCCACAACATAACTGAACTGATCCATTTATGCATCAGAAGTCACATGCTTTAATATTTATTACTTTTCAGTTCACTCCATTACCAGGGTAGCCCGTTATAATCATTTGCCATTGGGACAAGGCGTTTCAGAAAGTCCTCTGCCGGACGGATATCGCCAATTTCGGTACCCAGATATGAACTATTTTGTAGACTGACAAATTTTATTTTATTATCTGTAGCATCCGTAAAAGATCCGAAATAGGTATTTAAAGCAGGAATTCGTACCACCGAAAAGTTCTGTTTGTACAAATCCTTATTTATTCGTCCCAGCGCTGAAGCTAAATCAGTGCTCGCGAACCCTTTAACAACATATCGTTCTTTTTCCAGTTCCAGATCTACAATCCCTACGGTTTGTTGTGTTTGCCGGTTTATTACTGTACACGAAGCTCTGTTCACATTGGTTATAAGCGATTTAACATCACCACCTTCGTATTTTTTCAGTCGGTCGAGCGGGATTATACTGGAAACAAATGCCTGGCCGGCTTCCAGCTGGCCAACTTCTTCAGGCGATTTTAACCCGAACATTTTATAGTTGTTAGCATTCACGGTTGCTGAAAGGGATTTTAGGAATGTACTTGTTTCCTGCTTTGCCTGGTCCATTCTGTTTTGGGCTTCCAAGCCTGCTGTTAAAGCCAGTGTAATTAGTATGATGAAAATAGTCTTTTTCATTTTCCGGTTCCTCCTTATTTTTTGGTTATGTTATAATAATCATTCCAATGTGTATGATCCGAACCACTTACGTATTCAGTATATGTGATAAAGCGCTGGTTCCCTACATTTGGTGCCCACGGATCATTTATACTTACATAGTTCACGTTATTGATTACAGCATAACCGGTTACTACCATCATATGTCCGCCACCACCAGTCCAATGCCACGAAAATGCGAATGGCTTTTTTGTACAATATATTTGTTTTTTCAGATCTTCCCAGCTCAGTGCGGCATCCGATGTTAATGTAGCCGTAAATCCGTACTTGTCGAATTCGGGCCAACCACCGTTAACACATGCATTAGGGACGGGGCTATTGCAACAATCGGTTCTTCCGAAACGTTTATTGGCTTCATCGCATTGAGTTACATTTGTGCCAAGAAACTCCATACACATTTCGCCACTGGCTGCCCAGCACCACATCCCTGTTTCCTGGGGACGTAAAGCAACAGCCTGGCTTCCAATAGTTGCATTAGGTGTACAGCATCCGCTTGCCAAAGCAAGCCCGGCTCCTATAATTACCGATAGGTAAAAAAGATACAGTTTTTTCATAGCTTTAAGGTTTAATTAATTCTCAGTTAATTAACATTTTCAAAATTAAGCTTATCAGTTGCCTTTATGCAATAGCACGAAAGTGTCATTTTAAAAGAGTACATTTTGCCTGGAAACAAAAAGTCCGGGCACTACAAAAGTGCCCGGACCAATATAAACAGTTGTTGTTTCTGATGTTTTAGCTTACTACGTTCATAATCTTCATCTGGTGATTAATGGATTCCTGGTGAATGGCTTTAAACATCTGCTCGATAAATTCGGAACTCAGGCCTTTGCTTTGGCCTTTAGCTTCAACTTTCCTGATGATTTCCTCCCAGCGCTGATTTTGTAATATTGTAATGTTGTTGTCTTTTTTATATTTACCAATAGTTTCGGCTACAACCATACGTTGTTCCAGCAGATCAAGCAATTGTTCGTCGAAACGGTCGATCTGGCTACGGAGTAACCCTAGCATATCCAGGAATTTGCTGTCGCTCGAAACCGCCTGGCGTAGAACCAGTTTGCCGAGTAATTCCAGAAGGGCGTCGGGCGTAACCTGCTGGCTTTTGTCGCTCCACGCATTGTCGGGATCAATATGCGATTCGAGCATAAGCCCGTCGTAATTCAGGTCCATGGCTTCCTGTGCAATCTCAAGAAGGTATTTCCGTGCACCCCCGATATGACTTGGATCGCAAATCAAAGGTAAACCCGGCATACGCATGCGAAGATCAATAGGTATCTGCCATTTGGGCTGATTGCGGTACGCTGTTTTTTCATAAGCCGAGAACCCGCGGTGTATGGCCCCGATTCTCCTGATGCCTGCAGCATACAAACGTTCGATAGCACCGATCCAGAGATCCAGGTCGGGATTAATAGGATTTTTTACAAAAACCATAACATCCACACCTTTCAGTGTATCAGCAATTTCCTGCATGGCAAAAGGATTAGCTGAAGTTCGGGCGCCTATCCATAACACATCTACGCCAAATTTCAACGCTTCGTACACATGGGTTTGTGTAGCAACTTCGGTACCTGTAGCCAGTCCGGTTTCTTCTTTCACCCGTTTCAGCCATTTAAGACCTTCTGTGCCAACACCTTCAAATGCATTCGGCCTTGTACGCGGTTTCCAGATGCCGGCTCTGTATACATCTACTTTTTTCAAAGCAGCCAGCTGGCGGGCTGTTTCCATTACCTGCTCTTCGGTTTCGGCACTGCATGGTCCAGAAATCAGTAATGGCCTGCCTTTGTATATGCTCCAGTTTTCTAAAGGTTCAATTTGAAGTTTTGTTTCCATGGTGATTTGATGGTTAAAAGTTATTAGTTAAAAGTTAATGGTTGATAGGCAGAGTTCCAAGTTTAAGAGTTTCAAGATTAAGAGTTTCAGGGTTTCAAGTTTCAGAGTTTCAAGTTTCATGGATTAATTCCAAAGTTCAAAGCCACATTCCCTAAATCCTAACCCCTAAATCCTAGTCCCTAATTTAATATTTTCCTTATTTTATTTGCTTCATTCATCAATTCCGTAAGTCCTTCCGTATTTTTTTCAAGGATATATTTTTTGAAGAGGTTCATCTTTTCGACATAATTATCCAATACCTCAATGATGTATTCGGAATTCTGGAGGAAGATAGGCGCCCAGGTTTCCGCATTACTCTTAGCTAAACGGACTGTAGACTCAAAACCACCGGCAGCCAGTTTCAGGATATTTTCCTCGTCTTTTTCTTTATCCAAAACACAAAGCGCCAGCGAAAATGAAGTGATATGCGAAATATGTGAAACATAAGCCACGTGAATATCATGATCAATGGCTTTCATGTATGAGATTCGCATATTCAGCAAATTGTACATATCAATGACCCTTCTCAGCGCATCTTCATCCGAAAGTTCCTTGTCACAGATAATAACATGCTTGTAGTCAAATAGTTTACCGATTGCTGCCATTGGCCCGGAAAATTCGGTACCTGCCATTGGATGTGATGCCACATATCGGCCGCGGTTTGGGTGATTAAGCACTGCTTCGGCAATGCCTGCCTTGGTTGACCCCATGTCAATAACTACCTTTTCGGTTCCCCCAACCAGATCGAGTATTTCCGGCAATAAAAACCTGTTTGTATTTACAGGTGTGCTTAAAATAATGAGGTCCGACTTTTTAACAGCGTTTTGCAGCGTATCAATTTTATCAACCAGGCCACTATGTAAGGCTATGTTTTGGTGGTGTTTATTATTGTCCACACCTATTACTGAGCTTGCATAACCACGTCGTTTAAGGTCTATGGCCAGCGATCCGCCGATTAATCCAATACCGATGATACAAACTTTCATTGTGTTGTTTCCTTTCTTATTCGTTTTTCGTTTTTCGTAAATCGTACATCAAACATCAAACCTCCCCGACAGCCTTTCAAGCGCTTTGTTCAGCATTTGTTCGTTTGCACATAGTGAAATGCGGATATATTCATTTCCCTGGTCGCCAAAAACCATTCCTGGTGTGATAAAGACATGTGCTTTGTGAAGAATTTCTTCTGTGAGTTCTTCTCCGCTTGTATAGTTGGAGGGAATTTTTCCCCACACAAATAGCCCTGATTGTGAAGCATCGAAAGTGCATTTCAACTTGTGCATGATTTCTTCAACCAGCTTACGCCGGGTGCCATAGGTTTTGTTGTTTTCAACGTACCAATCGTCATTACTTTTAAGTGCTTCCACCGCTGCCAGTTGCATAGGTTGAAACATACCCGAATCCATATTGCTTTTCACTTTAACAATGCTCTGAATGTATTCTGCATGTCCGGCTACCATCCCAATTCGCCAGCCGGCCATATTATGCGATTTGCTCATGGAATTCAGTTCCAGCGCCACATCTTTTGCTCCATCCACCGACAATAAACTCAAATGTTCATCATTTAAAATGAAGCTGTATGGATTGTCGTTAACCAATAAAATACTGTTCTTGTGAGCGAAAGCAACCAGGTCTTCGAATAGTTTCTTGCTGCCTTTTGTACCGGTTGGCATGTGCGGATAGTTAACCCACATAATTTTAACCTTGCTCAGATCGCTGTTCTCCAGTTCCTGCAGATCAGGATACCAATTTTGTTTCTCGTTCAGGTTATAAAAACGGACATTCCCACCAGTTAATTTAGACACGGATGTATAAGTTGGATAGCCAGGATTCGGAACCAGCACTTCATCTCCTTCATTTACGAAGGCCATGCTGATATGCATAATACCTTCCTTTGAACCAATCAGTGGAAGTATTTCGGTGTTCGCATTCAAAGTAACATGGAAATACTTCTGATACCAATCCGCAAAAGCGTTACGTAACGCTGGTATGCCATTGTAACTCTGGTAACCATGTACATTTGGCAATTTAGCTGCTTCGCTTAGTTTCTCAATTACTGCAGGAGTTGGTGGTAGGTCAGGACTTCCGATTCCAAGATTTATAATATCCAGTCCGGCTTCCCGCATCTCAGCAATCTGCCTCAGTTTGTGCGAAAAATAATATTCCTGTACCAGCTCAGTTCTCTTCGATGGTTTTATTTTCAGGTGGCCGTTGTCCATTTTGATATTCTCCCAGTATTTGTAAATGTTCGGTTAAAGGTCTGATTGCATCTAATGCCTGCTG
>CAIWMA010000174.1 GCA_903913645.1 uncultured Bacteroidales bacterium | reverse complement strand
GAGGTTTATTTATATTTTTTTATTTTCAATTATTTATAATATTTTTAATTATGTATTGTCATACTTAATTACTAATTTATTTTAACAACTTAGAAAGTTTCTAAATTTCTTTTTCACACTGCTTCCATACAAGTGAAACTTAAAAAACGAATAGATTTAGAAATTTTAAATAGTATTCTGATCATCAAAACAGGAATACAATAATGGATGTATCTGGTAATTTAATAATCAATTATCAGGCTGAGTTAATGACTTACAAAATTGCTTTGAAGTTCAATATTCTTTGATCCGGATTTTCGGCTCACATTACTTGATCGTATATCGGAATAGCCTATAGTTTTAATATTCAAGTGTTTATAGTATTCATGCAGGTGATCGCCGGTAACAGTTTTTAATTCCTGTTCCCGCTTAGAGAAATAATCCAGGTCCAAGCCACTGGGATAATTTACCTGGCGTGTATCGGTTCCAAGGTGCAAAATAAGCTCCGAACAACCTTCCGGAAGATGTTCGAGAATGTATTTATAATTTGAAATTGTTGGATTTCCCCAGAAATATTCAATCAAAAGATCAGGGTGTGTAACGCTAAGTTTGTCAAGTTTCTGAATTTTTTTTTCAATTTCCTGCATATGGGTATATTTTAGAAGGCTGGCAGCTTTTAAAGGCTCATGAAAAGCCAGTTTTGTGGCTTTCTGGCGTCCATATTCTCTCATCCTGGAATTTGGAAACAAGTCAGGATAGATCATTCCGGCAATCGCGGGAGTTCGTACAGGTGTCGAAAATTCCAGGGCCAGAGCAGTAACGACCTCAAAAAACGGAGTATAAAAAGATAATATCCCGTTTTGATCCGACAGATGATCAATCTTGATATTCCTGTTTTTAAGTGCCAATACCTGTTCCCTGAGTTCATTTCTCAGTTCGGTAAGTGATATATTGCCTAGGATAGGCAACAATTCATCAACTGTGTAAAAATTACCCTCAGCATTAACAAGTGAAGGAACAAAGGCAGCAGGAAGGACCGGTTTGCCAGTAGTAATATTAAGATGAACACCAATTCCTATTTCAGGATGACCTTCAGATATTTCTTTTAGCTCAGGCAAAGACTCGCTGAAATTCGTCAATGCAGATATTGCAGTAATGGTATTTTTATCAGCAGCAAGCTTTATGCCTTCATTTATATTATTTGAAGCACCAAAATCATCGGCTGTTATGATAAGCAAGCGTGCCCGATCATAAGGCAACTCCGGCGCTTTCGCATTTCTGTCAGAGGTACAGCCTACAAACAAAACCATGTTAACTAATGAAGTTACCCATTTCTTCATCTCAAGATCCTGAAAATTGAATAATTACAATAGAAAAATAGTAGTAATCCGGGATTAGGAATTTTGAAGCAGCTAGAAAACAGAATGCTGCAAGCAGACACGTACCATCAAAGTTAACTCAATAAACACGTTTTGTCAAGTTATAGTCATTTTTTCATTATAGCATTGGCCTTTATTAAGGTAAACGGATAGTACGTTTTCTTCAATCTGCCTTCTGAATAAAGAAGTTCACTGTTACTCGCCGAATTTTTCCGATCTTTGCAAAACCAACAACCTGTATATATGCCTTCCGGCCTGCAAAGATATTTCCACCGAATTTTGAAGTTATTGATACCATTAGCAATAACACTTTTTGTTATTGCCTGTGCTACCATTGTTACACCAACAGGAGGTCCGAAAGATATAACGCCACCGAAAATGGTAAATTCCGAACCCAAAAATTTCTCTACAAATTTTATTGGGCATAAGCTGGTCCTCACTTTCGATGAATATGTTGCTTTAAAAACGCCTGAAAAATTCATGCTTATTTCACCTCCTTTAAGCAAGATACCGGACATTAAATTAAAAGGGCATGACGTTGTAATTAAACTGGAAGACTCGCTACGGAGCAATACAACTTATAATTTCTATTTTGGCGATGCCATTCAGGATATTACTGAGAATAACCCCAACAAGAATTTCAATTTTGCATTTTCAACCGGTCCTGAGATAGATTCACTAAGTCTTTCAGGAATAGTATCCGATGCCTTTACACGCTTGCCGGTAAAAGAAGCACTTGTTCTGTTGTATAACGACTTTGCAGATTCAATACCAATGAAAATGCTTCCGACGTATGTTTCGCGTACAAATGAAAAAGGGTATTTCAGGCTGAATAACCTTGCATTAGGCAGCTACAGGGCTGTGGCCCTGGTGGACAAGAACAGCGATTATATGTACAACCTGCCTACCGAATTGATCGGATTTGGCAGCGATTCCGTTAAACCCTATCCTTCTGCTATTGATCCGAACGATACAACAGCCAAACTATCTGAATCGGATAAGAAAAAACTGGTTTCTTTCGATATTTTCCCTGAACCCGATTCGACCCAACGAATTCTTAAAACTATGATAGTAGCTAAAAATAAGCTATCATTAGCGTTCCGGTATGCTACTTCATCTCCTGCATTCCGTGTTATAGATATGCCTGATTCAGTTCCCTGGGCCATACAGGAATGGAATCAAACCGCTGATACTCTGAGTGCATGGCTGCTGAACAAACCGGACACATTAAATCTTGAAATTACCGACCATGGAGTAATTATGGATACGGTTAAAATTTCCACAACTTTAAAAACTACAGGGAAATCGAAGAATAAAGAAACGGTGGATCATCTGAAGTACTCAAATTCGGCAGCAAGTGGGATGCTGGGTTATAACAAACCACTCATTCTCACATTTGCCAATCCAGTGAAAGAGTTTGATCTAAATGCGTTACATCTATCCATCAGAACAAAAAAAGATACCACTTTCGTAATTCCTTTAGCGAAATTTACCGACAGTATTCACCGGCATCTGCTGGTTACACACAAATGGAATTCCACGGATATTTTCGACCTGTACATTCCTAAAGGAGCATTCACTGACATTTACCGCGATACCTGTGATTCAACACATGTTTCATTTCAAATGAAAGCAGCCGAAGAATATGGTCAATTTGCCATGCTGGTAACACGGACGGATGCTGGTTACCCCGCAATAATACAGCTTCTGACAGAAAAAGGAGTAATTGTAGATCAACGAATAATTACTACCGAAAAGCGGGTAGATTTCGGGCTGCTTCCACCCGGGAAATACAGACTCAAAGCCATAATGGATGTTAATGGCAATGGCAGGTGGGATACCGGAGAATTTATAAAGAAAATCCAGCCCGAAAGAGTACTCATTCATCCCAAAATATTTGAGGTGAAAAGCAACTGGGAGCTGGAAGAAAATTGGGATATGTAGCTTATTAAAGCTACGAGCTACAATAAAATACGAGCCAATATTACTGAGCTTCGTTACATTTATTGATACAAGTAATGATATCGAGAAGTGTGCTGTTTTTCAGCGAGTAGTGAATCTGTTTGCCATCGCGCTTTGAAGCAAGTATACCTTTGCTTTTCAGAATGTTAAGGTGATGAGATGCTGCGGCTTGCTCAATATGCAAAGCTTCATAAATTTCAGTCACATTAAGTTTCTTGTTATTATTCAGCAATTCGATAATTGCGATGCGCATAGGGTGAGCCATGGCGCGCAGTTTACTTGCTGCTGCTTCAAGTTTTACAATGTCAAGTTTCAAATGATCGGTCATTTCAGTAAGTTTTTTTTACAAAAGTATAAATAAATACATTACCAGATCGTAAATATGTAACTTTATTCATTCGTTTTTGCAAATAAATCTCATGTATTTGATAATCATATATTTACAATTATATAAAGCAGCATAATTGTGCCAACTCGGGGGTTTTCTTCGTAGATTTACTTGTGTAGAAAGCCGAAAAAAGGAAATATGTCAGGCAGATGTATCTTCAAACAATTCAGTAAAGGAGAATTTCATTCCGTCGAACAATCCCTTATCGCTTAATTTCAATTCGGGAATTACAAGCAGTGCCATAAACGAAAGTGTCATAAAGGGTGCTTTTAACGGTCCGCCCAAGGCAATTGCTTTTTTATTGATCTGTTCATATTTACCAGCCGCTTCATATCCATCGATATTAGCCATCAGGCCAGCTACAGGCAAAGGAAGTATATCAAGGTGATGCCCATCGGTAACCGAAATTCCGCCTCTATGCTCTACCAGGCTGTTTATTACGGAGACCATATCGGCATCGTTTGTTCCAATACAGATAATGTTATGACTGTCGTGCGCTACAGTAGATGCCATTGCCCCGCGAAGCAGGCCAAATCCCCTGATAAATGCAATTGCCGGTTTCGAAGATTTGTAACGATTTATTACAGTGATTTTGAGTATATCATTTTCGATATCGCTACTTACATTTCCTTCGGAGATAACAGGATTTACCACTATTTTTGCAGTAACGAGATCGCCATCAAAAGCCTGTATAACTTTCAACTTTCCTTTAGCTGCTTTCACTTCGAGGTCGATGACAGTAAATACCGGTGCAAAAAAGCGGTTAGGAGCTTTATACGCGTATGAGGGCAAAAGAGATTTCCCGTCAGTAGCAACTAATTCTCCATTGATATACGTTTTTTGAATGTTAAAAGCTGCCAGGTTATCTACAATAACTAAGTCTGCAGGATCTCCGGGCTGTAACAGTCCGCAAGGAAGTTTATAATGCCTTACCGGGTTAAGAGTACACGCCCTGATAACATCCATGGGTTTAAATCCTGCTTTGATTGCTCGCCTTACAAGTAGATTTATATGCCCGGCAACCAGGTCGTCAGGATGTTTGTCGTCGCTGCAAAACATAACTTTTTCGGGATGTGTTGCCAGTAATTGAACCAACGCATCGAAATTACGTGCAGCACTTCCTTCACGGATAAGGATATGCATTCCCGAATGAATCTTATCGATTGCCTCCTCAATAGTTGTGCATTCGTGATCGGTACTGATGCCTGCTCCGGCATATTTTTTTATATTCTCACTATCCAGTCCCGGCGCATGGCCATCGACAGGTTTATTGTATTTTTTAGCAAATCCGAGTTTCTGATGAACGTCCTCATCACCATAAATCACACCCGGGAAATTCATCATTTCCGAAAGGTAATAAATGTCATCCCGTTTAAGTAATTGATCGATCTGGCCGGCATCAATAACTGCGCCTGACGATTCGAAACCCGTAGCGGGAACACAGGAAGGCGCTCCGAAGTGAAATTTAAAAGGAGAGAATTTACCGTTATTTATCATAAAATCAATGCCTTCCAATCCAAGCACATTTGCAATTTCGTGTGGATCGGAAACAGTGGCTGTTGTACCATGAACTACTGCAAGCCGGCCGAATTCAGCAGGCACCAGCATAGAACTTTCGATATGAACATGCGCATCAATTAAGCCAGGCAAAATGAATTGGCTTTCGGCAACTTCGCAGGGTATTATTGAGTTGATTTTACCATCTCTAACTTCAATTTTTCCGGGGAATATAGTACCGGCTACAACATCAACAATCTGACCGGAGAGTGTGAAGGAATTTTGCATAAAAAGAGAATTAATAAGAAACTAACCTATACAAAAGTAAGGGTTTATCATTTGGTTGGAATAGAAAAATTGAGATTTGAAATCAGTAAATCAGTTATGCTGACTTGTAAACAGGAATCAGATCAAGGTGCTGCTCCGAAAAATATTTTTTTGCCGAAAGGTAATCGGTTGTAAAACCAAGTAAAAATCCACCTCCGCCTGAGCCACACAACTTAAGTTGGAATTTGCCCGAGTCCAGACCCCATTTCCATGCCGGCATAAAATTTTCAGGAATCATATTGGTAAAATGTTTCAATTGAAATGTAGATACTTTAATAAGAGATTCGAAGAAAGAGCGCATATTGCCACTCAGAAGGTCAGAAATACATTGATTTACCCAGGGAATATAGTCTGTTTTAAAAATCTTTTCATATTCCTTAAAGCGCATCTGCTCAAGGAAATGATTTACAAGCGGACCGGTTTTCCCTATTTTTCCTGTATCGACAAGAAAAATTACGCCTTCGCTTTCAAACTTACTTCTCGGAACTCCGGTTATTGAAATGTCTTCCCGAGAATGTATCAGTAAAGGATGTTGCAGGTAGCAGTTTAAAGGATCAATACCGCTACTCTTGCCATGAAAAAGAGACTCCAGTATTGAGAATATTTCGCGTAGTTTGCTGATATCCATACCTGAAATAGATTCAACAGCATCAATCTTATTTGTGCAATACCTGTCGTAAATGGAAGCAACCAAAGCACCGGAGCTGCCAATGCCGTAGCCTTGCGGTATATTGGACTCGAAATACAAGCCATTTTCAATATCAAGGGAAAGCGACTTAAAGTCCATATTGCAGGGCATTTCGGCCTTCGCTTCAAGTTCAAGCATGTAACCAAGAAAATCTCTCAGTTGTTTGTTAGATTGAATTGCAAAATCAAAATCCGTGTATTTGTCGTCGTTAATAAAACTCAGCTGACCCGTGAAATGTGTATACGGAATCGTAAGACCTTTGGAGTTGAAAAGGATGCTGTACTCGCCGAATAACAATACTTTACCGTAAAAAATATCTGCTTTACCACTCATTATATTTTTTTTACAAAAACCTGATGCGAAACAATCAATAAAGCATTAGCCAATTTTAACAGGGCCTTTGCCGTAAAAATCATCGATACGCATATTTTGTTCATTGTTTTTTAATAAATCTTCAACAATTAATTTGTTCACTTGTTCAATCTGATCCTCAAAATAAAGTAAATGAACATTTGGACCAGCATCCAGGGTGAAACAGATATCGAGTCCGGTTTCTTTCCTGATTTCCTGTATTCGGCTTATAATCCTCACAGTTTCAGGGTGCATAAGCATAAAGCCATTATCCGAAGTCATCATTAGCGCATGCAAAGTAAAGGCTTCATTTTCAACAATCCTTATAAAATCATTTTTATTACCGGTTTTCATTGCTTCAAGCAAATCAGCAGTATTTCTTGTTGCCTGTTTTATCCTGGCTTCCGCAAATGGATGGCCTATCATCCGGCTGTGTCCTTCGGAACTGGAAACCGGTTTTTCTTTATCCGTTACAATTAAAATTGTATCCTTTAATTTGGTGAAAACAGGGTGGATTTCGCTTACTAGCACAGCCAGCAGATCCGACGAACCGGCTAATGCCTTGCTTTTACCCCATACTGTAAAACCTGGAAACAGCGACCTGCATGCACTTCCGGAACCAAGCCTGGCAACATAAGAGGCCTTTTGCCTGAATTCGGTTTCATCCAGCAAAACGCCATTAAGCTCCATATCAAGCGAACAAAGGCAGAGCGCTAATGCACTGAAAGCTGAAGCTGATGAAGCAATTCCGGCTGAATGAGGAAAAGTATTATGCGTTTCCAGTTTCAGAGCAACCTGGCTGAGCCATGGAAAAATATCAGTTACAGATTGCAAAAACTTTATTATCCTTTCGCCGAATGCAGTATTCTGCTTGCCTTCGAACCAGAAATCCAATTCAACTGATCCTTCGGTTATGCGTGGCAAAGCGGTTAGCCTAGTTTCAGTAAAAGCTTTTGACAGAGTCATGCTCAGCGAAGGATTTACAGGAAGTTGTCGCCAGGTTTTTCCCCAGTATTTTACCAGAGCTATATTACTTGGTGATTGCCATGAAACTGAGACAGGCTCTGCTAAAACAGAAGTTAATTCAGAACCTGGAAAATCAGAGTTAGTCATCTGAAAACTATATTTGGATGCTAAAGTACAATATCGTTATAATTAAACCATGTTTCGAGGTTTTTACTTTTCAGGTATGCCGAAAGTGTGGCAGGATCATCGCGCCAGGTGAGCATACAAAAATCGCCGCCCCAGGCTCCGAGTGACTTAACCTCTCCGGGTAAATCACTGAAAACAGTTTGCCTGAGAGAAGGTACCTCCAACAAATTACTGATAAGTATTTCGTGATCACGAAGCACCATTTCGAACTCAGAAAGCGAGGAAGCATCTATCATTCTGTAAGTTAGCAAATTTGCCTTTTCGATAATTTCTGTTCCCGGATTTGAGTTCCGGTTGCGGTATTTTTGAATTCCTTCTGCCGAATCCTGCTTATTTCCCTGGTACACAAAATAGATTTTATCAGCAAAGGCCGGCAAAAAACTGACCAGCTCAACAACGGGTTCATTTTCATTCAGAGAATACACTATCGGACCATTGCTGACAGCACATGCTATATCATAACCCGAACCTTTCGAAACTTCAAAATGAAGTTTGAACGGATCAATTCCAGCCCAACCAGCAACTGCTGCAATCAGGGTTGAACTGCTTCCAAGGCCCCAAAGTAACGGATAATTTAAAGTGGAAATAACTTTACAACCTTGGGATGAGATACAAAAAGCAGGACTAAGTTTTTGTGCGGCAACCAACAAACGCTGGGGATAAATTGCAATATCCGGATTGCTGCTTTCGATAATACTTAAATCCTTTAAAGAATATTTACCGCTGAACCATGAGGAACCATCATTCGCTATGGATTGCCAGGAAATATATCCCTGTTCATTTCCTTCCACACGCAATTGCTGCCCGAATTTTAATGGAACAGCAAGCGCCTTTGCTCCGCTTAACACAAGGTATTCGGAGGTTAATAAAAGCTTGGCGTTATAGTAGGAGTTGAAAAGCAAAGTATTTTTTAGTTTTTAGTTTCAGGTTAAATTTCAAGATTTAGGTTCTGAAATCAAGAATTACAATTCAAACATTAAAACGCACAAATTCGTTTAACTCTCTAAAAGTCCTTATTTCACTTAATCTCTCAATCATCCTTCGCCTGTTCTCCCCCTCTACTTGTCGCCCCTCATTTTACTAGCCACGGATCGAATCAAGAAAACCACTTACCGCGCTGTGCGAGACTTTTTCGTGTTTGAAAAATTCAACGGCTTGCTTCTTCTCATCATCGGTTGCCTGATAAACATTCAGAATATTAAGCAGGTGCATCTTCATATGTCCTTTTTGAATTCCTTTGGTTACCAGTGATTTAACAGCTGAGTAATTATTTGCCAGGCCGGCTGCTGAAGCAATCATCATCAGTTCTGCTGCATCAGGATTGCCAAGCAGCTGCAACGAAAGTTTTGCTAGCGGGTGCAAGGCAGTTAGTCCACCCACGGTGCCAAGGGCCATTGGAACTTCGAGCGAAAAGCGAAAAGTATTTCCAGAGATTTCAACTTTCGACAAGCTGCTGTATTCCCCGTATCGCGAAGCATATGCATGACCGCAGGCTTCCACCGCCCTGAAATCATTGCCGGTTGCGAGTACTACTGCATCAATTCCATTGTAAATTCCTTTGTTATGGGTAGTTGCACGAAACCTGTCGACCTGGGCAATCCGAACACCAGTTTCGAACCGGGTTACGAATTCCCTGTCAGTATATAAATCGTCGTAATGATGGCCTTCTTCAATAATCTCAGCTTCAACCCAGGTATGTACCAGGCAATTTGGAGTATAATTCGAAAGTATCGACATGATAATTTGCAGGCTTAATCCAGAGAAATCAGCACATCCTGCTGAATAATCGCGTAAGGTATCGGCAAATTCCTCGAGGCACGAATTGATAAAATTGGCACCCATTGAATCCTTAGTATCGAAGGTTGCTTTTACCTGGTAATAATCAGGGATTTTATCCGTCATATTTACAAGTTCAATATCGAGAATTCCGCCGCCACGTTTCATCATATTCGAAGTGGTACGAGCTGTATTTGCAAGCATCTGCTTCCGTATTTCGGGAAAATGGCTTTTTAACAATTCATGGCCGCCATTCCATGTAAAGTGGACCTGCCCTATTTTTTCGAGACCTATAATTTCGCTGTGAAAGCCTCCCCTTTCGGCCCAGAATTTTGCTGCTCCGGAAGCTGCTGCCACAACCGAACTTTCTTCAATAACCAATGGAACCATATACATTTTCCCGTTAATCAGGAAATTAGGTGCTACTCCGTATGGAAAAAAATAATTCCCCAGAGTATTTTCGCTGAATTCGTCTATCATCTTCTGAGTTGCCGGATCGCGATGCCACGATGCATGCAAAGTTTGGCTGAATAATTCGGGATCAGGTACTTTAGATGCTACAAGGTCTATTTTCTGATCTTTGTCCAGGCGCGAAAAACCTGTAGTTATATGTAATTCTTTCATTATTGGTATTTGATGCGCAAAGTTAATAAAACCAAGATGGGGTATAACTTAAATGTTCTCAAATAACAGTTTCAACAAAAGATTGTTTACAATTCTAAATTGCTAATATGCATATCTTCACTTATCCTGGTTTGAGTTTTATTTAGAACCACCATAGTATGAGTCAAAGTTAGATTATACATTGAATTGGATTTGTTAAGGTAAGTGATTTCTAAAATTCAATATTTATCTCTGAAAAAATCAATAGCTTTGTCGCGCTTCAAATTTTAATTTCCACATGCTTTACCTTTCGGCCGACTGTATTATTCCAATAGAAGGAGAACCTTGCTTCGGCAGTGTTCTGGTTGTTGAGAATGATGGCACAATTGATGGGATTTATGCTAAAAGCGAGCTAACAGGTTCAAATTCCGAGAACATCCATTATAATGGAATTCTTTGCCCCGGATTTGTAAATACGCATTGCCATCTTGAACTTTCGTGGGCTAAAGGCTTGTTTTCAGAAGGCGAAGGTCTTGATTATTTTATCTGGCAACTTGGAAAATTGCGGAAAACCGTTTCTGAAACTTCCATAATAGATTCGATTGAAAAAATAGCCAATGAGATGGAACAATCGGGGATTGTTGCAACGGCCGACATCGCTAATGGCAATCACACCTTGGATTACAAGAGTAAAAGCCAGCATTATTTTCACACTTTTGTTGAAGTTTTCGGGTCAGATCCAAACACTGCATACTCCATTTTTAATTATGCGGTAGACCTGAAGTCGCAATTCCAAGAACGTGTTTTCCGCGGTTCTGTTTCAATAGTACCACATGCCACATATTCTCTTTCGGATGCGCTTTTCAACCTTGTAGCCAATGCTGCAAAAGGAAAACTGCTGTGCATCCATCACCAGGAAAACAAGGATGAAAATCTGTTTTTCAGAGATGGAAGCGGGCCGATTGCAGCACGAAGAAAAGCGTTTAATCCGGATTTGCCAATATATCCGGGAACCGGGAAACGCCCGATGGAAAGCTTAACGGAATATTTCGGGCCGAATCAGAAAATGCTTTTGGTTCACAATACAGTTTCAGAAAAACAGGATATTGATTTTGTGCAGAACTATTTCGACAACGTATTCTGGTGTCTGTGCCCGAATGCAAACCTATTTATAGAAAAACATCTTCCGGAAATAGACCTTTTCCGCCAAAATAATTGTAAAATCACCATTGGTACTGACAGCCTGGCAGCGAACCATCAACTCAGCATTCTCGAAGAAATCAAAACCATTCAAGTCCATTTTCCACAAATACCGCTTGCTGAGTTACTAACCTGGAGTACGCTTAATGGAGCTGAACTTCTAGGCCTGCAACAAAAGCTGGGAAGTTTTGTTAAAGGAAAGCGTCCAGGCGTAGTTCTGATCGAAAATGCTGATTTAAATACACTGCAACTCAAACCCGAAACTACATCACGACTCATAATTCCGTCTCACACATGAAAGTAACTCTAAACAACAACGAAATCATTATTTTTAAAGGTGCCACTATCAGCGAGATGGTTTTAGCTTATTCATTACGAAGTCATAAGATGCTAAAAAACGGAAAACTATGTGTTTACGACAGGTTTGGAAATTTAACTGAGCCTGATGGCCCTGTTTATGAAGGGCAACTGTTCTATTTAAAAAGAGCAGAATAGATTATCCTGAACGAAATAACTTTGAAAAATTTATAAATCTAAGATTCCTATGAAATTCAATTCAATTATCCTGTTTTTAGTAGTTTTTACGCTATTTTCAATCAACAACCAGGCTGTTGCACAGAAAAATAAGAAATCGACCGAAATCATAATTCTGCATACCAACGATATGCATTCAAAGATTGATAATTTTGGAAAACTTGCCTACCTGGCCGACAGTTTACGCAAGACACACCAATACGTTTTCCTGGTTGCTGCAGGCGACAATTTTACAGGGAATCCTATTGTGGATATGTACCCGGACAAAGGATTTCCTATGATAGAATTGATGAACAAGCTACATTTTGATGTTACAGCATTGGGAAACCACGAATACGATATGGGGCAGGAACTACAGAACAAGCGCCGGCAGCAGGCAACATTCCCGTTTATAAGTTGTAATGTAGATGCTACAGGAGCAGTGGCAAAGCCATACGAACCTTATGTTATTCTGAAAGCCGGCAAGATAAAAATTCCTTTCCTGGGAATTTTACAATTAGGGGAAAATGGTTTGCCCGACTCGCATCCATCACGTCTCGAGGGACTTAAATTTACAAACGGAATCGAAAAAGTTAAAGACTTTCTTTGGTTAAAAGATAAATATGGCATACTGATAGCGCTTTCGCATCTAGGTGTTGAAAATGATGAAGTTCTTGCAAAAACGTATCCTCAGTTTGATTTAATTATCGGAGGTCATTCGCATACCACCATGACTAAAGCAATGATGGTTAACAATGTAATGATTGTTCAGACAGGATCGGGCTTAAAGAATGTTGGTATCACTACCCTTCATGTTAAAAAAGGCAAGATAACCGATCGAAGCTACGAATTGGTTCCTTTGGCTAGCATTAAGAAAACTGATCCCGAAGTTCAGGCTATGATTGATGCATACAACAGTAATGAGGAAATGAAACGCGTGGTGGGATTCGCCGAGACCGACTTCAGCAGCAAGGAAGAACTTGGGTACCTGATGACAGATGCAATTACAGCCCGCATGAAAGTTGACTTTGCTTTTCAGAATGGAGGAGGAATCCGGATTTCGGAATTACCCAAAGGCGATATTTTACTAAAAGATGTTTTCCGTCTCGATCCGTTTGGCAACCAAGTGGTAACTTACACAATGACTTACGACGAAGTTAAATCGCTTATTATAAACTCATACAACCGAGATAAATCAGTTGACCTGGCACCATCGGGTATGATATACACTATTATTGTTAACGCCGAAGGTTTATGCACTGATGTGGAAATGAAAGACATGACTGGTAACCTGTTGGATGCAAATAAATCCTACACGGTTGGACTGAACAGCTATATTTCGGCCAGTTATAAGTTCAACCACAAAGATCCGGGAACTACCAATTTCAACACAACGGCTCAAACATTGCTTGATTACCTGGGTGATGTAAAAAAGGTAAACTATGCCGGTCTAAACAGGGTTTCGGTAAAGAAATAATCCGGAATATTCGAAAATATTTTACCAGGTATCCGGTTTCTTCTCAGCTGGTGCCTGCATGCCGTGTTTCAGGCTTTCGATCAGATTGCGTGTAAAATCATCTACCTGTTTCAGATAGTCGTCCCAGGCAGGAATATATGATTTATCCTGTTTATTCAGGTAGCGTTCGAATGGCTGACGCGATATATCTTTCATGTTGAAGTTCGTGATCGAATACCGGTACCGACCGTCCTTCAGCTCGAGTTTCATTGAATAATCAACTCTTCCCGCCACAAGTGATGAACCTTGTTCCGTCTTTGTAAGTTCGATGCGATGGACAATTTCAATTATCCCACTTGCCTGGTCCCGGACTTTGGTGGCATCAGCCGGATTCTTATATTGTTTATTGATCCATTCTATTGCCCGGTTATACAATTCGGCTGGTGTTCCGGGAACGGTAACAACCTCTTTATATGTTATTAGTTTTGTTTCCGGATCAATTGGTAATTTTACTGCAGGAGTCTGTGCTTCCACATTTAATCCACCTAATATTAGGAGAAATGCAGCTATATTTATAAGATTTATTTTCATGGAGATTTTATTAAAGACTTAAAACAAATTTGCAGTTCGGATTTCCCTATTTATTCTTAACAGGCTTCCTGACAATAATATAAATATCTTCACTGTCACGTTTCATCATATACTTTTCACGGCCAAGCTTTTCCAACTCGAGCGAATCACCTGTAAGACGGCTTAATTCGATACTGTCTTTCTCGGCCTGATCGCGGTAGAATTGCAGCTCTTTCCTTAATCCAATCAACTCTTTCCTCATTTTATATTGTGAAACCAGGTTATTGCGATCGAGGAATAACATCAAAATCAGGAATGAAACACCGGTAAGCAGGTATTTGTTCTTGAATATTGAAGGGATTTTATCCGTAAACTTCTTTATCATGATGGAACAAAGGTATAAAAAAAGGGGTTAGGAGTTGGGGATTAGGGGTTAGGGAGGAGTGATAGGAAATATAGTTGTCAATCTGTGGTCATTCAGTGGTCATTCGGTAGTGATTCGGTGGTCATTCGATGGTCACTCAATAGTTGTTTTACGCTTGGGTCTTGAGATTTGGGATTTAGACTTTAAATTTTCTTCGTTAATAATTTATAAGCCGATCACATCAGCGATTTCCGTCATGGCAGCAATAGCTATAGCGGCGAACTGATCAATCGGAATTCCAATCATTTCGCATTCCAGAATATTCTCACGTTTTACGGAAGCGGCAAAGGCTTTTTCTTTCATGCGTTTTACAACAGATTTAGTTTTAACAGAAGCTATTTTCTTATCCGGGTACACCAAAGCAGTAGCCATAACGAGTCCGGTAATGGTTTCTCCGGCTGCCAACGCATGCTGAAACTCAGTTGTTCTTTCTTTCCCGCTTGCTATTTCATTGTGCATACCTATGGCATCAACAATATCAGTATCTATCCCCATTTCTGCCAGCCATTTTGCTGCCTCAGGGCCATGAATATATGCATCTGCATTGGTGACTTCAACATCCAGGTCGTGCAGCAACCCAGCTTGTGCCCAAGCTTCGGCATTACGGCCAAGATG
>CAIWMA010000173.1 GCA_903913645.1 uncultured Bacteroidales bacterium | reverse complement strand
TGAAACTTTATCGTTCCGCGTTCAGCGTCATGTTGATAACGCACTTGCAGTGGCAACATGGCTGGAGAATCATCCACAGGTTGAACTGGTTAATTATCCCGGACTTGCTTCTTCACCTTATAATTGGTTGGCAAAGAAATATTTACGCAATGGATTTGGCGGCGTTTTAAGTTTTGAAATTAAAGGCAGTAAAGAACAAGCCAGCAAATTCATCGATTCACTCGAACTTATCAGCCACCTGGCAAATGTTGGTGATGCTAAAACATTGATTATTCAGCCATCGGCCACTACCCATCAGCAACTCAGCGATGCTGAGCAACTTCAGGCTGGTGTTACACCTGGTTTGTTACGTCTGTCGGTAGGCATTGAGCATGTTGAAGACATTAAAGCTGATTTACAACAAGCTTTTGATAAAATTAAATAGCCTGATTACGGAACAGAAAAAAGTTGTGCTTAGTGCACAGTACTGCGGGTCAATATATTTAATCTTGACTAAAACAATTTTATTCATGAGAACCCCCTAAGCACTCAGCACATAGCACTCAGCACTTTAAACAAATTTCTTTTTATTCAAAAAACTAACCTTTAACACATACTAAAATGAGCACACTAAATTTTGCCGTAACAGGCAACAGCGCGACACAAACAAAATATGAAGGCTACGCACGCCATTTCAAAATCACCGTTGATGAGCCACATGCTTTGGGCGGAAACGACGATGCACCAAATCCTGTTGAATATATCCTTACGGGATATGCCGGATGCCTTAATGTTGTTGTAAACCTGGTAGCAAAAGAGCTGGATATTAAGATCAATTCACTGAAAATAGAAATCAGCGGTGATATAGATCCTGCAAGGCTACTGGGAACTTCATTCAACAACAGGGCCGGTTTCCTTTCCTTAAAGGTAGATATTGACCTGGATTCAGATGCTGATGAAGAAACGAAAACCTTGCTTTTCAAACAGGTAAAAGAAAGATGCCCGGTAAACGATAATCTTTCGAATCCTACGCCCATTGAATATAACATATTTGCAACCAACCTGAATTTAAACTAAAAAGTTATGGCTCATATTTGCCCGATTGATGGAACCCTTATAAACGAACCAACCGTTAGAGTAGTTGCAGGTTTTGTTGCAATAACTGCTGCTGTAGGTGTATATTTTCAGTCTCCGGTAGTTTTTCTTTTCCTCGCGTACGACTTTTATGTTCGGAGTTTTGATAAAAAAGAGTGGAGTCTATTCCGTTATTTCGGAATAAAAACCGTTACGATTATTGATATCAAGGAAAAACTAATTGATGCAGGCGGAAAGAAATTCGCTTCAAAAGTAGGATTTATATTCTCAGTATTACTCACAGTAGCAGCTTTCCTGCAATTACCTGTTGTTATGTATGCTTTAGGCGGAATTCTTGTTTTGTTTGCTACACTGGAGTCGGTTCTAGCTTATTGTGTTGGATGTAAAATATATACCTTTTATACTAAAATCTGGTAAACTTAATAAGTAAAAGCATGTTTTATTAAAAGCAGTTCAGATTTTCTTCACTTATAATTTTCTCAAATAACAAAAAAATTAATACAATGAAAGCAAATACTATTTTAGAAACAATTGGGAACACTCCACATGTAAAGATCAACAAACTTTTTGGGAAATCTCATGAGGTGTGGATCAAACTCGAAAAAACCAACCCTGGTGGAAGCATTAAAGACAGAATTGCATTAGAAATGATTGAAGATGCAGAAAGAAGCGGTGTTCTTAAAGCTGACAGTGTAATTATTGAGCCTACTTCAGGTAATACCGGCATCGGTCTTGCATTGGTTGCCGCCGTTAAAGGGTACAAAATCATCCTGGTTATGCCTGAATCAATGAGCGTTGAAAGGCGCAAACTAATGTCGGTGTATGGCGCAGATTTTGTACTTACTCCGCGCGAAAAAGGGATGAAAGGTGCCATCGAAAAAGCAACTGAATTAGCCGAAGCTACACCTAATTCATGGATTCCGCAACAATTCAACAACGGGGCCAATATAGAAGCACATAAAAAGGCCACAGCACTCGAAATTGCGGCTGATTTTCCTGAGGGACTGGACTATATTATTACCGGTGTTGGTACCGGCGGCCATATTTCCGGTGTTTCAGAAATCCTGAAATCGAAGTTTCCAAATCTTAAGGTTTTTGCCGTTGAGCCTGAACTTTCACCGGTTCTGAGTGGTGGCGCACCTGGCCCGCACCCAATTCAGGGAATTGGCGCTGGTTTTGTTCCGCAAAATTACAAAAGCGAATATATTGATGGTGTTATCACCGTAAGTAAAGACGAAGCTTTTGAATATGCCCGGAAAATAGCTGCCCAGGAAGGAATTTTTGTTGGAATTTCAACCGGAGCTTCTTTAGCTGCTGTTGCAAAAAAAATAGCTGAAATTCCTGCCGGAGCTAAAATCCTCACATTCAATTACGATACCGGGGAGAGATATCTCTCTATTGAAGGGCTTTTCGTATAAGCATTCTATTTGCCGATTTCTATTAAACATATTTTCACAAGCACTATCTTTGCGCCTTTTTCGGCTTAGATACTCTTGATAAAATAAACAAATTTCAGTTTTAAATATGACCCATTCGCACTATTACCTTCATCTGGAACCATTCAAACTGGAAACCGGCGGTGAACTTCAGTCGTTACGGATTGAGTATAATTGCTGGGGGGAACTCAATGAAAATTGTGATAATGTCATTTGGGTTTGTCATGCTTTTACTGCTAATGCCGACGCAAAGGAATGGTGGCCTGGCATGATAGGCCCGGGATTGCTGATGGATACGGACAAGTATTTTGTGATATGCGCTAATATAATCGGTTCCTGTTATGGAACCAGCGGGCCTCTCGACGAGAATCCCGAAACCGGGAAACCCTGGTTTCGGGATTTTCCATGGATTACTGTTCGTGACCTGGTAAATGCACACGAAATGCTGAGAAAGCACCTTGGAATAAAATCCGTTTTTTTAGCAATAGGTGGATCAATAGGCGCTTTCCAAAGTTTGGAATGGGCTATTATGTTTCCGGATAAAATCAGAAACCTTGCTGTTATTGCGGGAAATGCATTCGCATCACCATGGAATATTGCGTTGAATGAGGCCCAGCGAATGGCTATAACTGCTGATTCGTCATTTTTAAATGATATGCCAGATGGCGGCCACCAGGGATTGAAAACAGCTCGTGCCATTGCCCTGATCAGTTACCGGACTTCTGAAGCTATTAACAGTACACAGAAGGAAACAAATCCGGATAAAATCAATAATTTTAAAGCAGCATCATACCTTCAGCACCAGGGCAATAAGTTTATAAAACGATTTAATTCATACAGCTACATGACTATGACGAATTTGTTTGATAGTCATAATATAGGTCGTGGACGTGCTTCAACAGAAAAAGCGTTAGAATCCATTATTGCAAAAACTATTGTTATTGCTATGGACACAGATAGACTTTTTCCACCCGAAGAACAACAGTTTCTGGCTAAAAGCATTCCCGGAGCACGCTATTCCGAAATACCTACATCGTACGGACACGACGGATTTTTAATTGAAGTTGAACCGATTACGGATTGTATCAGCGAATTTTTATCCCAATCGGGAAGTATCTGATAAGTTTTAGAAGGGAATCGTTATTCGATTTCATGACCAGATTTGAACTTCAAATCAAAATAAAAGCCTCCCGACTTTTCTAAAGTTGAGAGGCTTTATTAATATAGAATTAACGATCATTAATCAAGTTTCAATACCGCCAGGAATGCACTTTGCGGAACTTCTATATTACCGATCTGGCGCATTTTCTTCTTACCCTTTTTCTGTTTTTCCAGCAATTTACGTTTACGCGAAATATCACCTCCGTAACATTTGGCAGTAACGTCCTTGCGAAGTGCTTTAATGGTTTCGCGCGAAATAATTTTTGCTCCTATAGCGGCTTGTATAGCTACGTCGTATTGTTGCCTCGGGATAAGTTCTTTAAGCTTTTCACAGATGCGTTTACCAAAGCTATACGCATTGTCGCGGTGAATTAAGGTACTCAAAGCATCAACCGGATCGCCGTTTAGCAGAATATCAAGTTTTATCAGGTCAGCTTTGCGATAATCGGAGATATGATAATCGAAAGAAGCATAACCTTTTGATATGCTCTTCAGTTTGTCATAAAAATCGATAACGATTTCGCCCAAGGGCAGGTCAAAACTAAGTTCAACACGATTCTGTGTAAGGTAAATCTGATTTTTTAGCGTGCCACGTTTTTCCAGGCATAATTTCATAATTGCGCCCTGGTAGTCCGATTTTGAAATTACCTGTGCAGAGATGAACGGCTCGTAAATATCATCAACCCAAGTAGTATCTGGCATACCCGAAGGATTATGGACTTCAATTTCTTCGCCTTTGGTTGTAATTACCTTATACATTACGTTAGGAACCGTAGAAATTACATCCATATTGAATTCGCGATCGAGACGTTCCTGTACAATTTCCATATGCAGAAGTCCAAGAAATCCGCATCGGAAACCAAAGCCAAGCGCTAAGGATGATTCGGGTTCAAAACTCAGTGAAGCATCGTTAAGCTGTAGTTTTTCAATAGCAATTCTTAGTTCCTCATAATCATCGGGATCAATAGGATAAAGACCTGCAAAAACCATAGGTTTTACATTGGCGAATCCTTCAACCGCAGCAATGCATGGAAGGTTCACATGAGTGATCGTATCGCCTACCTTTATTTCTTTAGCCGTTTTAATACCTGATATTATATATCCCACATCGCCAGTAGTAAGCATATCCATAGGTTTCTGCTGCAATTTGAGAAGACCTATTTCTTCGGCTTTATATTCTTTGCCGGTATTTACAAATTTCACAAGGTCACCTTTACGAATCTGGCCGTTGAAAATGCGGAAATAAGCTATAATTCCCCTGAAAGGGTTAAATAAAGAATCAAAAATAAGAGCTTGCAGGGGTGCTTCAGGATCGCCTTTCGGTGCAGGAATCCGGCTGATTATAGCATCCAGTATTTCCTGTATTCCCATCCCGGTACGGGCACTGACGCGTATAATATCTGTGGGTTTACAACCGATGAGCTCAATAATCTGGTCTTCAACTTCTTCGGGCATCGCCGAGTCCATATCCATTTTATTCATTATCGGGATAATTTCCAGGTCATGTTCCAATGCCAGGTAAAGATTGGAAATGGTTTGCGCCTGAATTCCCTGAGTTGCATCAATAATCAGCAAAGCCCCTTCGCATGCGGCAATAGCACGGGACACTTCGTACGAAAAATCGACATGTCCAGGAGTATCAATAAGGTTTAACTCGTATTGAATGCCATTGTACAAATAGTCCATTCGGATGGCATGGCTTTTAATGGTGATGCCGCGTTCGCGTTCAATATCCATATCATCGAGCACCTGGTTCTGAAGCTGGCGTTCGGTAAGGGTTCCGGTGGTTTCTAATAGCCGGTCGGCCAAAGTGCTTTTGCCGTGGTCGATATGCGCAATTATACAAAAGTTCCTGATGTTTTCCATTGCCGCAAAGGTATAAAAAACGGAACAATTTTTTAACATATGTTGAACTTCGATTTAGATAAGTTTTAAATCAAAGGTGGAAAGGTTTAAAAGTTGAAGGTTCAAAGTTTTAAGTCCCAAATACCAAAATCCAAATCCCGAGGCTAAAGGCCAAACCGATGTTGAAAGGCCATCGAATTACAACTAATTCCTCTCAGATTTAATAGCCCAAACTTCACCTACTTAATGGCCATCGAATGACAACTAATTCCTCTCAGATATAATAACCCGTTCTTCACCCACTGAATGACCATCGAATAACAGCTAATTCCTCTCAAATTCCAAAAAACTCAACCCTCAACCATTGTTTGACAACTCATCCCACCTGCAACAACTCTTGCTTCTCGTTAAACTCAAAATCTTTCCGTGTTTCTTGTATAAATCATTAAAGTATTATGATTACTTTTGCATCGCATTTCAAAAAAGGAACACATCTTTAAAAATCAATATATTATGACAAAAATTAAAGTAGGTATCAATGGTTTTGGTCGCATCGGCCGCCTTGTTTTCCGCGCATCAATTCTTCGCGACGATATCGATGTTGTAGCTATCAACGATCTGATCGACGCTAACTACATGGCTTATATGCTGAAGTATGACACTGTTCACGGACAGTTCAAAGGTACTGTTGAGGTAAAAGACGGCCACCTGGTTGTTAACGGACAAACCATCCGCGTTACCGCATGTAAAAACCCTGCCGAAATCAAATGGTCAGATGTAGGTGCTGATTACGTTGCTGAATGTACAGGTTTGTTCCTGACAATGGAAACATGCCAGGCTCACCTTGATGGCGGCGCAAAACGCGTTATCATGTCGGGTCCTTCAAAGGACGAAACACCTATGTTTGTTTATGGTGTTAACCACAAAGAATATGCAGGTCAAAAATTTGTAAGCAATGCTTCATGTACTACCAACTGCCTTGCTCCACTGGTAAAAGTTATTAACGACAATTTCGGTATCGTTGAAGGTTTGATGACAACCGTTCATGCAACCACAGCTACACAGAAAACAGTTGACGGTCCTTCAGCTAAAGACTGGCGTGGAGGCCGTGCTGCTGCTGGTAATATTATCCCATCATCAACAGGCGCTGCTAAAGCTACTGCAAAAGTTATCCCTGCTATGAAAGGCAAATTAACCGGTATGTCGTTCCGCGTTCCTACGCTGGATGTATCTGTTGTTGATTTAACCTGCCGCCTCGAAAAAGCTACTACCATGGAAGCAATCAAAGCTGCTCTGAAAGCTGCTTCTGAAGGCGAACTGAAAGGAATTCTTGGTTATACCGAAGAAGCTGTTGTTTCGAGCGATTTCATCGGAGATGCCCGCACTTCCATTTTCGATGCCGAGGCAAGTATCATGCTGAATCCTAACTTTGTAAAACTCGTATCGTGGTACGATAACGAATGGGGTTATTCAAGCAAACTGATTGACATGATTGCACATATGGCTACTGTTTAATACAGTATTTATCTATAAATTGAAAAAAGAGCTGCTTTCGGGCGGCTCTTTTTGTTTAGTATAAAAACCTGAAAGAATACAAATCTTTATTTTTTTCTAACCTCCTGTAACATTCTGCTTACTTTTTCCGTCTTGCATCCGGAAACCAATAAAAACAAACTTCATAATCTCAATTCAATGAAAACGCTAAAACTGACACTCGCAGGAATGATGCTCCTTACACTCAGCTATTCAGGTGTTAAAGCTCAAACAAAGGGGAATGGTGACGTAACCACCCAGGAACGCCAGGTAACATCTTTTGACGCCATTAAAGTTGGCTGTGCCATCAATCTTTATATTTCGCAAGGTGACAAGCAATCCGTTAAAGTTGTAACTAACGAAAATCTCCAGGACCGCATTACAACCAAAGTTGCTAACGGGACGCTGAATTTGAGTTGCGACAATGTTAAAAATGCCTCTAAAATGGACGTTTATGTAACCGCCGTAAATCTTTCAAAAATTGATGCAAGCGGAGCTTCGAAAGTTACAGGCGAAGGGCCTCTGAAGAGCGATGTTTTCGGGCTTTATATTTCAGGTGCAGCTAAGGCAACACTAAATATAGAAACCGGTACATTTAACAATGAAACCAGCGGAGCGGCAATCAACACAATTACACTTACTGCAAAAACTGCCAATACCGAAGTGAGCGGAGCAGGAAACCTTACAATAAAAGGAACCGCCGAGAAACACAATACGGAAGTTTCAGGTGCTGGAAATCTGAAAGCGCTCGAATTTATTACCGACAATACCGATGCCGAAGTTTCCGGTGCCGGAAATGCCAAGTTAATGGCCCGTAAAACACTTAAAGCTGACCTCTCGGGAGCTGGAAATATCACCTACTTCGATAAAAACGATATTAAGAAAATTGGCAAACAAGGTCAATATCAAATTACTTTTGATGGAATGGATAATGTTAAAAGCGTTATAATTGAAGATGATCAGGATAGTAATGGAAATACTGAAATAGGCCGGGATGCATGGAAATATTCAGAAAATGACGACTCTGTAACCGTAATTCTTAATGATAAACGTATAGTGGTTGTAACGGATGATACAGTTAAAGTGAACCTTGGGCAACGTGACTATATTATCAGTGATGATGGTGTAAAAATAGAGAAACACAATAAAAACCCTAAATTCAACGGCCATTGGGCAGGTTTTGGATTAAGTGTAAACGGGCTGCTAAACCAGGATCACATCATTGATTATCCAACTGAACCCAAAGACGCAGCATACCTCGATATTAACTACAATAAATCTACTGGCGTTAGCCTCAACTTCTTTGAGCAAAATGTAAATCTTTATAACCAGCAACTGGGATTGGTTACAGGTTTGGGAGTTACGTGGAATAACTATCGTTTTGCAAATAATGTAATACTTACTGAAAACGGAAATCTGGACGGACGATTTGACGATACGCCAAATTATAACTATCAGAAAAGCAAACTTATGGTAGCATCGCTAAGGATACCTTTGATGCTCGAATACCAGACAAACAGCAAGATGAAAGCAAATAGTTTTCATATGGGTGCAGGAGCTTTAGGACAGGTTCGTATGTGGTCGCACACCAAAAATGAAATTAATGGCTCGAAAACAAAAAACAAAGGTGATTTTTATATCAATCCGTTCATTGTACAAGGCATGGCAACTATCGGTTGGGGAGTGATAAACCTTTACGGAACCTATTCATTCAGCGAGATGTTCCGTCACGATAAAGGACCAACAGCTTATCCTTTCGAAGTAGGAATCACGCTGATCGGATTCTAAGCTCATCGTCAAATGGGAAATTAATACTCTGTATATCAATAGTTTCAAACTTATTTTCTTTACAAAAGTTGATTTTGGTTAGTTGACTGACTGCCCCTCACGGGGCAGTTTTTTTTTTACAATCAAAGCATTAACTTTGCCACCAATACCAGCATCGAAAATATATTTTTAATACATAATCCGAAACACAAAATCCTATGTCGGGACATAATAAATGGTCGACCATTAAACGTAAAAAAGGCGCTATAGACGCCAAAAGGTCGAAGATTTTCTCAAAAATCAACAAAGAAATTACTGTAGCCGTGAAAGAAAGCGGCCCGGATCCTGATTCCAACCCAAGATTAAGGCTTGCCATTGCAAATGCCAAAGGCGCCAGTATGCCGAAGGACAACATTGTACGTGCCATCAGCAAAGGATCGGATAAGGATGGAGCTAATTTTATCGAATGTACTTTCGAAGGATATGCCAATGGCGGAACTGCTATTTTCCTGGAAGCTACAACCGATAACCAGCAGAGGACCATTGCTAATGTTAGAATGTACTTCAATAAATTTGGAGGCAATCTTGGCACAAACGGCTCACTAAGTTTTATTTTCGATCGCAAAGGTATTTTCACCATACCGCAGGGAACACTGGATGCAGATGATTTCGAAATGGAAATGATTGAAGCCGGTGCTGAAGATATGCAATTTGAAGAAGGTTATTTCACCGTTACAACTGCAATGGAAAACTTTGGCTCCATGATGAAAAAGCTGGAAGCCCTGAAAATTGAGCCGGAAAACGCCCAACTGCAACGCATTCCGAAAGACACATCCAAAGTTGACCTGGAAACAGCGAAAAAAGTTATGCGCCTGGTCGAAATGTTTGAAGAAGACGATGATATTCAGGCCGTTTATCACAACCTTGAAATGACGGATGAATTGATGGATTCGTTATAGAACCGCACAATTTTATCTGTACTAACCCGAAAGTGTTTCAACGCTTTCGGGTTTTTTATTGCCTGATTTTTTCAAAATTATTTTTGAAGCTGTAAATTATAACCAATTATAGGAATGAAATATTTCCACTCTGAAAAAAATATTGTTTTTAACTAGCTCATATTCTTTATAATATAAAATATTTTTTATCTAAATTAAATTTTTAGTTGTATAACTATGTTTTTAGTTGTATCTTTGTATTGCAATTTAAAATACAATGAAAAAACTAACTAAAGCCGAGGAACAGATCATGCAGGTGCTGTGGGAACTGGAGAAAGGATTTGTAAACGATATTGTGAGTCTGCTACCTGAACCTAAACCAGCATACAACACTGTTTCAACCATTGTGCGAATACTCGAACAGAAAGGATTTATTGCACACAAAGCCTATGGTCGCACGCATGAATATTTCCCGCTTGTCCAAAAAGAAGTTTACTCCCGTGAATACCTGAATAATTTCACTCAGAATTATTTTAGCAATTCGTATAAAGCACTTGCTTCTTTTTTCGCTCAAAGTGAAACTCTGAGCATCAATGAACTGGAAGAAATAAAGTTGTTGGTTGAGGAACAAATCATTAATCATAAGGAGGCAAAACAATGAACGCATTTCTGACTTATATCCTAGCCTCTGTAGTTTCGCTGGGTGTTTTCTACCTTGCCTATATAGTTTTCCTCCGTGGAGAACCCCTGTTCCGGTTTAACAGGATTTACCTTCTTTCAGCCCTGCTCCTCTCCTACCTGATACCACTTATAACATTGCTTCCTGATTCCTTTCTGTTTATAAAGGCAAACGCAACCGGCACCGGCTTTATGCACTCTTTCATCCTGGCGCCCGTCGTGATCAGCGCAACAGCTAGTAAAATACCGTCACTTCCAAACATGCTGGAATACATCTACCTGGCAGGAGCTTTATTCTTTGCTGTGAGATTAGCAATCAGGATTTTAAGTATTTACCATTTAAGGAAAAAAGGCCTTGGTACTAATGAAAATTCTATTTTCTGGAGTGATGCCAATATTCCTCCGTTCTCGTTTTTCCGCACCATGTATTTGCCCGTGAACCTGAAAGATACCGTCCATTTAGATGAAGTGATCAGGCACGAACAGGTCCACATTAATTCAATGCACAGTTTTGACATTGTTTTTACACAAATCATGCAAATTATTTGCTGGGTAAATCCTTTCATCCCGTTGATAGAAAAGTCGTTGCGCGAAATTCACGAATTTGAGGCAGATAAAGCGGTTATGCATGCCGGTATTGATCCGGTAACCTATACTAAAATACTTTTTGCGCAAGATAAAACAGCACTGGCAGTTGTACTGGGAAATAATTTCAATTATTCACTTATAAAAAGGAGGTTAACCATGTTTTACAAAAAAAACACACGATTTGCCCGGCTGAAGGCTATCATAGTGTTACCAATAGCGATTTGCATAGTTATGATTTATGCGATAGGCTGTAAACAATCAGCAAACAAATCTTCTGACGCACAAGTTGCCTCCGAGACTCCAACACAGGCTTCACCTGCTGTTCAACCAGATGGCTCAGTGCCACCACCGCCTCCACCGCCGCCACAACCAACAAATTCGGTAGCACCACCACCACCACCGCCGCCGCCGCCGCCAACCAAGGATGTTAACCCGATTTATACAGTTGTCGAAAACATGCCTCAATTTCCAGGCGGAGATGAAGCTCGCGTTAAGTATATGATCGAGAATGTTAAATATCCGGAAACAGCTAAAGATAAAGGCGTACAAGGGTCAGTTTATGTATCTTTTGTAGTAGAAAAAGATGGCCGCATAACTAACACAAAAGTCGTAAAAGGAGTTGAAAAATCTTTAGATACAGAAGCATTCCGGGTAGTGAGTGCCATGCCCAAATGGACCCCCGGCAAAGAAAAAGGAAAAGCAGTAAGAGTTCAGTTTAATATGCCAATACAGTTTAAACTAAAATAAAATGCCAGCACTCATTCGGATTTCATTACTGGTTTTACTTGTGACTGTTTCATTGGATGTATATCCACAATTCAGTTTGCACAAAAAGAACCAATTTGATTCCAATGGAAAAAAGCATGGCTACTGGGTTGAAACCTCAAGATTAAATCCGGAAAAACTGACTTTTAAAGGTTGGTATAATCACGGCAATGAGACCAAAATGTGTACGTATTACAATGATGGAGTAAAGTGCTCAAAATTCAAATATTTGAATGACAGCATGATGCGAATCAAACGTTATGATCCGGATGGAAATCTGGAATATAAAGGATCTGCCCTTTTGTTGAAGAAAAACGATGAATTGCGTTTCTGCTGGCATGGTGAGTTTGTATTTTATGATTCTCACCGGAAAATCATCAGAAAGGCAGATTACATTCGTGGTGAAGAGCAGTATCTGGAATAACAGATAACGGCTAAAACATGTTTCTTCGCACGCTTCAGAAATTTGGAGCGTGCGAATTTATTTTTCATAGAAGCAATTCCCTATTATATATTTTTTTAAAAAAAAGGCAAAAAATATACAGGTTTTAAAAATCTGAATATTCTGTAATACGGATCAACAGGCACTTCAGATTGACAATTAAAACTATTCAGGTTTTCATGCAGGCATTTAAATTGCTACAAAATAAATATCCAACCCGAGGTTGATTTCCTACCTTATTTCGCTATATTTACAACGTTGAAAGATTTTAGTTCTAATTCGCATCAGCCGGTATTATAGACTTTTATGTATTTATAAATAAATAACCTGGTTATGAAACATCTTTCTTTACGATTCTTCCGATGGATGGCTTTTGGGGTAATAGCCGCAATGCTCATTCCAATGAATTTAATTGCGCAGTGGGTTTCAGACCCCACAGTAAACACTGTCGTTTGTTCGACTGTAAACCAGCAACTGCTCGATTCCCACATTGCCAGTGATGGCAGCGGCGGAGCCCTTATCGTATGGTCCGACCGCAATGTAGAAACAAATGACTATGAAATCTATGTTCAGCGAATTAGTTCCAATGGGAATCGGTTATGGGCTGAAAACGGCTTGGCCATAGGTTCAAGTCCAATAAATCAGAACCACCCGGAGATTGCAGGTGATGGAAGCGGAGGAGCTTTTGTAACATGGTTTGAAGCCAGGAGTGGTAAAAACATTGTTCTTGTGCAGAAAATCAGTGCGGAAGGCTTATTACAATGGAATACCGAAGGAGTTCCTGTAGGTGCTGTTGAATCTAATTTTCAGCAGTCATCGCCAGTAATAGTAAACGACGGCAACGGGGGAGCCATTATTGCCTGGGACGATTGGCGGGGCGATTTATATAATGGAATAAGAGCTGAATATGCGCAGCGGATTAATGCTGATGGAGTTCCACTCTGGGGTATTGGCGGTGTATCTTTGCATACACCTTCTAGTTATAGTATTGAAGCACAACAAATTATGAGTGATGGGAATGGTGGTGCCATCGTAGCATGGCATTCTTATATAGGTTCCTATCCAGATGGGAATGATGACATTTTTGCTCAAAAGGTCAACGCAGCCGGAAGTTTGGAATGGGGTACGGAAGGTGTTGCCGTATGCTCACTCGCCAGTTTCCAGTTAAGACCCAAACTGGCAGATGATGGTAACCATGGGGCCATCATCGTGTGGGAAGATTTCCGTAACAACCCATCCAAAAGCAATCTGTATGCACAAAAAGTCAATACTACAGGGACCATCCAATGGGCAGCAGATGGTATTCCGGTTGCGCTGAGCTCCTATCCCCAGTTAACACCCGAAATAGTCTCCGATGGCAGTGGTGGCGTGTTTGTAACATGGAAGTATAGCACTGAAGTTGTGACCGCTCAACGATTAACTTCTGAAGGAGCTAATGCATGGGAAGGTTCCGGCCTTGATCTGGGAGCTTCAGGTTCCAATTCACCGCAGATTATTTCCGACGGCTCTTCGGGAGCAATTATAACGTGGTACGATAACCGTGGTTCAGGCAGAGGCGATATTTATGCTCAGCGCATAACCGGAAACGGATCCCTGCTCTGGAATTCAAAAGCAGTAGGCATTTGCACTGATGCCTCATCCCAAAACAGTCCTCAAATTACATCCGATGGATATGGTGGCGCTATTATTGCATGGATGGATGAAAGGAACAGTGCAACTAAATCAACGGATATTTATGCTCAGCAAGTTTCATCCATTGGGACACTGGGATCATTAACCGGCTTACTTGAAGCTTCCAGTCAAACAGCGCTTGGGCAAAACTATCCCAACCCAGCTAAATCCTTCACACAAATACGTTATAAAGTTACTGAACTAGGGTTTGTATCATTAAAGATCTATAATGAGGCAGGGAAAGAGGTTTATACTCTGGTCGACAGTAAGATGAGCCCCGGAAATTACACGGCAAACTTCGAAGTCACTGGATTACCTGGCGGTACGTATATATGCCGCCTGCAAACAGCAGAAAGAACAGATACAAAATCGCTGATCGTTATTAAATAACCGATCTCGTTGCTTCACTAATCAGAAATAACAAAACATAGACTAAGATACTATCCAAATGATAAAATGCTAAAAGGCAGCCATCGGCGGCCTTTTAGTATGTATAAACTATTATTAACCTAAGCAGTTACAATTTCAAACGTATCCTGGGCTATAACAAGTTCTTCGTTGGTTGGAACTACCATAACGGTAACTTTTGACCCTGGTTTGCTTATGACAGCTTCTTTACCACGGAGTTTGGTATTTTTCTGCACATCGAAATCGATGCCCATAAATTCCAGGCCACTGGCAACTTCCTGCCGGGTTTCCCAGCCATTTTCACCTACTCCACCGGTAAATATAACCACATCCACACCGCCCATTGCGGCAGCATATGATCCCAGGTATTTTTTAATCCTGTAATGATAGATATCGAGTGAAACCTGGGCACGGTGATTACCTTCGGAAGCGGCGGTTTCAACATCGCGCATATCGCTGGAAACACCTGATAAACCAAGTATCCCACTGTGTTTGTTGATCAGCGTGCTGGTGTAAGGAATGCTGATTTCTTCCTTATCTGCAATGTAGAGCAAAGCCCCGGCATCGATATCTCCGCTGCGCGTTCCCATAACGAGACCTTCAACCGGAGTCATTCCCATTGAAGTGTCTACCGACTTTCCGCCTTGAATGGCACACATAGAAGCGCCGTTGCCAAGATGGCAACTAATAATTTTAAGATCTTCGAGTTTTTTACCAAGGATTTCGGCAGCACGCTGTGCAACAAACCGATGACTTGATCCATGGAAACCATAACGGCGCACTTTGTACTTCTCGTATAAGGAATAAGGAATGCCATAGAGGTAAGCCTGTTCGGTCATTGTCTGATGATAAGCTGTATCAAAAACGCCGACCTGGGGAACTTCAGGCAGAAGTTTATTAATGGCATAAATACCTTCGAGGTTCGGCGGATTGTGCAATGGAGCCAGGTCGATACACTCAACCAGTGCTTCAATAACTTCCTTAGTGATAGCAATACTTGTATTGTATTTTTCACCGGCATGAACCACGCGATGCCCGACGGCACCTATTTCGTTGAGATTTTTAACACAACCGTATTCTTTATGAGTTAATATACCAAGCACAAACTCAATACCAGCCTGATGGTCAAGGATTTCACCTTCGAGTTTCAGCACATCACCATTAGCCATATTATGCTTGATGGAAGCGCCTTTAAGCCCGATTTTATCGACCAGACCTTTTGCAACTACTTCGGCTGAAGGCATTTCGAAGAGTTGATATTTAATAGATGAACTTCCGCAGTTCAATACAATAATCTTCATTTGTATAATTTTTTAAACAGAATTGATTGACTACCTATATTCAGGACAAGTTATAGTACTTTCAACTATTTTCCCATGTGAATCATATTTATAGAACCCTTGCCCGGAAGCTTTTCCCAGGTAATTGGCACGAACCAATCGTTTTAATACGGGCGATGTTTTGTATCCATGTTCTCCGAATTCATTGTAAAGGTTATCCATCCATTTCTGTAATTTATCCAAACCGACTTTATCCGCACGCTCAAAAGGTCCAAACTGATGACCAAGGCTGGTTCTCATAATTTCATCAATATCCTGTGCCGAAGCTATTCCTTCCATCAGCATTTCACAGGCTTGGTTAATTATTACACATAACATACGGGTTGTAATGTTGCCAGGAGATTCCATAAGCGTGATCGGCTTCTTTTCGAGCATCCGTACAAAACGGGTCACAAGTTCGAATGCTTCATCCGAAGTACGTGAACTTCTTACAACTTCAAGTACTTTCACATCATCCGTTGGTGACATAAAGTGAAGCCCAACTGCACGATCAGGGTACTCAAGTCCATCTGACAGGTCAGATACCATGAGAGTAGCAGTGTTAGAAGCCAGAATTGCATTACGGCGTACAAACTTTTCTGCCCTCTGAAGGATTTCTTTCCTGATTTCGAGGCTTGTACCTGGTTTACGCGAATTGATTACTTCAAAAACTATGTCGCAATCCGCTAGGTCACTGTATTCAACTGTACCTTTGATACGCGACATAATGAGGCGTTTCTCACTATTAGTCATTCCCCAGCGTAGAATTTCTTTATCAATCATGCGTGTGATACCCTCGAGTCCGCCTGAAACGCGTTTTTCGTCCAGGTCAAGGCAAACCACATCAAAGCCATGCTGACTAATTGTTTTGGCAATTTCCTGGCCCATGGACCCACATCCGATTATTCCGATCTTGTGAATAGAACCATGAGGTTTCGGACTTTTGGTAAGACTAAAATCTTCCAGTTTTCCTATTATTTCTGACATGTTTATATATGATATTTATAAGTTAATTTCAAACAAACAAGACTCATTATTCTGTCAATCAATACTTTATATATCATGAGCCCAAATTCCGGTGCAAAGGTAAAATTTATTTGGCGGTAATGGAATGTAAACTGTTAATATTTTCACAAAGAACATTGAAATTGTTGAAGGTAAAGTGTAAAGTCCAAGAGTTTAAAGGTTCAAATTGACAGCTCCGAATTTCCAGGTTCAGTTCAAGGTTCCAGGTTCAAAAATCCAAAATCACAATGCACAAATCACAATTTCTTCTCTAATCCCTAACCTCAGAGCCCTAAACCCTTATTGTTAATAATTATCCATTTCAATAATAAAAAAATGAAGTTACCGCCCACTCAAAATATGTAATTTTGCATTTCCTATCTATGAACGACTCTATCATTCGATATCAGTATAATCCGATGCTTACCGATACGGTAGGTTTTTTTGATTATTGCATTCCCCTGACGAATGAAAGCAAACTTCCTAAAGCAGATTCGTTACAGAAATATTACGATTACAGCATTTACAATTTTATCACACCGCTTCCGCCTTCAAAGCAATTCCTTAAAACTACCTCGGTTTTTAGACCTCATAACCTGGTTCCAAAGCATCCGGGACCACTGGCTATAGACCATCAGCCTACCAATTGGATTACAATTGTATTCCTGGCATGCCTGTTTATATTCGCATGGATACAAACATCCTATTCAAAACGGCTAAGTCAGATTTTTAGTGCCGTTGCGCAGCCACACCATGTGAACCAACTGGAACGGGATGGCAATATATTTAAGGAACGTATCGGCCTGGGCCTCGGATTAAATTATTACCTGGTAACTTCGATTTTCATTTTTCAGCTTGTGAGTGAGTTCGGTTTTATTCCGACAGGATTTAGCAACCTGGCTTTAACAACAATTATTTTTGCCGGACTCTTTTCATTTCAAATACTCAAATCTATAGCTATATACAGTTTGGGGATTATTTTCAAAACCGGTGATTCAGCCAGGCAATATCAACTTATTATACTGATTTTCAATTATATAATTGGAATAGTTTTGTTGCCGGTTGTAGTAATTGCTTTTTATTGGAATAGTGCGGCTTTTTTAATAGCTGGTCTTGTAATAATATCATTATTAGTTCTTTACAGAATTATAAGAGGATTTTTAACAGGTCAGGATAATAAGAATTACAATTTGTTTTATTTATTTTTATACCTTTGCACCCTCGAAATTTTACCTTTGTTACTTATTTATAAGGTAATCAGTAAAATTTAGAGGAGGTCTGTTTCTTAAAACTGTAAAATAAAAACGTTAACGTGTCGAAAATCAAGAGCATATTGGTGTCCCAACCTGTTCCGGCAGATTTGGAAAAATCTCCTTATGGTGAGATTATTAGGAAGCACGGAGTGAACATTGAGTTTATTAAATTCTTTAAGATCGAGAGTGTTTCTGTGCGTGAGTTTCGTGATGAAAAAGTTTATATAAACGAACACACTGCTATCATATTTAACAGCAAACATGCAGTTGATCATTTTTTCAGTATTGCCAAAGATGTCAGGGTTGATATTCCTGAAACAATGAAATACTTCTGTATGTCGGAATCAGTGGCTTTTTACCTGCAGAAATACGTTCAGTTCCGCAAGCGAAAGATATTCTTTTCGGAGAATGATGTTTCTCAATTAATGGACTTAATTAAAAAACACAAAACCGAACGCTTTTTACTTCCATGTTCCGATAATCACAGTAAAGAGCTTCCAGATATGTTGGAAGCCGCTAAGATTAATTTCAGCGAGGCTATTTTATACCGTACTGTTCCCAACGAAATGAAGGAACTGGTCGACATTTCCAAATTCGACATGCTTGTTTTCTTCAGTCCACAGGGGATACGTTCCCTTTTCCATAATTGGCCCAATTTTAAGCAAGGCGAGATTGCCATCGGAACATTCGGAACAACTACTACTCAGGCAGCAACAGCAGCCGGTCTTACTGTAAATCTATCTGCACCAAGCCCAGCCACACCATCAATGACAATGGCCATTGATGCTCATCTTTCAAGGTGCCATAAAAAGTCATAAAAACCCGAAAATACATTTTTGAGGCCCCATTTGTATGTACACAGATGGGGTTTTTTAATGATATTTAACTATAATGAACTTGGAAGGCTAACAGCTACAGCCGGAAATCATTAATTTTGTATTGTTAACACATCCGATGCTGAACTCAGTTACACGAAACACTTTCCGGAAACCAGAAAAAATCTGTAATCAAAACCAGATTGACAGCTTGTTTAAAGATGGTAAATCACTGAAATCAGGACTATTCCGATTGCTGTATATTGAAACTGAACTTACAAGAAAAACGCCGATACAAGTGCTTATTGCCGTTCCAAAAAAAAACCTGCGTCATGCAGTGGACCGGAACCGGATGAAACGCCTTATTCGTGAAGCATACAGGGTGAGCAAACATAAACTCCTGGAAGAATTCTCAAATGATGAAAAACATCTTGATATTGCTGTAATTTTTATGGGTAAACAATGTGTTTCCCAATCAGATACATTAACCGCAATAAATGTATTGCTGGACCGTTTATTACACACACATGAAAAGAGTTGTCAGTAAAATTATGATAGGTGGCATTCGGTTTTACCAGTATGCCATTTCTCCGTATTTGCCTCCTTCGTGCCGGTATACGCCAAGCTGCTCTGCCTATGGAATTGAAGCACTTAAGAAACATGGCCCTTTCAAAGGCGGATGGCTGACTATAAAAAGAGTTGCTTCGTGCAATCCGTGGGGTGGTAGCGGATATGATCCGGTTCCATAAATGAAGAGTGAAAAACGAAAAACGAAAAGTGATAAATAAATAAAAAAAGTTAATTGGTATAAAGCGTCACAAACAAACAAGTCTGATCGGTTGTTTAAAATGAAGTTTCCGCGTATAACAGTTAGTTGCACTAAATAAAATAATAAGATACATTAAAAAATGAAAAACAGAATCATCCTCACGCTGAATGCAATAGTGATTATGTCGGTATTCCTGGCATTTACACCAACATCCTCTCTCAAAGCTCAAACCTCATCCGATTTTGAGATTTCGAAAAACCTGGAAATATTGTCGTCATTATACAAGGAACTGAACACCAATTATGTAGATGGTGCAAACCCTTCGGACCTGATGAAAACCGGTATTGATGCCATGCTTGACAAGCTTGATCCATATACTGTATTTATTCCTGAATCAGAAATTGAAGATTACAGGTTTATGACCACCGGCGAGTACGGGGGAATTGGTTCATTGATTCACAAACAAGGTGATTATATTATTATTTCGGAACCTTACCAAAATTCTCCTGCACAAAAAGCAGGATTAAAAGCCGGCGATAAAATATTGAAAATCAATGACAAAAACGCTGCAGGAAAATCTGTGGAAGATGTAAGCTCTATTTTAAAAGGACAGCCAGGGACCAGTTTTAAACTGGTGATCGAACGTGCAGGAGAATCTAAACCGCTGACATTTGATATTATCCGTGAAAAAATTACGATTGACCCGGTTCCCTATTTTGGAATGCTCGAAGGAGGAGTTGGGTATATTAAACTTAACAGCTTCACACAAACCGCTTCCTCTGATGTAAAAAAGGCTCTGCTTGACCTGAAAGCAAAGAATACATTAGGTGGCTTAGTACTTGATTTACGCGATAACGGCGGTGGATTATTGACTGAAGCCGTTAATATTGTTAATTTGTTTGTAAAGAAAAACGAACTGGTAGTTTCGACTAAGGGAAAACAAAAAGATAAAAACCGTAGTTATCAAACAACCATGGAGCCTGTTGATGTGAGCCTCCCATTAGTGGTGCTTGTAAATGGAAACAGTGCCTCGGCCTCTGAAATTGTCGCTGGTGCCCTTCAGGACCTCGACCGTGCTGTAATTGTTGGCAGCCGTACCTATGGCAAAGGATTGGTTCAAAACGTTTTCCCTTTAAGCTACAACACCCAGGTAAAAATTACAGTTGCAAAGTATTATATCCCAAGTGGTCGCTGCATACAGGAAATTGATTATGCGCATAAAAATTCGGCAGGAACCAACGACAATATCCCCGACTCCCTCATTACTGCATATAAAACCATGCATGGACGTACCGTTTTTGATGGTAAGGGAATTGCTCCTGATGTCGCAACTGATACAAACCGACTAAGTACAATTTCGTATAACCTGTTAACCAAATATATTCTTTTTGATTACGCTACTCAATATGCTGCTGCACATGCATCTATTGCTCCGCCCAGTACTTTCAAACTCAGCGATGCCGACTACAATGACTTTGTTGCCTTTACCGAAAAGAAAGGATTTGAATTCAAAACTGTAGCCGAGAAAGAACTGGAAACAGTTAAAAAAGCTGCCATCTACGAAAAAAGCTGGGATGATGTAAAATCGCAATACGATACCATGCTGAAAGCAATAGAATTGCATAAGAAAAAAGATCTTATAGAGAACAAACCAGAAATATCAGTTATTTTACAGGAAGAAATTGCCAGCAGGTATTATTTTCAGAAAGGCAGGATTGAATCAACCTTAAGTGATGATACCGAATTGAAAAGTGCCCTTAAAGTATTAACAGACGCTACCAGGTATACATCCATTCTGGATGGTACCATTACCAAAGCTGACAAACAATCAAAACCGGGTAAAACTCAGAATTAACTTTAGCCTCAGATGCAGTTGAAAACAGGGGAAAAGCCTCAGCGATATGCAACATTGTATTTCATTTCGCTTGGCTTGCTGGTTGCATCATTGCCCCTGTCGAGGTTCACAATGAGTCTCTTCCAGTTCAGCACTTTGATTCTCTGGCTCTGGCACGGTGCAGATACTGAGGTCATTAAGAAATATCATACTACCAGTCTATTAAATCCGGCTAACCTTTTCAGGTTTCTCGGCAATGTTACTATTTACGTTTTAAATGCCCTGATTCAGAAGTTTATTGAATTTTCCAGGAATAAACCTGCATTGGCAATTTCTTCTCTATTCCTTTTGCATTTAGCAGGTCTTATTTATACGAATAACTTTGAATATGCCCTTGAGGACCTTCGGACGAACTTACCTCTTTTCACGCTTCCACTTTTCATTTCAACCGGTCCCCGGATAAGTACACGCACATTTTACCGGATACTTGCGGGTTTTGTATTGGCTGTAATTGTTGGCAGCATTTACAGGCTGGTACTTTTCCTGAACCTCCCTGTTGCCGACAGCAGAGACTTATCGGCACATATTTCACATATACGCTATAGCCTGAACGCGGTATTTGCTGTATTTATCCTGCTTTTCTTCATTTATAAAAAAAACTCATTTCATGCATTTATTAAAGGAATGTTGCTTATTGCAGTCCTCTGGCTGGTTTATTTTATAACGTACATGAACTATACCACGGGGATGCTGATATTCAGTATCATTTGTGCACTTTTACTCCCGGTCCTGGCATTGAGGATTAAAGGATTTTGGCCGAAAGCTGCTGTGTTCCTGGGCATAGGTTTGTTACTTATCCTACCCTTGCTGTTCGTTTTTTCAATGGGATATAAATACCTTAATACCCCTGCAGTTGAATTTTCGAAACTGGAAAAATATACACCTTACGGAAATTCATATTACCATGATACTGTAAATTTTAAATCGAGAAACGGAAAATGGACTGGTCTGTATATTTGTGATAAAGAGTTACGGCAGGAATGGACCAGGCGCAGCCGGTTATCGCTCGACAGTTACAATAACAAGCAACAACTGAACCGCTACACGCTTATTAAGTACCTGGCATCGAAAAAGCTGAGAAAAGATGCGAATGGCATTAATCAGCTCAGTGATTCTGATATCCATAACATTGAGAAAGGGATTGACAGATATGATTATACCAAATTACCCGGTTTCAGAAGCCAGATTGAAGATTTTATAAACAGTTATCAGCGTTATATTGAACACCAGGATCCAAATTCAAGTTCTATGGTTCAAAGGTTTGAGTATTGGCGGACCTCGCTTATGTTGATCAGGCAAAATCCACTTTTCGGGGTTGGAACCGGCGATGTGCCGGATGCTTTTAAAGTTCAATATCAGAAAATGAATTCAAACCTGGCTTTGCAGTACAGGGGAATCTCGCACAACCAATACCTTTCAGTTACTGTTGCTTTTGGCCTGATAGGGCTTGTATGGTTTCTAGCTGTTCTGTTTTATCCAGGGTTCAGGACTAAAAATTTCAACAATTATTTTTATGTTATATTTTGGTTGATACTCATGATATCAATGCTTACAGAGAATACAATTGAAAAACAGGAAGGTGTTACTTATTTCGTATTATTCACAGCAATTATGATTCTGGGGAGAGAAAAAACAGAATCCACCGAGTTATTATTTGACTGATTTACCATATCATAATACCCAATATTCGCTATCATTGATTCAAATCCGGCCATTCTGTGTCAAATTCAAAATATTTTAAACAGAAATCAACTGAAACCTGATATTTTCAAGTACATTTATACCCTATTTTGTTTTACTATGATAACACATAAGTTAACCGTTGCATACACTGAGGTTTCCCAACTATCACAACTCGAAGATGAAGACCGAAAATTGCTGAAAGAAGCCTGGGAAGCGTGCGATTCAGCTTATGCGCCATATTCTCAGTTTCATGTTGGTGCTGCAGTGAGGCTGGCTAATAATTTGATTTTCAAAGGAAACAACCAGGAAAATGCAGCATATCCGTCGGGAATATGTGCCGAAAGGGTTGCAGTTTTTTCAGCTTCCGCTACAAATCCTGGTGTTCAGATTAAAACCATTGCCGTGGTTGCCAAAACTAAAATATTCAACCTGGCGAATCCTGTAACTCCATGTGGTGCTTGCAGACAGGTAATAGCCGAATACGAAATGCTGGCAGGAAAGCCAATACGTATCATCCTCCAGGGAAATTCCGAAAAAATATGGATCATCGATGGAATTGCAAACCTGCTGCCGCTGATGTTTCACGGTGAAGATCTGAAGAAATAAAGGGGGAATAGTTAATAATTAATGGTAAATAGGTAAATAGTCCATTTTAATTAGTATTTACGATTATTCCGGAAACGTCTGGAGCTAAGGCTAAAATTCCAAAATCAAAAATCAAATATTTCGCATCACTTTCTTAAATTAGTCAGAAAAAAAACAACATTTCCCATGAATAAAATTCTCCTACTCAGTATTGCAATACTTACCCTGCTTTCGATGAAGAACGACAAACCTGCCTACCGG
>CAIWMA010000172.1 GCA_903913645.1 uncultured Bacteroidales bacterium | reverse complement strand
TCTTTTGGGGCATATTGCTGCCCAGGATATTTATTCAATTGTAGGTTCACAAATTATGAAGAACAATATTCCCTGGGAATTTGTTGGCACAAACAATATGGCGGTTTTTAGTTTACCCTATAATTATTCAGCACATCAAGACTTTGGGATGGATATTTCACGTGAGTGTATCGACATGAAACTTACCAGTGATGAAGCATTGCAAAGTATGGTGAACAGTGCGCGAAACAGTGGAAGAGTTATAATACTTGCAGGTTTCTGGTATAACAGTGATGCTTTCCCGGGAGGAACAGCAACTTATCCTGGGTGCCAATTATTAGGCTCTAATCCTCAGGAAGATAGCAGGTGGAATGCTGTAATGAATCGTTGGAAGCAGATTGCTGATTTGCCTTTCATAAAGAATAAAACGGATGTATGGATAAATCCATGGAATGAACCCTATTACTGGGATGGATCGCATGGCTATACAAATGATATCTGGGAAACGGATGCAAAAGCAATGATAGACAGTATCAGGCGTACCGGAGCTAATAATATTATTGTAATTGAAGGTTCTCACAACGGGCAAGGTCATGCGGTTATCGTTGAAAGGGGCCAGAATGTCAGGCAAGGAAGAAGCAACATTTTGTTTGATATTCATGCCTACAATTCAAAATGGAATATCCCGGTAAGTTCTATTCAATCGCGTATTCAGGATATTCGTAATGCAGGAAATGCAATTATTTTTTCTGAATTTGCCAACAACGGAGATGATTATGCCTGGCAGCCAGTTATGGAGGCATGAAGAGCTGAAAAAGTATCACTATTGGCCTGGCTGTGGGGACAATATAAAGAACCCTTTGCTTCAGGTTTTAAAACCTATAGTCAAACACCACGAAATACAAATACAACAGATATTTCTGCTATTAAAAATGATGACTTTAGTGTTTCCCCGAATCCATTTCTAACAGGTATTACCCTTCAGGGAATTGGCGATAATCAAGTTCAAATTGAAATTTACAACGCACTTGGGGCATTGGTATTTAATGAAAAAAAGATAGTAAAGAAAATACTAAATTAGATCTTTCTAATTTGAAAAATGGAATTTATGTTTTGAAAATCATGAATAAAAATGTTACAAAAAATGTGAGAATAGTTAAGACGTGAACAGCATCATTGACCCCTGGCGCAGATTTGTAATCACAGGTGTTCGAAATCCCTGGTGCGCGTTTGCAACTCGTGTCGGTACAATTTACCTCCATTGACGCGCGTCTGATAGCAAACTGAATAATAAATAGTAAGATATGAATCCTTTAAAAGCCGTCCTGTCAGTTGTTTTAATTATGGTGTTTTGTGGCCAGCTATTTTCACAGAAGGTTCTTATTGGCACTGTTTATAACAAAAAGAAGGAACCTATAGCCGGCGTTTCTGTAAGCCAGGGAAACAATAATTCCTACTTCGGGGTACTATCTGATATCGACGGGGAATTTGCACTTAGGGTAAAAGAGAAAGAGAAAAAATCAATTACATTTAGGTTTCTTGGATGTGTTGCTGTTGTAATTTCAGATATTGATACGATAAGCCATCCGCTTACAATAATAATGAAAGATGATTCATTACCATCATTTGGTGGCAAATCAGGAAATCCGTCTTTCAACCATCATCATTTTGGCTTCATTACAACTATGGCAGTTGAAGGAATGTTTATCGACTTCAGACAATTTGAATATCTATTAGGGGGTTATAACACCAGTCATATGTCGGGACAAGATGCATCTTTTAATTTTGAATTTGCCGGTACGTACAAACGATTTATGGCCGGAATAGGTATGGGCTTTGCCTCATCCGATATTCCTGACAACGATTCGCTGAAAGTTGAATTCAAAACCATGCAATATAATTTAGATTTTGGGTTCAAGGTACTTAATTCCAAACGACTGGCAATTTCCCCATTAATCGGGTTAAAATGGAAACGCTACAGGTTAATAAACAGTGATGCTGACAGGAAAATTCCGCTTGCAACTTATATTTCCGATAAAGATTTGGATATCCGGTTTCATCAGGCATACACATCGGTGGGATTGAGAATTGAGTACAAACCTAAAAAGCAGGATATTGAATCTGCATATTGGTCAGTAGGAGCGGAGGGTGGTTTTATACTTCCTTTAAATAAAGTTCCATGGACCTATTCGCGTAAAAACCGCTTACTGACAGATAAGGAATTACGTATTGACACTTATTTTTTTAGATTTTTCATAGCAATTAACATTGATTAAAATGATTGGCATGCCCCAGGCTGGTGCGCGTGTCCCATCGCGTGCCGGTAACATTTACCATCACAAGGATTGAAAGGATTAAAGTGTAATTGTTGAGAATGTGGTAAGATGTGTAAACCGTTACGTTCCGTGAGAGCCGAGCCGGCAAGAGATTATAAGCTGCTCGTATTATATCTGTATATGTTGTGATAATAAACGAATTAAATATAAAATTCATTGTTAATATCCGGAAACCAGGAAAGTAAAACCGGAGTAAATGCAAAAAGACTGTTTTAATTGTTTATGTAAAGATAAAGAAACGGCGGGGGCACTTCGACTCAGCTTAATGAAGGCTGGTAGAGAGGCGAATGTTGACAAAGTCCTGTAAATTGTAGGATTCGATTGAGCATTCTTCCGTCTTCCAACCTTTACAGTAATGAGAATAAAGATTTGACAAACTTAAACATTATCTAAACAGATTTTAGCATACATACCCGATTGTGCTGTGTTATTGCGAAACCTTGCGCTCAGTTATACTGAATAAGAAACAATAAACAATTAAAAAAATCAATTATGGCACTTATCAATACACACATTAACTTCAACGGAAATGCCGAAGAGGCATTCAATTTTTACAAATCAGTATTTGGCGGAGAGTTCGCTTTGATTATTCGCTTTAAAGATATGTCAGGCCCTGAATTTCCAATACCTGAGCATGAAGCAAATAAGATAATGCACATTGCTTTACCAATTGGCCACAACGTTTTAATGGGCAATGACGTTCCTGAAAGTTTGGGACGTGTAGATGAAAATGAAAACAGGTCTAAGATATCTGTTAGTGCCGAAAGCCGTGAAGAAGCCGACAAATTATTTAGCGGACTTTCAGCAGGTGGAAATATTGAAATGCCTATTGACGACAGTCCATGGGGTTCTTATTTTGGAATGTTCAGAGATAAATTCGGTATTGAATGGATGGTAGACTTTGACCCAAAATATAACGGGAAAGTATAAACGAAAAACACGAACCCCGACTTGCGCGCGTCCATTGTTATTAAGTTAAGGAATTTTATTAATAAGTGTTTTTAACGCAAAGTGCCGCAAAGCCGTTAATCGCAAAATTTCTTTGCAGTTCTTCGGTTCAAATTTTATGCT
>CAIWMA010000171.1 GCA_903913645.1 uncultured Bacteroidales bacterium | reverse complement strand
TCTTATAGCCGTATTCCTTTGTGGATTTATGTTTACAGGTTTTGATTTTATCTATAACCTTTCGGTTTTCGGTTCTTTTGGTTTGTTTGTAAGCCAATTGGGAATTAACGAACATTACGCAGGCATGAGCCGTGGTGTGATCGATACACGTGATGTTTTATATTTTTTAAGCCTGATTGTATTTTTCCTGGCGCTTACCCGCTTCAGTATGGAACGTAGAAAATGGTAGCCCCGAAAGACAGAGATATGACAGCGGACAGAAAAAATATCAGGCGAAACAGTTTCACGCAGCTTGCAGTTGGAATGGCCATTATTGTAATACTAAACCTTATCGGTTCCTTCGCCTTTTACCGTGTTGACCTAACAACAGATAAACGCTATACGCTTTCGCCATCAACCCGTAAAATGCTTAAGGATCTTGATGGAGTTGTCACTTTTAAAGTGTACCTCGAAGGCGATTTCCCTGCCGGTTTCCAGCGCCTGCGGAACGAAACACGCGAAATGCTGAACCAGTTCCGTGCTTATTCCAAAAATATCCAATTCCAGTTTATCGATCCTTCGGCTGGAAAAGATAAAAATCAGCTTGATGCGATGTATATACAACTTGCTAAAAGTGGTTTGAATGCCACCGATCTGCAGGTAAAGGACAAAACAGGAATGTCACGCAAAATTATTTTCCCTGGTGCTGTGGTTTCGTATAATGGAAAGGAAATGCCCCTTGATTTATTGCTTACGCAAGTTGGGAAGCCACCAGCAGAGGTTTTGAATAATTCGGTTCAGGCGCTGGAATTTGGCCTCACCAATGTTATCAGGAAACTAAGCATAACGCAGAAACCGAAAATCGCCTTTATCGAAGGCCACGGTGAACTTGCTCCGATTTACACTGCAAGTATAGAGGCAGCCTTGAGCGAATATTATGATATCGATCATATACGGATCGATGGACGGCCCTCCGCACTTGCTATGCAGTCACAAAACAGTACTGCAAATTCCTCTTTAGTAAATAAATACAAAGCCATAATTATTGCAAAGCCTGATTCTGCTTTTTCCAAAAACGAACTTGATAAATTTGTGATCGATCAGTTTATTATGCGTGGAGGTAAAGTGCTTTGGCTTGTCGATCCGGTACATGCCGAAATGGACAGCCTGCGATTAAAAGACAGAACATATGCACTTGTCCGTGACCTGAATCTCGATGACATGTTATTCAATTATGGCGTACGCCTAAACGGCAACCTGGTTGTTGATATGAATTCATTACCGATTCCTGTGGTTATTGATCAGAAGGGAAACCAGAAACTAATCCCTTGGTTGTTCTTCCCATTACTGGTGCCTACATCCAACCATCCGATTGTCAGGAACCTGAGTGCTATAAAAACGGAATTTGTAAGTAGTCTCGATACGGTTGAAGCACCTGGAGTTATGAAAACCATATTGCTCGCTACTTCGCGTTATTCGAGGGTGCTCAACGCCCCGGTTACATTAAGTTTGAGTTACCTTTACCAGGAACCTGATGCTACACAGTTTAACCAGCCATATCAGCCTGTTGCTGTGCTACTCGAAGGAGAATTTACTTCACTCTTCCTGAATCGTATACCCCAGGAAATTTCTAAAACACTGCCAATGGCATTTGTGGGAAAGAGTTCCAAAACTGCTATGATTGTTGTTGCTGATGGAGATGTAATAAAAAATCAGCTTCAGCC
>CAIWMA010000170.1 GCA_903913645.1 uncultured Bacteroidales bacterium | reverse complement strand
GATTATTTCGTTTAGTATGAATGTGGTTTATCCACCACACGAAAGGATTCGTGCGGCAGCGGGGAGCCTCCCTTGCTAACGACTGGGATATACCCTAATACAAATCCGTATAATTGGTGGGGCCTGAATTAAAAGTCCACACGAAAATAGCTTTTTAGAATTCTTTGCCGCAATCTGAAATTAATTACAGAAAACTCTTTGTTTTTAATCAATAAGTAAAGTAGGAATCCAAGACAGAAAGCCAGGTTATTATCACCGACATGAGTCAGAAGTTGCACTGCAGGAGGGAGGTATAACGTCACGCTAACAAAAACTCGCGAGCTTAGATCGCAATTTTTTTAATTTCCCGTGCAATATCCTCAGGCGAAAGTACAAAATCTATGTGGCCGCTCGCTATGGCACTTTCAGGCATATCCGGCTGCGAGGCCGTGTCTGGTTTTTGGGCAATGGTAATACCGCCAACTTCTTTTATCCCACATAACGCAGCTGCACCGTCACCATCATAACCTGAAACAATTACAGCGATAAGTTTGCCATCCCAGTTCTCAGTTAATGAACGCATAAAAACAGTAATCACATCGGGCCATCCCCTGGGTTTTGAAATAGGCTTCAGCCGAAATTCGTTATCCAGAATATGCAAGTCTCTCTTCGCCGGGATAATATATACATGGTTAGGCTCTACGTCCAGTTTTTCTGTAATCAATTCCACAGGCATCTTTGTGTAGCGCGGGAGAATCTCGTGTAGCATAGTAGCTACCGTCCTCAGGTGATTTACGATAACGATGGCTACGCCCAGGTCAGCAGGCAGATTCTGTAGTAACCTGATGTAAGCATCAAGTCCGCCAGCAGAACCACCAACGCAAACAATGGGAAAGTCCTTTGCAATATTTTTAGTTTTCATAACTTATACTTTTCCCAGATTTACTAAGTATTATATTAACTGCACTACCAGATAATGATAAAGGCCACAACAGAGCCAAAACAGCCGCCACCTAATTTCATTGCTCCGTATCCTGATAATAGTCCTCTGAATAAATTATTCATTGTTGCATTGTTTACTGAACCCTATTAAAATGAGCTTTAGCAGTCTTTTCCATTTTGGCAAGCCTGGTATAATAATCAGGGAACTCCTTTAAATGAGCCCATGCAATTTCTCCGGTCAATTTCCCATCATTGTCAGTGACATTGGTTTGCGGATCTTTTGACCCATGCTCAAGTTCAACATTCAGACCGCTGGTAAACTCACCAAGATTTACTTCTTTCCAGCTGATATTGAGATTCTTCCCTATTCGCTTTGCATCGTTTTGGTTAAATTTTTTCATTGTTTTCCAATTTGATTGTCAGGTTTATTTTTCGCACAATTTCTGTGCAATTCCACCAGTTCAAATCCCTTTCCAGGAAGGAACTGCATAGTTTTAGTTGCAAACAATTCAAAGTTTCCGTTTAAGTGAACCCAGCATCAGTTCCGGCTGTTTTTTCGAATCCTCACATAAATCCCAACAAGAATTACCATAATTGCGATTATGAAAACCAATCCCCATCCCATTCCCCAATCGGGTATGTATTGCATGTAGCCGTTCATCATACTATAAATCTTTTATGTTTAGTGCTTTAAGTCAGCTTATAGGAATTATTCAACATAAATTCTAGGTTCATCGATACCAACCACAACAAGTTGCATATCACAAACCGGGCATTTGCCAGGCTGATTGTATGTTTTATTGCCTTCACAGTTCATAGGACATTGATATTTAGTTTCTTGCTGATCTTTGCTTTTGTGCAGAATATTCGCACCGCATCCGCAAGATGAATTCATTATTTGTCCTTCAGAAATATTTTCCTGTTTGTTGTGATAATTGCTTGACTCTATCATATCATTATTTTTAAAAGTTTTTGATGAACTGAATCCTAAACTTGTCATTGGTTTTCGAAGTACAAAATTGGATGTATCAGAGTTGATTTGCATTACATATTTCTGAGAATAAGTTATATAATTATCACATTTTTAACGCGATACATTTTCACAATAACTCATTAATTACTCGTAAAAAAACCGCCCTGCTATGAGACAGGACGGCTTTACAAAAAATAAAGAAGGATTTACTTCTTTACTACATTGGTTTTTAACCCCCATATTTCTACGCGGGCTTTTTCATCTTTACTGTTAGGCAGTGTTTTGTAAACAAAAATAATTTTCTTAATGCTACGTTCTGCACCACCTTTTAAATCGATAGTACGGCTTTCGCCAGGGGTTTTGATTTCCTGGTTAATCTTTACATCCTGTTTGTCGCCACTTTCGAAAGTTATTTCAAGTGAAACCAAATAAATGGCAGCTTCCGTAACTTTAAATTTAATAGTGGAGAACCTGTCGGATCCGACAACAGAAATTTCATCGCGATCCATTTTGAAGGCAACTGCTTTTTCAGCGATTTTGTGCCAACCCGCTGCGTCACTTACCATAACTGCCGGTGTCTGTGCACTAACTATGCCAAAGCTTCCTGCTATGGCAAGCAACATAATAATAATTGTTTTTTTCATTTTCATCGTTTTTAAATTAAAGTGGTTTTTATAAATGCAAAGGTCACTCACTTAAAACCCACACTTGTTATATAATTCGACGAATGAATTACATAATTCCCACATTTTATTTTCAGAAGCGCTTATACATTTCCTATGTATTAAAACAATGCTTTCAAAATCCCCTGTTTTATGCCGAATACTACAATGCTATTTTAAAGTAGGATCAACTTCATTAACTTGATCTTTATGAAATAAGTCTTCATCATCCTGTACCAATTGCCTCATAAAATCCTTTTTGTCTTTTTGATTTTGTATTATTAAAAAGGCAATTAATGCAGGTACAGCTATGATGACCAGGCTTATGATTAGCTCGTTCAGTTCCATTGTATTTTGTTTTAATAAGTTCAGAAATAAATAGATAATATCAGATGGCTGAATTGGCCATCCATACTTTTATCATTTAAATTAACAATTACTTTGATGCTTCTTCAGGAGGAACTTTTAACCCGGCTTCCCTGGCTTCACTTATCCCTATGGCAATAGCCTGCTTCCTGCTTTTAACTTTACCGCCAATGCCATTTTTCCCCGATTTCAAGGTTCCTTCCTGAAACTCATGCATTACTTCCCCGATTTTTTCCTGCGCTTTTTTCGAATATTTTGTCATGATAATTTTGTCTTATATATGGTTTATACAAAAGTATCTTCCCTGAAATCCTGATGTGTTACATAATTCTACACATTTATTATATAATTGCCATCTTAAACTATGTACTCATATATTATTCCTGGGCATTTAACTTTTAACCGGGTTCTCCTTTCAGCTCTTTTTCCTTCTGAATAATTGGGACTAAGCCTTTCAATCCTACACTATGAATTGTTTGCCAAACAAACATTTCTGCATTTAATTAAAAGCCAACAGCATTAAACTGGCACTTTGTCACTTTCATATCACTATTCTTGTTGCTTTATACATGCTTCAAGTGCGGGATGGCTCCATAGCAAATGAAATAGAATAAGTGTATGGAGCATGTAGTAAAAGGATCGCGATTATAAAAAGAACCAGTGAACCTGGTGTGGCAGAATATTTGAATTAAGCTAAGCAGATATAAAACGTGTTATTCAAGAAAACAAGAATTATCGTCGGGTTATAGTACTGGCAGGTTTTAGAAACACGCATATAGGAATAACTGTACCACTATGGATTAAAAATCTCATAGGTTCAAACAAAAAAAATGAATGGCGAGATATTGATTTGAAAACTGTAACTTCGGCTAACGACATCGCCGAGGAGTGAATTTAGCAGGTCCTTGTTGGCGCCATTATCTGTTGGAAGGGTGATTAAAAAGATATCCTGATCTGCCAAAATATATCAGGCCAGGCAAATATGTGAATCATACAACTCTTAAATTGAATTGTGTAACATATTCAGGCAGCAATGGCTGCACCTTTGCAGCGTGATAATAAAGTCACACTTTAAATTAAAAATCATGACACTAAGAAGAATGTTACCAATCGCAGCAATGCTGTTGGTGGTTGTAATGGGAAGTTGCGAAAAGGCTCAGGATACACTTACCCCGGTTGATAATTCATCAATTGAAAAATCAAGAGAACACAATAATCCTGGAAGCAGTACACTGAAAGCTGTTGACCTGGGAATGGCAGGCAATTTTGTGATACTTTCAAAATCAGGAATTACTAATGTGTATAAATCAACTATTACGGGCGACATCGGAGCCAGCCCTATCACCGGCGCTGCAATATTAGTTACCTGTGCCGAAGTAGCAGGATCAATATACTCAGTTAATGCTGCCGGTCCTTTACCATGCAGGATAACTAATGCCAGCAGGTTAACCACAGCTGTAGGCAGCATGCAAACCGCGTACACTGATGCAGCTGGTCGTTCGAACCCAACATTCCTCAATTTAGGAGCCGGAAACATAGGTGGAAAAACCTTAACCCCTGGTTTGTACAAATTTACAACAGCCGTTAATATCCCTACCAATATTACCATTTCGGGTAGCCCAACCGATATATGGATATTCCAGGTTGCAGGTACTCTTAATATGAGTTCAGCAGTAAGAATTACATTGGCAGGTGGAGCACAGGCAAAAAATATCTTCTGGCAGGTAGCTGGTGCCGTAACTTTAGGTACAACCAGTCATTTCGAAGGTACTATTTTAGGTAAAACCGGGATCAACCTGCTTACAGGTGCATCCATTAACGGAAGGTTACTTGCACAAACTGCAGTAGCTCTTCAAAAAAGCACGGTCACAAGACCATAATATTCCGATCATAACTATATTTCAAGAAGAGGCTTCCGCAAGGTTAGCCTCTTTTTTTTAAACTAAAAATAAAAGTCAGAAAAAGTGTTAAAAAAGGCAATTTTAGTCGTATCTTAGCAATACATTATTCCTGACAGCGTTTCGATTACATAAGATTAAACAAGTACCAGGCTATTCATAGTAATACCGGGTAAATAGATCTTAAATTCAGGAAATACAAACTTCAGCAAGCCTGGGTAATTACGGTTAAAGTATAGACTTTATTTTCCTTCGGTTTAACGCTCCGAACCATTTCTCTGGTATTGCCGCTTATCCGTTAGTCATTCTCATCTCATTTTGTCTCAATCAAACTCAATTCTCAATCTATGTGAATCATTTACTCTCATTTTCATCTAAAACCAAAAACCATGGAAGAGCAAGTAAATACAGGTCCTTTGAACGAACTTCAAAGCAAACTGAAACAAAGATACCCTGAATTAACTGATGTTGATTTACAACTGCATCAGACCAGCAAAAAAGATATGTTACAAATGATCGGATACAAACTCCGGAAAACAAAGGATGAGATGATGCGTATCGTCAATTTTCTTTAGCTGGTTCACTTTCGTTTCTGAACGTCGTCTGTAGCCTCATTAATCCGGCATCAGCGGGTACAACATTCATTATATTTCATTGTTCCACTTTGAAATGAAAGTGTGAATTATGTAAACCATTAAAGGAATTGTGTAATAGTATTGCTACTATTCCGAGTACTTTTATTCTACTTATTCAACACTCAATGGGCCGTATACAAATCTAACGGCAGCACTAGTATTTGTTAATCTGCAGCTCAATTTCCGTAACTGAACAGAGTTAGCCGTTAACCGAAAACCTATCACAAAACAAAATTTTTATTCACAATAAAAATATAACAAAATGGACGAGATACTCACCCCGGATCAATGGTTTGAACTCCAGAGCAGAATCCGTAAAAATTATCCTGAACTAACAGATGCTGACCTGCAGTATCACGAAGCCTCTGAATATGACCTCCTCGCGATGGTTGAATATAGTATTCAGAAAACAAGAGAAATAATGCATGGAATTATCGCCAAACGGCAGCGTCTTTTCCCTTTGGAATACTACTGGCGTTATAAAAGGCACAGTCATATCAGTGAGAGCATATAATAAGAATTTACTGCGTTCAAAATGTAAAGCATTGCCATGATTCGCTCCTCTTTAAAAAACGTTGCTGTTATTGTCGCCCATCCCGATGACGAAACATTATGGGCCGGTGGAACAATACTCAGTCACCCGGCATGGAAGTGTTTTATCGTATGCTTAAGCCGTCAAAACGATACCGATCGTGCAACTAAGTTTTATAAAACACTGAACATTCTTAAATCCGAAGGAATTATGGGCGATCTTGATGACGGACCGGATCAAAAGGCCTTGAATGAAAAAGAAGTTCAGCGTGTTATCATGGAATTAATGCCCCAAAAGCATTTCGACCTGGTTATTTCACATAACCCAGCTGGCGAATATACCAGGCATTTACGTCACGAGGAAGTTGGCAAAGCCGTTATTAAACTATGGCAAAGCGGCAAGATTTCTGCCAACGAACTATGGGCATTCGCCTACCAGGATGGGAATAAGGCATATTATCCTATGGCTGTCCTTAATGCGACTGTTTACCATACGCTAACCAAACGAATTTGGTTACGGAAATACAGCCTGATGACTGAACTCTATGGATTTGATAAAAACAGTTGGGAGGCTGAAACCACTCCCAGAGCAGAAGCATTCTGGCAATTTACTGATCCGGTTGAAGCTAAACAATTGATAAATAAAATTAAGATGTGAGGATGTGAAAATGTGAAAATTTAAAATGAAATATATGGCTCACCATTTTTTTGCAAGAACCTACATTCACCCTAAAACACATTAATTCCTTCCCACATTCCCACATTCCCACATTCCCAAATTTTCAAATTACCTCATTTATAAATTCAACCAATGAAAGTATTAGTATTATACGATTATCCTCCTTCGCCAGGCGGACTTGCAACTCAGGGCGATCTTTTATATAAAGGACTTCTCGAAATGGGAGTTGATGCTCATGCAGTCCATTACGAATCGCCCCAGGAAAAGGAATGGTATTATCGCTGGTTTAAACCTGATGTGGTAGTTGGCGTAGGCTACTGGGGATATACTCCGCAATTGGTGCTTCACCCCCAGCGTTATGGTATACAGCCAGTTCCCTGGCTGGTGGCCGACGGGTATATAGCAAATTACCAGGAAGTCCTGAATGAATTGTCACTTATATTAGTAACATCAAATTGGGTTAAGGAAATGTATGTCCGCGATGGCATCAATGGAGATAAAATTGAAGTATTGCCAGTAGGCTGCGATACCGATACTTTCAGACCATATAGTAAAGATGATCCGAAAATTCAGGCAGTACGCGAAGCCTTAGGTGTTACACCCGAACAACTAATGATACTAACTGTTGGCGGGGATGCTGCTTCCAAAGGAGCACAGGAAGTAATGCAGGCGCTTGCAATAATTGATTCTAAAGCTCCCGCCTGGAAATATGTTTGCAAGGTTTGGCCTCAGCCCCGCACCAAATTACAAAACCTGGCCGACCTGGAATTAGCAACAAAACTCGGTATTGAGAAAAATGTTACTTATACTACCAACACCATATCACGGAATTTTATGCCTTATCTGGTTGGAGCCTGCGATATATATGCAGCGCCTTCGCGACTCGAAGGCTTTGGAATGCCACAGGTGGAAGCAGGAGCATGCGGCAAACCGGTAATAAGCCTGAAAGCCATGGGAATGCTTGATACACTTATACAAGGAGAAACTGCATTCCTGGCGGAAGTGGCACAAAAAATTGTTGTGAATGAAGTGATGGTAGGAGGTGAATCAGGGTTTGAAGATAAACACCGGGTAGTTTTTAATACACCCAGAACTGTTGATTACCGGGCTAATGTACAAGATATCGCTAAATACCTTCTGATGCTTATGAACGATGCGGCTTTAAGAGACAAAATGGGTAAAGCAGGCCGCGAACGGGTAGTAGAGAATTTCGATTACCGGGTTGTCGCGAAACGATTTGTACAGATTATGAATGATAAATTAGGAATAAGTTAATTTGAGGATGTGAGGATTTGAAGATTTGAACCTGAATACATTGAAGAAGTATATGTACACATTATAAATGGTTTTAAAACCAAAGTCTCAATTTCCAAAACCCAAATCATAATTCCCAAATTCTCAAATTCTCAAAATAGTTAAGCATGCATTCCTACCATTCGAAAGAAATTGAAGAAGCTAAAAAAGCCGCTCTTGAAGTATTGCTTCATAATTCTCACGGACCGTACCACGGACTTCCACGCACAGCAGGCTGGGGATATCCTGAGCCCTATACCAGGGATCTGATGTTTTCCATTCTGGGAATTGCCGTTTCAGGGAACCAGAAACTGTTGGACAGTATCAGGAAAGTATTGGAAACGCTGGCAAAAAACCAGACAGAGCATGGTCACATTCCTTCGCTGGTGCATAATAAAGATGATCGCGGAGCCAGCGATACTACTCCGTTATTTTTACTGGGAGTCGGCATTTTCAGAAAAGTAACAGAAGAAACAGAATTCCTGAAAGAAGCAGTCGAAAAATCACTGACATGGATGGAATACCAGAGCCCCTCGGACCGTTACCTGGCAGCACAACAACCTACGAGCGACTGGCGCGACGAGCAATGGGTTACAGGATATGGATTGTTTGTTAACACTTTAGTATACAGTTATCTCAGGCTGCTTGAACATAATGAGAGAGCTGAAAGTGTGCATCACGAAATGAAGCGATTCACATTCTCCGAAGGTGCAACTCATCACCATGTACCTGCAGGTCTGGCGGTTAAACATAAACCTTATTTTGCATTTTGGGAATATAAAATATACAGCAGCGAACGTTTCGATTTGCTTGGTAACAGTCTGGCCATTCTTAGCGGCCTTGCATCACCTTCGAGGGCTGATGATATGGTCTCATGGATAGAGGAAGAATGTGCAGAAATGAGGATGAGGGGAGAATTGTCAGTTGATCTCCCGCCTAATTTCTTCCCTTATATTATTCCCGAAGATCCCGATTGGCTTCCCAGGTATAAAATTTATAACAACCCCGGCGATTATCATAATGGCGGAATATGGCCATTCATCTGTGGATTTTATGTTGCAGCCCTGGTAGCAGCAAAGAGATACGCGCTTGCCGGAGAAAAACTTCTTGCACTGACTCACCTTATTAAAAAATCTGCAACAGGAACTGTAAGTTTCGGATTTAACGAATGGATAAAAGCCCAGGATGGCAAACCCATGGGTCAGGATTGGCAGACATGGAGCGCCGCACTTTACCTGTATGCCGCAAAATGTGTTGAAGAAAAAAGAACACCTTTTTTTGACCAGATGCGTACTTATTCAAACGAATCAAAAACTGTCATACAATAGATAGTCTTTGTCAAAATTGATATACTGATCATGTTTCTTTAATAGCAAGAACTTAACTGCTTCAAAGTCTGAATTCTAAGCAAAAAAGAATAAATCCATTTCAGGGAACTTAAAAAAGTTCTATTGTTTTCATAAATGTGTGAATTATATAATTTATTGCCACAATTATGTAAAATATATTCCTCGAAAGGGAGTCAAATTTGTACTCTGCAAATTAGTTAAATGTTACGCCATAATCTTATTAACATGACCGCAATAGAGTTTCAATTTAAATTAGTAAGCCTTCATGAACCATTGATGAGGTATGCTTACAGCCTGACAACAAATGAGGATGATGCAAAGGACCTGGTTCAGGAAACTTTTCTCAAAGCTTTGAAATATTGCGATTCATTTGTTCACGAAACGAATTTCAAAGGATGGATATGTACCATTATGAGGAATACCTTTATAAACGAATATCGCCGCTCGTTCCGTTATGCTATACTTCACGATCATACAAAGTCAGCACTGAGCCAGGATGAAATACATGGTTCCGGTTCCGATAATCCAGTTTCTATTTACAGATCAAAGGAACTTCAGAACATTATCGATTCTCTTCATGATGATCTTAAACTCCCTTTTAAAATGCACCAGGAAGGATTTAAATATAAAGAAATTGCCGAATCGCTCAGCATGAATATAGGAACTGTTAAAAGCAGGATTTTTGTCGCGAGAAGAAAAATGATAAAACAATTGGATTGATTTAAAGATTTAATTGGATTAATATTCAAGATATCCTTGATTTTGTAATATTATCAGACAGATGCTAATCTGTTCAGCCATCGGTGAAACGGATGTTTCATCTTTTCGGCGTTTAATCAATTCAACACACATTCCAGTACAACTCTTTGATAATGTATGAATTATGTAACTATTTTCTAAAGTTATGTAACACATACATTTGGTTGCCAATATACTTTTGTACCTGATTGATTGACGAGGAATCGTATGATCACGATCATTTATTTTTCAGGTTCCATTCTTTTTAAAAAAGGAATTAATTAAAAGCATTATGAAAGCAGGCACTAAAATTTTAATACTATTACTGGCGGTTGTATTTTCATCTGCTGTAATGCCAAAACAGGCTTCAGCACAGCAAAACGACATCAGTTACCAGGTTTTCTACGACCAGCTAAGCCCTTACGGACAATGGATGGACAATCCTGCATATGGTTATGTATGGGTACCTGATGCAGGAACCAACTTCGTTCCTTATTCCACCGATGGTCATTGGATAATGACTGAATATGGCTGGACCTGGGTATCGGATTACGATTGGGGATGGGCGCCATTTCATTATGGCCGTTGGGATTATGATGATTACGTAGGATGGTTCTGGGTACCTGATACTGAATGGGGACCTTCGTGGGTAGTATGGAGAAGGGCCGAAGGCTATTACGGCTGGGCACCAATGCAACCTGGCATAAGTATCAATGTTTATTTTGGAAATAATTATAATATGCAGAACGAACACTGGATGTTTGTCCGCGACAGGGATTTCCAGAGAACCAACCTCAATCGTTACTATGCCGACAGAAATGTAAGCCAACGCATAATTGTAAATTCAACAGTAATAAATACCACTTATGTTGATAACAGCCGGCATACAACCTATGTTTCAGGACCAGGCAGGGACGACGTACAAAGAAATACAGGCAAAACAGTAAACCGGATTGCAATACAGGAATATAACAAACCAGGAGGAAAGCTGAATAAAGGAAAGTTAGAGGTATACAGGCCGGAGGTTGTGAAAAATACAGTAAATGGTCGTAAACCTGTTCCAAGCAGAATTATTGATAAACAAGATGTGACAAAGCCTTCGGGAAGAAATACGAATGCACAACCCAAGCAAACAGTTCCAACTAATAATACAAGGCAACAACAGGATCAGCAGGGAAAACAGAAAATGCAACAACAGCAGCAAAAGCAAAAACAGAAAATAGATCAGCCACAGAATCAGAACCAGCAAAAGCAACAGCAGGATCAGCAAAGGCAACAGCAGAACCAGCAAAGGCAACAACAGAACCAGCAAAAACAACAGCAGGATCAGCAAAAGCAGCAACAGGATCAGCAAAGGCAACAGCAGAACCAGCAAAAGCAGCAACAGGATCAGCCAAAGCAACAGCAGAACCAGCAAAAACAACAACAGGATCAGCAAAGGCAACAGCAGAACCAGCAGAAACAGCAGCAGGATCAACAAAGGCAACAGCAGAACCAACAGAAACAGCAGCAGGATCAGCAAAGGCAACAGCAGAACCAGCAGGATCAGCAAAGGCAACAGCAGAACCAGCAGAAACAACAGCAGGATAAGCCAAAGCAACAGCAGCAACAAAGACCCAAAGCTAAAGAGCAACCTGCCCAGCAAAAGAACACCAAAGCTGCACCTAAGGACAAAAAACAACCGAATGATAAAAGCAACAATCCGCCTAAGTAAGTTGAACTGCAACCATAATTTAAATAGAAAGAAATCCTTGCAGAAAGACAACTTCAGTATGACCGACCAGGTTGAATTTTGTATTTCGTTGAAACTTTTAGAACTATAAGCATGAAGCTGTACATCAAAAATATGGTGTGCGATCGCTGCAAAACGATTGTACTATCCGAAATAGAAAAAATCGGGATTCAATACGATAGTGTTAGAATAGGAGAAGTAATTACAAAGAAAGATATAACTCCCTTGCAGCGTTCGCAACTTGATGCTGCACTAAAAAAACATGGATTTGAAATAATTAATGATCAGAATAATGAGCTTATTGATAAATTAAAAAAAGCTATCATTGACCTGGAGATACATTCGGATGAAGATTTAAAAACCGGATTTGCTGATTTTATCAGCCTGAGTACGGATGATAACTTCATTTCACTTAACAAGTTGTTTTCTGAAATAGAAGGCGTTACCATCGAGAAATACATCATCAGCCATAAAATTGCCAGGGTAAAAGAGTTACTTGTGTACGATGATCTCTCGCTTACCGAAATTGCCGCCAGGATGCATTACAGCAGCACGGCAAAATTATCGAGCCAGTTCAGGAGAATAACAGGTCTTACACCAACTCATTTCAGGCAACTCCGCCATACCAGGCTTATTGATCCGGGTATAAATCAAAGTAATTAAACTTATATCTAAATTATTATGAATTACAAACAGCTCTATTTTATGGACAATTCGAAATCCGTCAATATAACATCCTATGGTAAAAATGGCAACTATAAACTTATTGATCTGGCTGGTGAAAATACCGGTTCCAATAATTCAAACGAAGCTCAGTTATTGTTGAGATTGAATGAAATGGAGGAGGTTAATACTCAACTGGAAAAGCTTGTTGAAGAACAAAAAACAAAAATTGCCGAAGTTATTGCAACAAACTCGAAATTCCTTTCTGTGCTGGCACATGATTTACGCAGCCCGTTTCAATCAATAGTTGGTGCCCTTGATTTATTGCAGGAAAGCTATATCGACCATGATGTGGTTGAGATAGAGACCTATATAAACATGGCCAATAATTCTGTTAACTCAACATTACGACTACTGGAAAACCTGCTCTCGTGGACTTCGATGCAAAACCAAGAGAAAAACTTCAATCCGGTTAAAATTGATTTATTCGAAGTAATTATGAGCGAAATAGAAAGTGCTGATGCTTCTGCTGCACAAAAACTTTTAACTCTTAATCATTCCATTGCACCCAATTTATATGCAACTGCCGACCTTCAGATGGTGAAAACAATACTCCGTAACCTTATCAACAACGCAATAAAATACTCCTACCTCGGTGGCGAAATAACAATACATGCAGAAGAGAAAGATTCGTTTGTCGAATTAGATATAATGGATAATGGTGTCGGGATTTCACAAAATGCGCAAAGAGATCTCTTTCAGCGCAGTGAGTTATATTCAACCAGGGGCACCAGGAATGAATATGGTACAGGTTTGGGCCTCATGATTTGTAAGGATTTTGTTGAACTTCATGGCGGGATTATATGGAGCGAAAGTGAACCAGGCAAAGGGTGTAAAATCAGGTTTACATTACCTCGTTACATATAAAATATTGATTTTACGGGATCTGTCTGTATTGTTCAATTAGTTCATCTCATTCGCTATAAAGGATATTGCAATGCATTTTTCCTTAAAAACATGTTCCGGGTTTCGTTATTCCTGAATAGGTGTGAATGATATAACTCATAACAGAAATTATGTAACCCTTTATGGAAGTAATGTATTCAACTTTGTACCCTTGTGATAATTCATTCACAAGCTTATATAAATGCTATGAAAGATAATGAAGAATCAGAAAACAATTTTCAGGATACATTGGTACCACAGCTTGAACCAGGTATAACTGACATCAGCGCAGTTACTAAAGTTGGCAGGCAAATGAGAAAAATATTTTACATCGTCAGCCTGACTGGTATAGGCTTATGCATCAATGCTTGCACATCCACCGGTTATGTATCAACCGAACCTTCTTATGTAGAATATTCCAGGCCTGCACAACCAAGTAGTCTTCATGTATGGATAAACGGCGATTGGGTTTACAACCAGCAAAATCATGAGTATGTTCAAAAGAATGGGTATTGGGAGAAACCAAGGCGCAACCGCGAACATGTTTCAGGCCATTGGCAAACGAGCCCACAAGGTACCTTCTGGGTGTCGGGCCGTTACCAAAGAAATAATCGTTAACCGGGCTATGTACCAGGAAATTTCATGAGATCCGTAATTATTCTGATACCAGGAAAAATTTCCATTATGCCATAACTATTTTATCAGCAAATATTAAATCATATTGTAGAAAAGACAGTCATGCAAAGGCGGTCTTTTTTACTTTTCCGGACAAATCCGAACAAAATTCAGTCCCGGTAAATGTGTGAATATTGCAACTCTTTTCTATAATTGTGTAAAGCGTTTCTGCTTGCAGGTGCTTAATTTCGTAGCCCTTAATATATAAAAGTATTCTGCTTACAAGGACGATGAAATTCGAAACCAATTTTTAAACAAGTATAAATGAAAAAGAACGATAAATTAATTGCTGCCCTGAACTCGCTTCTGGTTGCCAAACTAATTTCTATTAACCAATTTATGGTCGATTCCGAAATGTGTGAAAACTCAGGCTACACAAAACTCCATAAGGTTCTCCAAAAACTGGCTACCGATCAGATGCTTCTTGCCGAATGGCTTATTGATCGGATCAGCTTCCTGGATGGGTCGAATACCTTATCAAAACTAAGTGCGCTGATGATTGGCAAAACGGTGTCGGGAATGATGAAAAACAGCAATATGACCGAAGCATTCCGCCCTCATAACGATGCTTTAAAGCTGGCACAGGAATTGGAGGATGAAGATACCTCTGATCTGCTGACGAAAATAATTAAAATGGAAGAAGTCCATATTGATTGGGCAGAAATACAACGTGAACAAATTGCACTAAGAGGCCTTGAGAAATACCTGGTTGCCCAGACCGAAAATTTGGCAAACTGATTTTACTGAAAAAATAGTTTTTATCCACTTTACACCCGAGCAGAAATGATATTACGTATTGTAATTATATGAAAAGCATGCAGTAAAAATTCTGAAAATATTCTTTAGTCATGAGACAACAAGTTGTACGAATAGATTCAATCCGGCATATTACACATGATGTAATTCAGATTGTAACAGAGAAACCTCTGCATTTCAACTTCATACCCGGGCAAGCCACTGAAATATCAATTAATAAAAATGGCTGGGAAGCCGAAAAACGACCTTTTACATTTACCAGCTTACCGGAAAATGATTTCCTGGAATTCACTATAAAAACATATCCTAAGCACAAAAGTGTTACTAACAAACTGCTGGAACTTAAAGCCGATGATGAATTGCTGCTGCACGAGGTATTCGGTGAAATCGCATATAAAGGCGAAGGTACTTTTATCGCCGGTGGTGCAGGCGTAACTCCCTTTATCTGCATTTTAAGAAATCTGAAGTCTAAAGGGGAAATAGGTGAAAACAAACTCATCTTTGCCAACAATACAAAAAAGGATATTATACTGGCCAAGGAATTCGAAGATTTGTTAGGCGACAATTTCGTCAACATTCTTGCTCACGATATTGTCGATGGATATGCGCATGGGTTTATAACAAAAGATTTTCTCGTAACGCAGATTTCCTCCACCGACAAAAATGTATATTTATGCGGACCGCCGCCCATGATGGATACCATTGAAAAGTTGCTCGAAGAAATTAATGTTGACGAGAAATTAATTATTAAGGAAGCATTCTAATATAGATTTAGTTTTGATTTTTAAAGTTCAAATTCACTGCCTGAAAGGAAAGTCTATATACTGATTTCCCTTTCAGGGAAACAACGACAGTGGATTGGTGAAATGCCATTGCATTATTTGCAATCACTGTCATTTTTTTCACCTGGAAGTTATTACCCGGAATCCTCACCAGCCTTTTCCCCATTAATTTAATGTGTGAATTATATAACTCTTTTAAAAAGTTATGTAACATGCAGACCCTGATGTGGGGGTACTTTTATAGCATATAACAGCACAAAATAAATTTTAATAATTAACTGATTATGAAACCAATAATAGGAATTCCAGATCACAATCTGGAAGAAGTTGCTACTTTACTTAACACGCTTTTAGCTGACGAATATGTGCTTTTCACAAAAACACGCAACGCGCATTGGAATATTACCGGCATGAGCTTTTATGAAATGCATAAGCTTTTCCAGGCACAATACGAAGCCCTTGATGTAATGATTGATGATATTGCCGAAAGAGTACGTTCAATAGGCCATTTTGCTTTAGGTTCACTGAAAGACTTCCTGAGTGTTACAAATTTGACTGAAGAAAAAGACGATTTCAGCAGCTCAGAGCAAATGATACAATCACTGCTTAACGACCATGAAACTATTGTCCGCATGATCCGTAACGACATTATTCCTATTTCCGATAAGTACAAAGATCTGGGAACTGCTGATTTTGTTACCGGTATAATGGAACAGCATGAGAAAATCAGCTGGATGCTCCGTTCGTCAGTTTATTATATCAAAACAGAATGTGAATCCAGTAAATCGGCCTCAAAACAATAGTCATCTTTCTCCCTATAAAAACCACTATATGAAGACTACAAAATTTGCTAAAGTATTAATTGCGCTGGATTATGATCCTACCGCACAAAAAGTAGCTGATGCAGGCTTTTCATTAGCCAGTGCCATGAAGGCTGAAGTAACATTGCTGCACATTATATCCGATCCGGTGTATTATGCAACCACTTCATATTCGCCGATTATGGGACTCATGGGTGAAATGGAAACATTGCCTGTTCAATTGGAAAACATGGAAGGGCTAAAAACAGTGACTCAACATTTTCTGGATAAATTCAAACACCACCTTGGTGATGAGACTATTCAAACCGTTGTTGAAGAAGGCGATTTTGCTACAACCATACTAAAGACTGCAAAAAGCATTCATGCAGATGTTATTGTTATGGGTTCGCATAGTAAAAAATGGCTGGAAAATATTGTTATGGGAAGCGTAACCGGCGATGTTTTACAACAGACATCAATTCCGCTTTTTATTGTCCCGACAAAGAAACGGTAATAAATAAATCCCCGACTCAAAACCTGGCAGGCATCTATTCCTGTCAGGTTTTGATATGTACATCACTTTTTTATTTAATTTATTGACGCAAATGAAAGATAATAATACGAACAGGAATTTACCTGTAAAACAGATAGCGAAAGAAGTTGGCGAAAAACTCACCGGCTACCCGGCATCTCCTGACGGAGATGATATTTATAATAAATACCAGGAAGAAAAGGACATTGACCCGGAAGATATTTCAAAATTGAAGGATCTGAATGAAGTTAAAAATATGGATCCTAACAACGAAAAGAATTTTAGTGATGATGATTCAGGCAACGACCTGGATGTTCCTGGCTCCGAACTTGATGACGAGCAGGAAAATATCGGAAGCGAAGATGAGGAAAACAATTATTACAGCCTGGGTAATGACGAGCATAATGATATGGATGAAGATAGAAGAGAATATCTGGCTGAATCGACATAAAAAATATACACAATGAATACTGGCAGGAAAAAAGTACTTATTGCCCTCGACTATGATAAAACTGCTCTTAAAGTAGCGGAAACAGGGTATGCATTTGCAAAATCGCTGGATGCAGAAATTACATTGTTACATGTAATGTCGGATCCGGTTTATTATGCTTCCACGGAATATGCACCTATAATGGGGATGACTGATTCAATGGGTGTGGATCCTCTGAAATTTGACAGAATGACAGGCTTAAGAAAGTATCGCAGCATTTCCTGGAGAAAATAAAGCATCATTTTGCCGACGAATCCATAGTAACAGTTCTCGAAGAAGGTGATTTTGCTGAAACAATACTGAGCAGGGCAACGGCTTTAAATACTGATATCCTGGTTATGGGATCTCACAGCCACCGGTGGCTCGAAGACCTGATTCTCGGAAGTGTTACTGCCAAAGTTATACGACATACTTCAATCCCGGTTTTCATAGTGCCAACGAAAAAACGTGATTGATCCCAAACATGTATCAATCGCAAATGTGGTTTTCCAAATCAATAGAAGATGTTCTTTCCGGAATTAATGTCGACCCGCTGAAGGGACTTTCAGAGAATGAAGCAAAAACTCGTTTAGAAACATCGGGTGCAAATAAACTGAATGCAAAAAAGAAGAAGAGCATTTTCCTCTTGTTTGTTACGCAGCTTCAGGACTGGCTTATCTATATACTTTTTGCAGCTGTCATTATCACCTTGTTTCTAGGCCAGTATACAGATGCTATAATTATTATACTCGTTATTACTATTAATGCCGTTCTGGGAGTTGTGCAGCAGGTAAAAGCCGGCAAAGCCATTGACGCGCTGCAGAAAATGACATTCCCTAAAGCACTTGTCCTTAGAAACGGAATAACTAAAGAAATTTCTTCCTGGAAAGTAGTGCCGGGCGACATCCTGATTCTTGATGCCGGTCGTTTCATTGCCGCTGATATCCGGCTGATTGAATCAGCGAATCTGCATATTGATGAATCAGCCCTAACCGGCGAATCCGTTCCTTCCGAAAAAGATGCTTCGCTTATTCACGATGACCCTAAAACTCCCGTTGGCGATCGCGCTAATTCTGCATTTATGTCAACCGTAGTAACTACCGGGAGAGGAATCGGAGTTGTGGTTGAAACAGGGATGAATACCGAAATAGGGCAAATTGCGAACATCATTAACACGGAAGTAAAAGCTAAGACTCCGCTCGAAATACGCCTGGATAAACTTGGGAAAACACTGGGTCTGATTGCTACCGTGATCTGCGTCGTAATTTTCATCATTGCTTTGCTACAGGGAAGGGAACTGGCGGAAATGTTCCTGATGTCGGTTTCGCTGGCAGTAGCAGCAATTCCTGAAGGTTTGGCAGCTATAGTTGCTGTTGTACTTTCCTTAGGCGTGACCGGCATGTCGAAGAAAAACGCCATTATAAAGAAATTACCTGCTGTGGAAACACTAGGTTCAGTTAATATTATCTGTTCAGATAAAACAGGAACATTAACCCAGAACAAGATGACTGTAACAACTTATTTCAACCTGGAAGGCGAAATCCCAATTGTCCGGAATCAAATAAATGCTTCAACTGAAGATGCAAAATTACTTGCTAAAGCAATGTTACTGTGCTCTGATGCAACTTATGAAAAAGGACATGGAACAGGTGATCCTACCGAAATTGCATTGTTGCTGTTAGCCGATGATCTTGGAATCGACAGGAAAACAATCAGGTTACAAAATAAACGTGTGGATGAATTCTCTTTTGATTCGGATCGTAAATTAATGTCCACACTCAACAACGAAAACGGGAGGAATACAGTTTACACCAAAGGTGCACTTATCAGCCTGTTGAAAATATCCACCCGTGTTTTAGTTAATGGGAAAGTTGTACCAATTACTGATGCACACCACCAACAATATATTGTAGCTGCAGAAAAAATGGCTGATAATGCACTTCGCACGCTCGGTGTGGCTTATAAACAGGTGGATTCAGCCATTGGTTCGTCTGAAATGGAAAAAGATCTGATCCTTGCAGGAATTGTTGGAATGATCGACCCTCCACGAACTGAAGTTAAAGCTGCTATACAAAAAGCCAGGTTAGCCGGTATCATTACCATTATGATTACAGGTGACCACCGAAACACAGCTTTCGCCGTTGCTCATAACCTGGGAATCTCTGATACGCTCGATCAGGCTATTGAAGGTCATGAAATTGATGACTTTTCGGATCAGGAATTTGCGAAAAGAGTTGAGAATTATTGTGTATTTGCCCGAGTTTCGCCCGAGCATAAAGTAAAGATCGTGCATGCCCTGAAATCGAATGGAAATATTGTTTGCATGACAGGAGACGGAGTTAATGACGCGCCTTCTTTAAATGCTGCCGATATAGGTGTAGCCATGGGAATAACCGGAACTGACGTTGCCAAGGGCGCAGCCGACATGATTCTTACTGACGATAACTTCGCAACCATTGTTTCAGCTATTGAGCAGGGCCGGAATATTTACAATAACATTAAAAAGACAGTTATCTTCCTCTTAACCTGTAACCTGGGTGAAGTTATTGCCGTATCAGTTACCCTTATGATTGGTTGGGAAGCTCCTTTGATTGCTACCCAGCTTTTGTGGATAAATCTGGTCACGGATTCATTTCCTGCCATTGCCTTAGGCATGGATCCCGGAAGCCCGGAGGTAATGAACGAAAAACCCCGCAACCCGAAGGAAAGTTTCTTCGCAGGTGGAGCAGGACTTCATGTTATTGTTGGCGGAATGTTAATCGGCGCATTGACCATCTTTGCATTCTGGTTCGGGTTTTACGAACACGGGAAAAGTCCATTCAGTATTTCAGTTCCTGTAAGTACTGTAGAATATGCTCGTACTATGGCTTTCATGGTTCTGGTGCTATGCCAGTTGTTTTATTCTTTTGCAGTAAGGAACAGTTCGATATCTATCTTTCAGATTGGGATTTTCTCGAACAAATATCTCTCAGGTGCCATTTTAGTAGGCGTTCTGCTCCAACTGGCTGTAATTTATATTCCCGTAATGCAACGCGCTTTCCATTTGCAAATGCTTGATTTTCGCGGTTGGATTATTGTCATTTCTTTCGGACTGGTTCCACTTATTTTAAATGAGATTATCAAAATTTTTATACGTGTGCGGATAAAAAGGGCAACTCGTTAAAAGTGCAATTCTTTATCCTTTAAAATCTGTATGATAAAGTAACATTTATTTTTTTTGTTAAACCTATAATGGGAGCTTATAGTGTTGACCAACATTACTTTTAACATAATAAATTTGATTTTCTTTATAGGATCAACGAATTGAAATTTTGGCCAGGGTCTTTAATTTAGCTCCCTTCTATTCTTAAAATACACTCATGCAGCATATGTGTGAATAATGTAACTTATTCCCAGAATTGTGTAACAATCTTCAGATGAAATTGACACAAATTTGCACTGTAATTCAGGGACAGAATCTTCGTAAGCTAATTCCTTTTTAAAATTGTACTGTATAAAGAGTATAGTATTTCCCTGGATAAATTAAGTATGATATAAAATCTGGTATTAAATCAAAATAACTTGTGATGCGACACTTACAAACATGTAAATGCAATTAAGCCATTTTACTTGAAAGTGACACAAGAACAGATGGTGACCGGTAAGCGGATTAACGTAAAGTGAAGTCGCTTCCATATACCATTATACCATGAAAACGATCACGCGTTTACTTTTGCTGTGTATTATCCAGTGCGGTTGTACAAAAGAAATTGACACAATAGTTTCAGTGGATCCCGATATATATAAAGGTATTTGGGCAGGAAGCATTCATTACAATATCAAAGGTTTAGTTCATCAGACTTTGCCGGCTACCCGAACAATTTCATTTCAAAATTCTGAATTTACAAGCGTGTGGTGGGTAACACCTTCGTGTAAAACGTTTATGCAGTTTACCGGCAATATTTATTTAATCGATGCACTGCTGACTGATAGTACAATATGTCAAGGAATGAAACACAGTTGGACGTACCATTGGACAGGCTCCGGGGAACTTAAGGGTGATACTTTAATAGAATCTGGCACCACCGAATATCGGTATTATGTTGATAATGTATTATTTACTGATTCTTTTGGGAATTGGGAAGGAAAATTCTCCCGAAAGGTAACCACCGTGATCCAAAACACCAGGTAGTAGCAAAGTTTACAACCACATTGCATCTCCTTCTAACATATAATAATTCTTGAGTTAACCGTGAACACTCATGCCAAACAAGTGTGAATGATGTAATTTCTTTCCTGAATTGTGTAACAGGTTTTAAACAGTAAAAGTACAATTTTGTACTGGAATTCAAGCCATGAAGAACGATAAAAGTATATTTGGATGTCAAAATACTGATGCTTCCAGCATGTAATAAAATTGGGAATAATATTTAGATAAGCAATGATTTTTTACCCTTTTAATCTGCTTGAACCAGCAATATGGATTAATTAACTCAAACTAATTTCAAAATGGAAACAAGCTTAATTACTACCAGGACAAACTGGCTGTTCGACCAGGCTCACAGCGAAATCGGATTTAAAGTCAGGCACCTGATGATTTCTAATGTCAGAGGAACTTTTAAGAAATTTGACGCAAATATCACTACTACACTCAACGACTTTACAACGGCTGCAATTGATCTTTGGATTGATGTTTCCTCAATAGATACCGGTGAAAAAGAACGTGATGAGCATTTATTGAGCGGCGACTTTCTAAATAATGAAATTTTCAGTCAGATTCGATTTCAGTCAACCTCAATCGGGACACCAGATAAGGATGGAAACCGTGAGTTATTGGGAGATCTCTCCATGGCTGGTATTACCCAAAAAGTAAGTCTGAATGTTGAATTCGGTGGCGTGGCTAAAGATCCATGGGGAAATGAAAAAGCCGGATTTACAGTTACGGGAAAGATCAACAGGAAAGATTGGGGCCTTACCTGGAATGCACCATTGCAAACAGGAGGAATATTGGTTAGCGAAGACGTATATATTTCGAGTGAAATCCAACTTATTAATGCAGGGTAAGTTATAGTCGATATTGACTAGTGGGCAGCAAATGGAATACCTGCAAGTGTACCTGCGGTTTGGGTTACATGTCCAGAAATTCCTTATTTATAAGCTACTCGTTGCATAATGTCCTGCCCTTGTCTGTAGAAACCTCAACTACTTTCAGGAAAAGGACTTTTTTTTATTACCCTGAACACGGACGGATTGTCAGCATACTTAGTTTATCCGAAAATAATCTAACTAATCAGATTAATGCCCTTAACCTTGATATCGCGCATTTGATCGTTCGATTCTCGCATTCATCCACCGCATTCCAGTGCAAATGTGTGAATCATATAACTCTTCTTTACAATTGTGTAAGCCTTTCCGGTTGCGTTCAACTCACCTTTGCAGGTAATTATTCTTTACCAAAGATTCAATACTATGAAAACTACAAAAAATCTACTTCAGGTTAATAAAAGCAAAACCGAAGAATCTAAACAAAATGCAAAAGCCAGCAAAGGATTAACATTTTTGCTTTTCCTCTTTATGTTATCATGTATATCTTTCCTGCCCTCCTGTGCGGTTGAACTTCGTAATCCCCAACCAGGCGTCAGCATTGAAAACAACCATGGATATCGTCATCACCGCGGAAATCGTCATTCCCACAACGAGCATGTTGATGTTGATATTCACAACCGCTAAACATTTCAGTATTAAGTTGCGCATCATAATAAACAGTTGAGCTGTTAGGCTTGTAAATTATTGATTTACAACAGGCCGTTTAAAATAATATTAAATACCAGTACAATGCAAAAAGATAAATTAGAAAAACTAACAGCAGAGAAAAGTAATCCTTGTCTTACAATTTCGCTGAACACACACACAACTTATCCGGATAATGCCCAGGATGCCATTTCGTTAAAAAAACTTTGTGAGGAAGCGGAAGAAAGGCTGATCCGGGAGTTCGGAAAACGGCCAATTGCTCAGCTACTGGATAAATTACAACTGATTCCATCCGAAATTAATGAAAACTACAACCTGGATAGTCTGCACATTTTTATTTCAAACAGTACACTTGAAATTTTCAAATCAACCTGGCCTACCAAAGACGATAGAATATTTATTTCTGATTCATTCGCCCTTAGCCCTATTATTAAATCAATTCACAGAAGTGTGGATTATTTAATTCTAGTGGTTTCTCAAAGCGGTGCCAAAATGTTTGAAGCAACCAACGATGCTGTCGTTTCTGAAATACAGAATGATTATTTTCCGTTTGCCGAAAATCCTCATTTCAACACCGAACCCGAGAAAATAAGCGATTCTAAATCAACAGATAATATGGTTCGTGAGTTCCTGAACAAAGTAGATAAAGCGACTGTGAAAATGTTTAATCAAACTAATCTTCAATGTGTGGTTCTTAGTACCGACGGCAATTACAGCCGGCTTTTGCAGGTAGCTGACAAACCAGACATTTATGCCGGACATGCTAACATCGATTATAATAACCAGGCCGGGCATCAGATAGCCGAACAAGCCTGGGAAATTATAAAGGAAAAACAAATAAAACGCGAAAAAACCGCTATTGATGAAATAAAGGAAGCTATTGGCTATAATAAGGCCATAACCGGTTTATCCGAAATTTACAAAGCAGCGAAAGAAGGCCGTGGTGAATTATTACTCGTTCAGAATGACTCCAGCCAGGCAGTAAAAATGACAGGGGATACAACGTTCGAATTAGTTGATGATAGTACTCAACCCGGCGTAATTGACGACATTACCAGTGAAATTGCAATGGAAGTGATCACGAAAAAAGGTCGCGTGGTTTTTACCGATCTGAATGAATTAACTGGACTTGGAGACGTAATTCTGAAAACTCGGTATTAAAGGACAATAAATAGTTAACAGGAAAAAGTTAACAGTGAGTAGGACAAACGATGAAAATATGTTTAAAGTCCAGCCAATCGCTGGATAAGGACCACAAAAACCTTTAAAACCTGAAATCCAGATTTTATTACAACAATCATTTGGATTGCTATTATTCAGAGGTTTTAACTTCTACACTCGCGAACCTTTGAACCCAACAACCTATCAACCCTTGAACTTTAAAACATTTTTCCATTAACCCATAACCATTAACTCTTCCCCCAAAAGCCATGGATTTCGTCGATTATTATAAAATTCTGGGTGTAGATAAAACAGCAACGGAAAAGGACATTAAAAGTGCCTACCGTAAATTAGCCCGGAAATATCACCCCGATTTAAATCCAAACGATAAGGATGCGAACAGGAATTTTCAGCAAATCAATGAAGCCAACGAGGTACTGAGCGATCCCGAAAAACGGAAGAAATTCGACCAGTACGGCAAGGACTGGCAACATGCTGACGAATTTGAAAAGCAGAATCAGCATCGCGAGCAATCATCAAACCAAGGAGGACAGAGGTTCCCAGGTGGTCAATCCGATGGCGATTTCTCCGATTTTTTTGAGAATCTGTTTGGTGGTTCTGCAGGCGCAGGCCGGAGCAGGCAAGCCAAATACCGCGGCGATGACTTTAATGCCGAATTAAAACTCGAGCTTATCGATGCTTATAAAACTGAGAAACAAACTTTAACAGTAAACGGCAAGAAAATACGGATTACCATTCCGGCCGGTATAGAAAACGGGCAAACAATAAAAATTCCGGGCCATGGCGGTCCGGGAAGAAACAACGGGCCAAACGGCGACCTGTTTATTACATTTTCAATAGCAAACCACGCCAGTATAAAAAGATTGGGGGATAATTTATACTCATCGGTTGACCTTGATTTATACACGGCAATGCTTGGAGGCGAAATTACAATCGATATGTTAGATGGCCAGGTGAAACTAAAAGTAGCGCCCGAAACACAGAATGGCAGTAAAGTGAAACTGAAAGGCAAAGGATTTCCTGTGTATAAAAGCGAAGGTCGTTTTGGCGATTTTATTGTGACCTGGAACATCAAAACGCCAACCCATCTAACCGACAGGCAAAAGGAGTTATTTACTGAATTATCAAAATCTTAAAACCTTAGCCATGCAAACCGAATATTTAGTTGCTGTTGATGAGTTTTGTGCCAGTCACAACATTGAGATTTCATTTATCAGTTTGTTGCAGCAGAATGGGTTGATAGAAATAACCACTATAGAGCAAACCGGGTTTATCGATGCCGAACAGCTTCCTCAAGTAGAGAAATTCATCCGTTTTTATTACGAGCTGGATATTAATATCGAAGGCATCGAAACCATTTCGCATATGCTCGGCCGTATCAGGAATATGCAGGCCGAAATAATAATGCTTCGCAACAGGCTGCTTTTATTCGAGTCGGTTGATTAAAATGATAATAAGTAATTCTATTCATGTGTTGTAATTAATTAAATGGTATTAGCAAATTGTATAATAGTCTGGACTGCTTCTTTATAATTAAGCAGCAAATAAATGTCGGATTTGAATTTTCAAATCCGATGTTAAAGGATAGCTTCTAAAACCTGATTTCATATGTTTATGAAGGTTTGTAAATGTGTGAATAATGTAACTCTTACTTTTAATTGTGTAATGCTTCCTACCCATAACAGGATCACCTTTGCATAGTGAAAATGAATTCACACTTATCCGGTAAAACACCAGAACTATAATAAACCAACAAAAATGAATACTACAGAACTACTTGGGAATTGGAATGAAAGAAAAGGTAAACTCCGACAGAAATTTGGATTTTTAACCGATAATGACCTTATGTTTGAAGAAGGAAAGAAAGATGAAATGCTTGGTAAACTTCAGGTAAAGCTTGGAAAAACAAAAGAAGAATTGCTCCGGATCATAGGAACGCTTTAAATGGCTGTGGAGCTAAAAAATTCACTCCAAACCAGTTATATCCTTATCAAACTATTCGCTATAATATACCCCAAATGAAAAAGTCTCTAATTCTAATATCAGTGGCACTAATAATGGCTGTTACAATAAATACTTCCGTTAAAGCACAGAATCAAGGCTCTCCAAGCTTTGGCGTAAAAGGAGGAGCTAATTTTTCAAATCTCTATACCGCTGACGCTGAAAACAATAAATCAGTTGCCGGATATAATGTCGGTTTGTTCAGCAAATTTCCAATAAGCAGTAACCTGGCGTTTCAACCGGAGATATATTTCACCACCAAAGGTGCCGAAATAACTTACAATAATGCCTTTGTTAATGGCAGTGCCCGATTCAGCATAAATTACATTGAAGTTCCTGTTCTTTTAGTGGTAAACGTATCTGGGAACTTCGATATCAGTGTGGGTCCGTATGTATCGTACCTGGTAAGCGGGAAAGTTAAAAACGCATCAAACATCGATCTTTTTAACTTTGAAGATAACATAAATACAGAGGATTTCAACAGGTTTGATGCAGGATTCGCTGCAGGAGCAAGCCTTGATTTTAAATCGGTTAATGTTGGAGTACGTTATAGCTATGGGTTAACTAAGGTCGGTAAAGAGAGAACATACCTGGGAACAACTTACACTTTTCCAGATGCCAATAATGGCGTTTTAAGTTTCTATGCCTCAATTCCTCTTCACAAAAATTAAGCAGACTGTAAAGTTTGAAGCCTTACGGTGCGGGCAAGTAGAATATCCGAATTAAATAATAATAACACATGAAAACAAATATTTTATTTGCGTCACTGTTTATCTGTACAGTGAGCTTAGTAGTTATAAGCTGCAATTTCTCAACCGAACAAAAAGCTGAAACCCTTGAAAAAGCGAAAGCTAACGTAAAGGAAGCCAGCCAGGATCTGGACATTGCACGTGCGGATTCTGCCGAATATGTAAATTACAAAGTTGAATCAGAAAAAAAGCTTAAAGAAAACGAACTTCTGATTGCCGACATGAAAGACAGAATGAAATCGGAAAGAAAAGAATCCATGTTGAAATATAAAAAGCAGTTAGATTCACTCGATGTTCAAAATTCCCATTTAAGGAATGACATGCATTTTTATAGTTCTCAGGGCAAGGAAAACTGGGAAAAATTCAAAAAAGGATTTAATGCAGAATTGGATGCCTTGGGTAAAGCAATTTCACAATTGGCTGAAAGAAACATGAAGAAAGCTTCGTAAGGGTTTTGGGTTGCTATTTACATAGACTGAAAGAGATAGACTGGGAGACTGGGAATAAATGTTTCAACATCAAACATCGAACCTCATACATTAAATATTAAACCTATAAAGCCTGACAATGTGTGAATTATATAAATCATAACCGAAATTATGTAATAGAACAGCCTGGCGACCAAAGTACCTTTGTCTAAAATAAATGCACTGTTTCGCATTATTGAAATAACACTCATTAAACAAATTTCTGCCCCTTAAATTACTTATCCTAAAAACCAATTTAAACAAACATTATGAAAAAACTACTTTTTGCCTTGGTAATTCCAGTTATGCTTCTCACAGGCGGTTGCAACCAAAAAAATGAAGAAATCGCCAGATTAAAGGTATCGAACGATAGCCTGAGATCATTAGGCGTCACTAAAGACTCCACGGTTATTGACTTCGTTAATGCATTTAACGATATTCAGTCGAACCTGGATTCAATTAAAATGAAAGAAAAGATCATTAACAAAGCAGTTGATGGAAGCTCAGAAATTAAAACCAGGTCCAAAGACCAGATTAACAGCGACATCAATATGATTTACAAGTTGCAAAAAGATAACAGGGCAATGGTTGCCTCATTACGATCGAAACTGAATAAATCAGGAGTACATTCTGTTCAGTTAGAAGCTATGATTAATAACCTCACAAAACAGATTGAAGAAAAAGATGTACAGATTGCCCAACTTAAAGAGGATCTTGCAAAGGTAAATGTTCAGGTGACTGATTTAACCACCAAAGTAACCGATCTGAATGCCAATGTCGATAACCTGAACACACAAAATACACAGAAACAACAGGTTATTGAAGAAAGAACTGCCGAACTTAATACCGCGTACTATGTAGTTGGCACAACTACTTATCTGAAAGAGAAAAAGATCATTACCAAAGAAGGTGGCTTTATCGGCTTAGGAAAGTCGAAAGAACTGGCTACCGAAATGAATAAAAGTAATTTCACCAAGGTTGATATTACCAATTTCAAAGGAGTTAAAATTATGAAAGATAAAATGACACTTTTGACTTCACATCCTAAAACCTCTTATCGTCTTACCGGTAAAAATTTATCCGATAGTCTGGTTATAACCAATCCGAAAGAATTCTGGAGTCTGTCGAAAGTACTGGTTATGAATGTTAAATAATAATTAATCAGCAAAATGAAAAATCCGGCCCATAAGGTCGGATTTTTTTTGTTCTTTCCATATTGTCAGAAAGAGTTGATAAAAATAACAAATTGCAAATACTTGATTTGCAATTTGTTATTTGCTTTAATTTGGAGCCACTAATGGGACTCGAACCCACGACCTGCTCATTACGAATGAGCTGCTCTACCAACTGAGCTAAAGTGGCAAAAAAGCCTGCCAGTTTAAAGCAAGCAGGCTTTTCCGATTGTCGGGATGAGAGGATTCGAACCTCCGGCCTCTTCGTCCCGAACGAAGCACGCTACCAGGCTGCGCTACATCCCGAATACGTTGCAATTACTCCAATCAGTATAATTTTTATACAAAAATCGAATCAATCTATTGGTGCCATTGCGCTACAAAATTAAGGATTTATTACGTTTGATCGCTATTACTAAGATTATTTTTTTGAATAGATGCTTTCTTTGTGGCAATCGTGAAGGTAAATCTGGAGATGTATAATCTATTTATCTTGAATCTTTTTGAATACCTGAACATTTCTAGAAACTATCAAGTAACTTATATTACTTTTAATTACCATATATATTAAT
>CAIWMA010000169.1 GCA_903913645.1 uncultured Bacteroidales bacterium | reverse complement strand
ATGCGAACATATCTGGTGGCAGGGAAGTTCCTGTTAACAAGTATTAACTTTTTTACAAATTGATTTACAGGTACTTTTGCAATTCATTTCCAAGATTATGCGCCTGATCAGCCTGCTCCTATTATTTTTATTATTTATTTTCACAAATGTGGAAGCACAGGTTGCAGCGCCCGGTCCTATTGTTTCGATTGAAGGGTTTATTACCAATCCCCAGGGGAAATCCATTGAAAATGTGCATATTGTAAATGTTTCCGTGAATAAGGGTACAACCAGCAACTGGCAAGGACAGTTCCAGATCAACACATATCCGGGCGATACCCTGAGGGCTACTTGTGTTGGATATATTCCCTTTAAATATCATATTCCTGAAGACAGGCAATCTCCAATAATTCCCTTGCATATTGTAATGAAGCCGGACACCATTATGATAACTGGTGTAGAGATTTTTCCCTGGCCTGCTGATGCTCAGGCGTTGAAGGAAGCGGTGCTTGCTATGGAAGACCAAACACCGAAAGTCACAGATATTAAACTTAACGATCCGAAATTTTACAATATGCCACTTCCCGCCGGCGGTCTGCCACCAAGCAGCAGCACTCCCGGATTGGCAAATCCAGGCTTAACACTAACTGTTCCCGGCCCTATTACGGCTTTATACGATGCATTCAGCAAAGAAGGCAAGAGCAAACGAAAGTATGAGACACTGGTAAACCAGGATCAGAAAAAAGTGGTTGCTGCCCGAAGGTATAATGTGGAAGTTGTCCGACAGGTTACTTCATTTAATACCGATAAGGAAATCCAGGATTTTATGCTGTTCTGCAATCTTTCGGTTGATTTTATTGTCAGCTCAACAGAATACAACCTGTATAAGGCTATTAATGATTGCCTGCTTGCGTATAATGCGGAGAAAAAGGAGAAGATTTAAATTTCTGTTGGAATTATTAGATTTCTAAATTAAGAAGGTGCGAGGGAGACAAGGCGAGGGCGGACATTTCCACAAAAAATCTTCCAGAAAGTCCGGATTAGAGGTTTTCCAGTATTTTTCCTGCAACAATCTCATCGTCGGCCAGTTGAAGCTGAAGATCGCCTAAGCTTGCGAATCTTTTTTCATCCCGGATCCGTTCAATAAATACCAAAGTAATTTCCTTTCCATAAATATCCTGGTTAAAATCGAAAATATTGGCCTCAATGGTAAGGCGATCGGCATCGATAGTTGGCCTGTAACCTATATTGGTCATGGCTTTGTAAACAGAATTATTTATTTTAACAAGGGTTGCATAAACACCCTGCCCCGGAACCAGTTTATGACTGTAACTTAGTTTAAGATTTGCCGTTGGAAAGCCAATATTTCTCCCGATTTTATTTCCGTCAACAACATTTCCAGCCATTTCATACGCATAACCCAGCATAGTTGCTGCAAGTTTCACATCCCCATCGAGCAAAGCGCGTCGTACTATGGATGAACTTACTGTATGTTCGGCAACCAGCACCATTGGCAATTCATCTACAGTGAAGTTAAACTCTTTGCCCATTTTGCTAAGCATATCAAAATCGCCTTGCCTGTTCTGACCAAAAAAATGATCATACCCGGTAATTACATGGCTCACTTTGATCTGGTCCACCAGAACATTTTTAATGAAATCGTGTGGCGTGATCTTCGAAAATTCTAGATCGAAAGGGATAACAAGCACTACATCAACACCGGCAACTTCGAAACGATGCAGTTTTTCGTCGAGTGTCTGAAGCAATCGTACTTCGGCGTTGTGTGGCAGCACTAGCCGAGGATGTGGTTCAAAGGTAATAACTACGGATTCGCATTTCTTTCCCTTTGCAACGGCTGATAACCGGTTAATAATTTCAAGATGACCGCGATGAACGCCATCAAATACGCCTACCGTAGCCACCGGGTTGCAGTGGGACTTGAATTCGGATATCTGACGGTAAATTCGCATTAGCTTCAGTAGGTTATAAGAAGGGCGACCCTTATCCAAAGAGGGAAGACAGGGCAGCAGGAGAAAAGTGATACTTACGATTTTACCAGCTCGTTATTCATCAGGTATGCAGCAATCTGAACGGCATTGGTAGCAGCTCCTTTGCGGAGGTTGTCGGCAACAATCCAGATGTTGATGGTATTTGGCTGGGATTCATCTCGACGGATACGGCCAACAAAAACCTCATCACGGCCTTCGGCATACTTAGGCATTGGATAAATAGATTTTTCGGGTTCATCCTGTACCACAACTCCTTTGGTTGAGGATAAAAGTTTATTGATCCAATCCATCTCGAATTCTTTTTCAAACTCAATATTTACCGCTTCCGAATGGCCCCCGGTAACAGGAACACGAACCACGGTTGCAGTAATCCGTATCGAATTATCGCCCAGAATTTTGCGTGTTTCATTCAGCAATTTGGTTTCTTCGGTTGTATATCCATTGGCTTCGAAAGTACCGCCGTGAGGAAACAAATTCATATCGATAGGATGGGGATAAACCATATTGGTGCGTGTGCCGGCCCTTTCATTCCTCAGCTGCTCCATAGCCTTCTGGCCGGTTCCGGATACAGACTGATACGTAGAAACCACAAGCCTTTTAATTTTCAGATGCTTGTGCAGTTGCGAAATAGCAAGCACCATCTGGATGGTACTGCAATTCGGATTTGCGATAATTTTGGTATTGCGGTTCAGCAGTGAGGCATTTATTTCCGGGACAATCAAAGGAATATTCTCATCCATACGCCAGGCCGAGCTGTTATCAATAACAAAAGTTCCGGCAGCAGCAAAAAGCGGAGCATATTCTGTGGAAATAGATGCTCCGGCTGAAAAGATAGCGATATCCGGTTTCATTGCAATTGCATCGGTAATGCTCACAATTTTACGGGGCATATTATTGAAAAACAAATTCTTGCCTACTGATTTTTCGGATGCAACAGGTATGATCTCAGAGATTTTATCGAAAGGAATGTAACGTGCTTCTTCCAGAACTTTAAGCATAACGCTTCCTACCAGACCTGTGGCACCAACAATTGCAATTTTCATCTTGTTGTTTTTTATTTTGATTTTGGTAAAATGGAATAAGCCATGATTCAATAAAATAATTATTTCATTGTGAAGTTAATCAATCAGGCTTTTTCAAATCTTTTTTGATTAGTTGTTTTTAACTGAAATTGCCTTGAATGTTCAAAAGATTGAATCTGTAGTTTTGATACATAATTTCGATTTTGTATCTTTACTAAAGAATTTATTTCAGAAGTGCAAAAATACTACATTTACGTTAATTGGATGTCAATCAATAGTAATATGCGAAAGATTCTGTTATTTATTATTTGCGTCATTCTATTCCAAGGGTATGCAAAAGCGCAGTTTGCCGATAGTTTCGCCGATGGCAATTTCACCTCAAATCCAGCATGGACCGGCGATGCAGCCTTATTCAAAGTAAATACTTCATACCAACTTCAGCTTAATGCAACAGGCACAGATACTGCAGCTTTGACGGCCGCCAGCAGTATATTGCAGGATATGGAATGGAGTTTCTGGATAAAACTTTCTTTTGCGCCGTCGGATAACAACATGGCCCGTGTTTACTTATCTTCCGACCAGGCTGATCTGAAAGGCCCGCTTAACGGGTATTATCTGAAGTTTGGTGAGACCGGATCAAACGATGCCATTGAACTTATACAACAATCGGGAAATATACATTCTGTTATCTGCAGGGGTGCCGACGGGCTTCTTGCCGCTCCTTTTGCCATCCGGATCAAAGTAATTCGTTCTTCAGGCGGAATATGGACCGTATACGCCGATGACCTCGGAGGAACTAATTATGTAATTCAGGCTACCGGTACCGACAATACATTTGTAAGTGGCTCATACCTTGGTGTTTACTGCAAATTTACCAGCAGCAACAGTACAAAATTTTATTTCGACGATTTTTATGCAGGTCCCGTTGTTGTTGATAACACACCACCACTGGTGACAGCGGTTTCGCTGGAAACGCTCAACAATTTAACGGTAACTTTCAGTGAGCCTGTTGAAGCAGCCAGCGCCACGAATGTGAATAATTATTCAACCACTCCCGGAGCGGTGGTTCCTCAATCGGCCACACAGGATCCGGGTGATCCGTCGATTATTCGTCTTTCTTACGCACAACGCTTCACACCTGATCTCATATATTCGCTGGATATAGCTAATGTTAAAGACCTTGCCGGTAATGGTATGACAGCAAGTCAAACTCCTTTTAGCTGGCACCAGGCTAAAACATATGACGTTCTGATCAATGAAATAATGGCCGATCCGACACCACCGGTTAATCTTCCGGAAGCCGAATATGTTGAATTATTTAACCGGAGCGCTTTCCCTGTTGACTTACAATATTGGTCGTTATGGCTTGGGAAAACCGAAAAAGTGCTTCCCAAATACACACTGCCAGCCGGGGGATATGTTATCTTTTGTGATGACGGAGCGAAACCCTTACTTACTCCTTACGGGTCGGTTATTGATTTCAGCAGTTTTTCGGTAACCAATGGAAGCGGAACTATTACCCTAAAGGATTTTGATGGGAATGTGATTCATACTGTTTCCTATGCCGAAAGTTGGTTCAATGGCAGTTATAAGAAAGACGGCGGCTGGTCGCTCGAACTGATTGATCCTATGAATCCCTGTGGGGAAGCATCCAATTGGCTGGCATGCAACAATAATGATGGTGGAACGCCAGGTAAAATAAACTCGGTTAATGCCCCGAATCCTGACCTTGTTCCTCCTGCTATTAGTAGCGTAGTGATTAACGATCCAACACATATAACAGTTTTATTTACTGAAACATGCGACAGCGCAACTGTGCTGAACAAAACAAATTTTAACATTGATAAAGGGATTGGAAATCCAGTCTCAGTTCGGGCATTCAGCCCTGATTACAAAGTCGCTGATCTTACTTTAGCAACTTCATTAATTGTTGGTGTGGATTACACGTTATCCAGCACGAATAATATTACCGATTGTGCAGGAAACAGGTTTTTAACTGAAGACTCAATTCATTTTGGAATTCCTTTCCCCGATACTATTTCTCCCGAAGTGGTTTCGGTTTCCCTCGAAACTTTATACAAGGTTTCAGTAACCTTCAGTGAGTCGGTCGATGCAGCCAGCGCAACCAAAGTGAGCAATTATTCCACACTGCCGGGAGGATTAATTCCCGTTTCAGCTATCGGCGACCTGGCTGACCCATCTATCATCCATCTTACATATATACAGCGCTTTACAGCTGATATTATCTATTCGCTGAAAATTGTAAATGTGGAAGACCTTGCCGGGAATGTGATGGATACGGTTCAGTCTCCGTTTAGCTGGCACCAGGCTAAAACGTTTGATATACTGATAAATGAAATAATGGCGGATCCTTCGCCACCGGTTAATCTTCCCGAAGCCGAATATGTCGAGTTATATAACCGGAGTGCATTCCCGGTGGATTTAAAATTTCTGACTTTTTGGCTGGGCACAACAGAAAAACCGCTCCCGAATTACACTTTGCCTGCCGGCGAATATGTAATTCTTTGTGATGATGGTTCAAAATCATTACTTGAGCCTTACGGTCCAGTGATTGATTTCAGCAGTTTTGCTGTTACCAATGGAAGCGGAACTATTACGCTGAAGGATTTTGATGGTAATGTGATACATGCAGTTTCTTATACCGAAAGTTGGTTCCAGGGGAGTTATAAAAAAGACGGTGGCTGGTCGCTCGAACTGATCGATCCGTTAAATCCCTGCGGCGAAGCGTCGAACTGGAAAGCCTGCACCAATGAAACTGGCGGCACTCCAGGGAAATTAAATTCGGTTAATGCAACAAATCCCGATCTTGTTCCTCCGGCTATCAGCAGGGTAGGAGTTGACGACCCAACGCATATAACAGTTTGGTTTACTGAGTCATGTGAAACGTCAAATATTTTAAATATTGCAAATTATACTATCGATAACGGCATTGGAAATCCAGGTTCAGTTCATTTGCAAAGTCCTGATTATAAAGTCGCTTACCTGGTATTGGCGTCGCCTTTGGTTTCAGATGTGATTTATACTCTGACAATCACAGGCAATATTACCGATTGTGCAGGAAACCTTATTGCGGCAGGAAATTCAGTACGGTTTGCTATTCCTCAACCTGCCGAAGCAAATGATATTGTTATAAACGAATTGCTTTTTGATCCTACTGCCGAAGGTGTTGATTTTGTCGAAATATATAACCGCTCCTCAAAAGTGATAGATCTGAAGGACCTGGTGCTGGCAAATTATGATACAATTGCAAAGGTAATTACCGACTACAATCAGATCAGCACTGAACCATTCCAGGTATTTCCGGCTGATTATAT
>CAIWMA010000168.1 GCA_903913645.1 uncultured Bacteroidales bacterium | reverse complement strand
TGCTATTTTTTTAAAATAAAATTTTATCAGCTTTTACCTTTGGGTTGAAAGTTTGATTCATCTGCCAATCCTAAAAGCCTCTTAACTATCTATCATGTTTCCTGATATAAAATTACCCGCCATAAGATATTCCTTATTGGTCATAGGATTAACATTTGCTTTATCGACAAGAGGTTCGTCTTCCATTGGCAGTTGTTCTTCGTATAAGACTATGGGGAACAAAGTAATTTTCAACTGCGAAAACAATATCCAGGTACAGTTGGAACAAGTCAGTTCCGGGATACTGAAAATATGGTACGATCAGGATGGCTTCAAAAGGAATAATGAATCATTTGCTGTAATAAAATCGGGAAATGAACAGGACAAACTGAATATTTCAGAACAGCCGCAGAGCTACGAAATTTATACCGAAGACCTGATTGTACGAATTAATAAATCACCGTTTCAGATTCGTATTTTCGACAAATACCAGAAACTGCTGATGGAAGATTTCCAGAACCGTGGTTTCGAAAAGGATTCGTCGAAAATATCCTCTTTTAAAACACTACGGCCAGGAGAGCGTATTTATGGCCTTGGCGAGAAAAACGGGCCAATCAACAGGGTTGGCAGCAAGTTCCGGATGTGGAACAGCGACAAGCCGTGTTATGATGTAAACGAAGATCCGTTGTATAAAAGCATTCCGTTTTTTATGAGCAGCTCAGGCTATGGAATTTTCTTCGATAACACCTACAAAACAGAGTTTGATTTTGGCACTGAAGCTGCAAATCAATACTCGTTTTCGGCTCCGGGAGGTGAAATGATTTTTTATTTCATTTATGGCCCCACCTACAAGCAAATAATTGGTCGCTACATGGAACTAACCGGCAAACCTATTATGCCACCGGCATGGTCCCTTGGGTTTTCGCAATGCAGAGGATTGCTTACCAATGAAAAACTGACCCGTGAAATCGCCAAAGGCTATCGCGACCGGCAGATTCCATGCGACATTATTTATCAGGATATAGGCTGGACCCAGTATTTACAGGATTTCGAATGGCGCAAAAGCAATTATGCCAACCCGATAAAAATGCTTGCTGATCTCAAAACCGATGGTTTTAAGGTAATTGTTTCCCAGGATCCTGTGATTTCGCAAAACAACAAAAAGCAGTGGAAAGAAGCAGATTCACTGGGCTATTTCGCATTGGATGCCCGTACCGGGAAATCGTACGACATGCCCTGGCCCTGGGGCGGAAACTGCGGCATGGTTGACTTTACAAATCCGAAGGTGGCCGATTGGTGGGGAACCTACCAGCAAAAAGCAATAGACGATGGTGTCAGAGGTTTCTGGACCGATATGGGCGAACCTGCCTGGAGCAACGAAGAAAGTTCTGATCGCCTGTTTATGAAACACCACCTGGGAATGCATAACGAAATTCACAATGTGTATGGGCTTACATGGGACAAAGTGGTAACCGAACAATTCGAAAAACGTAATCCCAACACCCGTATTTTCCAAATGACACGCGCTGCTTTTGCAGGAATGCAGCGATATACATTTGGCTGGTCGGGTGATACTGGTGACGGCAACAATATCCTGGATGGCTGGAAAAAACTGGAAGCTCAGTTGCCACTCGCTCTTTCTGCCGGAATGGGCGGCATTCCTTTCTGGAGCTGCGACATTTCGGGATATTGCGGTAATATTATTGATTATGATGCAATGAGCGAGTTGTACATTCGCTGGATGCAGTTTGGGGTTTTTAATCCTATCAGCCGCGCCCATCACGAAGGAAACAATGCCGTTGAGCCATGGCTATTTGGAACCAATACGGAAGCAATCTGCCGGAAGGCGATCGAACAGAAATACCGCTTGTTTCCTTACCTTTACAGTTGTTCCCGTGAAGCTCACGATACCGGGTTGCCAATTATGCGTGCCTTGATGCTCGAATATCCTGACGATCCGGAAACCGCAAATCTGAATTCGGAATTTTTGTTTGGCTCTTCATTTTTAGTAGCCCCGGTAACCGAACAAGAAGCGGCCATTAAAAAGATTTATTTACCCGAAGGAGAATGGATCGATTACAACCATCCGCAAAATGTGTTCGCAGGAAAGCAATGGATTGAATTCCCGGTGGAACTGAAAACCATCCCGGTGTTTGTAAAAAGTGGTTCAATAATTCCAACTATGCCCGTGATGCAATACATCAACCAAAAAACAGATTATCCTCTGATTGTGGAGATTTTCCCTGCAGCCATAAACAAAAAAGCTCAGTTCGAGATATATGAAGACGATGGCGAAACCAACAATTACAAACAGGATGTATTCGTAAAACGATCGGTTCAGTGCCTGAGCAAAAAGGATATGATGGAGTTAATTTACAGTGAAAAATCTGAGAATAGTTTTCAGCCTGTAAACCGTGATATGATCTACCAGGTTCATCTGAAAAACTCACCGTCTTCGGTTCTGCTTTCAGATAAAAAGTTGAAATCATTCAAATTGAAGACCGATACTAAATGGTTGTCAGAAAAAACAGATAAAGCAGGGTGGAACTGGAACAGCGCGAATGGAATATTAACTATTTGTGTACCTTCGGCTTTGCAAAGTGAAAAAATCACCGTTCAAACGCGGAACTAAAAAAAATAAAATATGAAACGGTATCTTGCAATAATTCTTCTAATCATGATAGTTATGAGCTGTTCAAAGCAATCAGCAGTTTTATACAAATCACCAAAGTTTACGGTTTATACCGATAAAGTGGTGCAGGGAAATTTTACTGCACAAGTGGAATCGCCGATGAAAATTGTTTCAAACTACCGGACCCTGGCATACGAAAACTTTTCACGGCTGATCACCTTTAAGTTCAGTATTAACGAGAAAGACAACGAATTGCAATCGGGTTTTAATCACGGAATCGTCATTGGTGAAAATGAACACCAGTCACCCACTATCATCTTCGGGGAAAAGAACAAATCCTTTCCGGCCGAACCCGGCACCAAACTTCCTGTGAATTACCAATACACCTTCCGTTTGGATATGAACCCGGTACTGAAACAGTTTGCCGAAAAAGGATATTACGAAGCATTCGACGGAACACGTATTGCAAAATCCGATTTCAAAGCAGTGTATATTGCCGGTGGCACACCTCCGCTTACCTGGGACTTTGTAAATCTGGAAGAAAAGAATTTTGCAATGAAAGATCCCGATGGTGATGGTATTTACGAGATTACCTTGATTTTCAATCCGTTTGATGAAAAAGCGAACCAGGTTAAAACATGGCAGCTTTCGCAGGATATTTCCTCAAAACCTTCGTATAAATCGGATCAACCTATTGTTGATGCACTCTTCAATCTTTCGCTGGAAGAAGCCCGTAAAAACATTGAACCCGACAGCACTTTACGAACCGGTGCTAAATGGGGCGGCGTGTGGACGCGCGATGTAAGTTTCAGCACACTCCTTGCCTTTGCTTATATCGAACCGGCTGTGGCGAAAAACAGTCTGATGAAAAAGGTGAAACGTGGAAGAATAATCCAGGACACCGGTTCCGGTGGTGCCTGGCCCGTTTCGTCCGACAGAACTACCTGGTCCCTGGCTGCGTGGGAAATCTATAAAGTTACCGGCGATGAAGCCTGGCTGAAAACCGCTTACGAAGTAATCAAAAATACGCTTGCCGATGACGAAAAAACCATACGTTCGTCTAAAACAGGTATGAACAAAGGTGAATCTTCTTTCCTCGACTGGCGTGAACAAACCTACCCGAAGTGGATGTCGAACATGGATATTTACATGTCGGAAAACCTTGGCACCAATGCGGTTCATTACCGCGCCAATATCATCCTGGCGGAAATGGCTAAAATACTGGGTGAACCAGCTGACAAATACCTGGCTCGTGCAAAGGAAATAAAAGATGGCATGAACAAATACCTTTGGATGGCCGACAAAGGATACTACGGACAATATTTATACGGTCGCAGTTCCCTGAACCTTTCGCCCCGCTTCGAAGCGCTGGGAGAAGCATTGTCTGTATTATTTGATGTAGCCGATCCTGAACGGGCAAATTCAGTGCTGGAAAATTCGCCTGTTACTGATTTCGGAACTACCTGCATTTATCCTCAAATACCCGGTATTCCTTCGTATCACAACAATGCTATCTGGCCGTTTGTACAATCGTTCTGGAATCTTGCTGCTGCAAAAGCCGGTAACGAAGCCGCATTGCTTCATGGATTGGCATCCATTTACCGGCCGGGAGCATTGTTCCTGACCAATTACGAGAATTTTGTTGCTCAAAACGGCGATTATATGGGCACTGAAATCAATTCAGATCGTATGTTATGGAGTATGGCCGGAAATATGGCTATGGTTCACCGCGTATTTATGGGAATAAATTTCGAACCTGATGGAATCAACTTTAAACCAGTGATACCGGAGGTTTACGGAGGTACCAGGACACTTTCCAACTTCTGCTATCGCAAAGCTAAACTCAACATTACAGTTAAAGGTTATGGAAACCAAATAGCTTCGTTCAAACTTGATGGCAAAATCAGCGATAAAGCTTTCTTCCCGGCCAGTTTAACCGGAAACCACACCATTGAAATTGAGATGAAGAACAATAGTTTCGGTGACACAAAAATTAACCTGGTTGGAAATAAGTTCTCGCTTCCTAATCCTCAGGTTAAACTTAACGGAACAAAACTGGACTGGGATGCAGTTGCTGCAGCCGTATCATATAACATTTACAAAAACGGAGTTGTTATCAAAACCATTCCAGAGAATCATTTTGAAATAAATACCAACGAATTTGCCGAGTATAAAGTAACGGCTCTCGACGATCAGAAAACCGAATCATTCAGCAGCGAACCTATTTTAATTTGCCCGGATTCAGACCGGATGATTATTGAAGTTGAAAGCGTTGTTGAAAAATCCACACTTCCTTATTCCAATTATTCCGGTGACGGATTTGTGGAGATAAGCAGCACCAAAAACCGTGAAATCAATATCAATATTACCGTTCCTGGAAATGGCACATACCTTATCGATTGCCGCTATGCCAATGGAACAGGTCCCTGGAATACCGACAATAATTGTGGAATCCGTAGTGTTTACCTCGACGGAAAGTATTCAGGAGTTTGGGTATTTCCGCAGCGCGGCACTAACGAATGGAGCGACTGGGGCTTCTCCAATATCATTGAAGTTCCTCTTAAAAAAGGCAATAACAAGCTTACCTTTAAGTTCGAAGACTGGAATATGAATATGGACGGGGAAATCAACGATGCGCTGCTGGATTATATCAGGGTGATCAGGAAAAATTAGTATCTGTCCGGACTGTGCATTAAAACACTGAACGGAGAATTTGTATTATGTATCATTCGAAAAGCCATCTCAATGTTGATTTGAGGTGGCTTTTTTATTTTATGAAATTATATACAGAGATTTCATAAAAAAATATCATGGAATGTCGGATACCCATGTAAACATCTTTCATTATTATATCATATTGGTAGTCTAACAGATATAATTGAAATATTGATCATAGAATTTATTATTGGATTGAAATTACCTTAAAGTTTTACAGACTTTCGGTTTTATTACGATAAAATAGT
>CAIWMA010000167.1 GCA_903913645.1 uncultured Bacteroidales bacterium | reverse complement strand
GGTATTTTGTTTTAGGTGTTTAAATAATTCTAATCCAGCTGGGGTTTGGACCAAAAATGAAATCATTTCAAATTTATTAATTTTATGCTGATTAATGACAGGCGCCTCAAATAAAGCAGCATCAAACTCAATTAAGATTTCAGGTTGCCGTCAATCACAAATTCGCCATTCGATCCCCACATTTCGCGGTATAAATCCCAGGCCATATTGCCATTGGAAAGGGGATCGTAATTGGCATCCGGATGGTTCTCATACAGATAAGGAAAGTAACCGTCACCCCAGGCAGCTATCATGTATTCAGAAGTATAACGTCCTTTTTCATACTTTTTCCCATGACCGTATAACCCGGCTTTTTCCATTTTTTCGATACGTGCCAGTAGTTCAGGAGCCATTTTCTCTTTCATCTTTTTGAAAACCTCATTCATTTTTGATGTGCTGTGAAAAGTACTGCAAAGGATCAGATGGGAAAGATTAGCAGGGTATTTCAATGCGTATGCCTGGGCAAGAACGCCACCGAAAGAATGGCCAAGCAGGCTGATTTTTCCCAGATCGAGAGCCAGGCGGACATCCTCAACATCTTCAACCATATTCTCAACTGTATAAGCAGAGGAATCTTCCAGTTTCTGTGAGCGTCCTGAACCGCGTTCGTCGATAAAAATAAGCCGGTTTGTGCGGGCCAGCGGCAGAAGGTAAGGCAGAAAATATTCGTGAGAAGCTCCTGGTCCTCCATGGACGATTAACAAGGGCTTGCCTTGTCCCATTGTTGTGTAATAAATCAGCACACCATGTGCATCAACAAAGCCTTCTTCTATCTTGATTATGGAACTGGAGGCGTTACCTGTCGAGCTCTTGTTTTCAGTAGACTGCTTGCAGGAAATAATTGATATCGCAAGGGCGCAGAGTAAAAAAATGAAAATCTGTTTCATGTTAATTATTTTTTTGTATTTATAGCTTTTGAATTGAAGCTCGGACAAAAGGATACTGAGGTTTGATTTTTTGAAACTAAAGCCATCAATGATTTATTGCTTTGTCAGACAAATGTACATTTAATCACGTTAAACCAGGGACTAAAACCGCATGATTTTAAAATTGTTCATATTCATATTGTGAAGCAACTACAAGTATTCTGGAATTTGATAGGGTCAAAATATAGTAAAAGCTAATTGAGCTGGAAAAAGTGTTTTGCTATCCAAAAATCTAATTGAAAAGTTGGTGGAACAAATAATGAAAAACCCGGCTGATTTTCGGCAGCCGGGTTCAAATCAACCTATCAACTAAACACTTATCTATCTGTTGAAGATCACCTGGGTTTTGTAAAGCTTATCATCAACAAGCACCCTGACTATATACGATCCGTTAGCAAATGTAGATGGTGTATTTATTGTTTTAAGCAAAGCACCATTATTCACTTCTGCTGTTTCAGTATATACTGTTTTTCCCATCATATTAACCAGTTGGATTTTTGCAACTGCATTAATGCTACCGTCAACCTGCAGAGTTAAATTAAACTCGCCTTTTGAAGGATTTGGGAATACTTTTAGTGATTGAGGAGCAGGAGATTCAACGATTGCTGCCGGAATGGCTAAAGCTTCAGCTTTCGTAATTCCCAGGGTTTTAAAGCTGATTGTACCAGAGTAATCTGTCCAGCTGGTTCCGCATTTAGCCCTGATATGCCAGTTGTAATTCTGGTTGGCAGACAGTGATGAAATGGTGACTGTCCGCAGGTTACCTGCTACCAGAACATCCTTCCATACCGAGCCGGTTGCAGTTGTTTTGTATTGCACCTGCCATTGAGCAGGATCATTAGCTGCAACCCAATTGAGTTTAGCACCCGAAGAGGTAATGTTGGTGGTGGTTAAACCAGTTGCATTCTGGCAGGGATTGCTCACCGTTAACAATGCTGAAGATGAAGTAGCAGTAGAGCAGCTGCCTTTTACCACACAGCGGTATTTAAACCCATTCATGGTTAAAGGAACAGCTGTGAGATTAAGCGTAGCAGTTGTTGCCCCGGAATATACACCTCCATTTAAAAGATTGCTGTAGCTGGATCCTCCGTTGGTACTTAGCTGCCATTGGTAGGTAATTGAAGTTCCGGTAGCCGTTACACTAAACGACGTATTGCCTGCGGTAAGTATAGCCTGGTTAGCCGGATTACCCGAAATATTTGTTTTCGGATTTACCAATACTGTTGCAGTAATCGGTGTCCCGGTACAACCATTCGCTGATGGTGTTATAGTAAAAGTTACTGTTACAGGAGCAGAAGTAGTATTTGTTAATTCTCCGCTGATATTCCCGTAGCCACTGTTTGCTATGTCACTGCAGGGCACTGTGTTATTTCTTGTCCAGGTAAATGTAGTACCGCTCACAGAGCCCGATAATACAATGCTTGTTATGTATGATCCGGAACAGACGGTTTGCGACGAAGGCGTAGCTACGGCATTTGGCGTTGGCTTGATTATTACCGTTGCTGTGATTGGAGTACCTAAACAGCCATTAGCTGTTGGTGTTATCGTAAATGTTACCGTCACAGCTGAATTGGTTGTATTAGTTAATACACCGCTGATAGTACCTGAACCGCTGGCTAAAATACCTGTAACTGATCCCGTATTATTTCTTGTCCAGTTAAAGGTAGTACCAACAACGCTGCCTGTTATTGCAATACTGCTAATTGCTGAACCTGAACAAATCGTTTGAGATAATGGCGTCGCTATTGCATTCGGAATAGGGTTAACAGTAACATTTTGACTAGTGCTGTTGCTGCAACCATTTCCATCCAAATAAGAATAAGTAATGGAATATGGGCCACCTGGGCCAGCTGTTGCAGGATTAAAGTTGTTACCACTGATTCCTGTTCCACTGAAAGTGCCTCCTGAAGGTATGCCAGTCAGACTTATTGTACCTGCATTAACACAAGCGGTCGTTGATAAACCAGTAAAACTGACAACCGGTAATGCGTTTACCGTTACAGGCTGGCTAATACTGTTGCTGCAACCATTTCCATCCGTGTATGAATAAGTAATGGAATAGGGACCACCTGGGCCTGCTGTTGAAGGATTAAAGTTGTTACCACTGATTCCTATTCCACTGAAAGTGCCACCAGCAGGTGTACCCGTTAAGGTTACGGCATTTGCATTTATACAATAGGATGATGATAAACCAGTAAAACTGACAACCGGTAATGCGTTTACCGTTACAGGCTGACTAATACTGTTGCTGCAACCATTTCCATCCGTATAAGAATAAGTAACGGAATAGGGTCCACCAACTCCCACCGATGCAGGATTGAATATATTGCCGCTGATTTCTGCACCACTGAAAGTGCCACCAGTAGGTGTACCCGTTAAGGTTACGGCATTTGCGTTTATACAATAGGATGATGATAAACCAGTGAAACTTACTACAGGCAAGGCATTAACCGTTACATTCTGACTGATGCTGTTGCTGCAACCATTTCCATCAGTATATGAATAAGTTATGGAATACGGTCCACCTACTCCTGCTGATGCCGGATTGAAGCTATTGCCACTAATACCGGTCCCGCTGAAAGTACCACCCGTTGGTGTGCCTGTTAAAGTTATGGCGCCAGCATCAATACAAATAGCAGATGATAAGCCAGTGAAACTTACTACTGGTAGTGCGTTAACTGTTACCGGCTGGCTAGAGCTATTTGTACAACCATTTCCATCTGTATATGAATAAGTTACGGTATAGGGCCCACCTGCTCCTACTGATGCAGGATTAAAGCTATCCCCACTTATTTCTGCACCCATAAAAGTGCCACCTGCCGGGACACCTGTTAAGGTTACAGCACCCGCATCAATGCAATAGGCTGCCGACAAACCGCTGAAGCTTACTGTTGGTGCATCGTTGACCAGTACTGTTTGACTGATGCTGTTACTACAACCAGCTGCAATTGTATAAGAATAAGTTATACTGTGTGAACCGGCAGTAGCAGAAACTGGGTTGAAAGTAGCAGTTCCGTCACCATTATCTGTAATGCCATCCCCGCTGAATGTTCCGCCTGGAGCATAATTACCTGTTAAAGTTATAGTACCTTCATTGATACAAATAGCTGAAGATAAACCGCTGAAGTTTACTGTTGGTGGTTCATGGACACTTGCTTCAGTATCGTTGCAGTCAGGTCCCAGAGTAGTGAGCGACCATCCTGCTCCAGGGCTCATGCAACTCTGTTGAGTTACTCCGTAGTATCCGTCACCATCCAGGTCATCATACCAGGTAAAAAATCCTGTGGTAAATGAAACCGGATCGGAAGCAATTCCATTTGCCGTAACCACCAGTGAATAAGTGCCATCTGGTAACCCGGCAGGAAGGGTAAGCGAAACATTGTCAGGTGCATTCCCGCGCATAACGCCGGTACTGTTCCAGTTACTGGTACGGCAATAGTAAACATTACTACCTGAAGTAAGTCTTACAATGGGATAATTGGTACTTGACTGCCAGTCGTCGCCATAACTTGCTCCTTCCGAAATGCCATTGAACTGGGTGCCTGACAGAGTGTAGGTGTCACATCCCAACTGCTGGATATTGTCAATATGAGGCTTCCCTGATGCGGTCTGCGCTCCGGAAGGAGTATAGATATAATACTGCCGGGAAGTTGCATTCTGGTTTTGTCCATACAGTACAGAACCATCCGGCAGGTTGAGCATGCAGGTTTGAAAACATCCAATTGTGGCCATGGATGTTCCTCCACCAGGGGCAGAAGTCTGTGTGAAACTATTCGTTAAATAGTCAAATTCATAAAAGTATGTAGGGGGGATGAAAAGTGTAGCATCCGATACCGGTTTAGGTGAAAAAGCGCATAACACCTTGCCGTTAGCCATCATCGCACATGAAGCATCAGGTGCCCCGAGTGAGTTTGGTACAGTTGGACCGGCTTCCCAGGTTCCCGGGCTGGAAGTACCCGATGGGGTATAGTAGGCTGTTGTTCCCTGGGAGCCCAGGTAAAAAGCTTTACCGTTCGGAAGCAACACTGCGCCGCCGGTTTCGAAACCATACGGGTCATATAAGTTAACCGGCACATTTGCATCAGGAACCCAGGTATTGGTAGCCGTAATATACCGTTCGGAATTAACCGTGCCTATATTCACAAACAATATACTGTTGTCAGGCAACTTTACCCATACTGACTCATTATGTCCCCCGGTGCAATCCGGGCCGGTCACATAGGTATTAGTTGCCGGATTGTATATAGCTGTATTTTGAGTTGTACCCTGCACCAGGGCCTGTAACACCCGGCCATCATCCAGTATCTCCGTATTGGCATCACTTACTCTGCCCGGCGAGGGTGTGACTGTCCAGGTATTAGTCAGCGGATTATACACCTCACCAAGGTTTAACCCGGCCCCGTATTCGCCTCCGGCAACATACACGCGACCATCCTTTAAAACCTGGGATGAATAGAATAAACGGTCGTTGATCATAGGGGCAATGGATGACCATGTACCGTTGATGTAGTTTCCTGTTGGATCAGGTGTAAGCTTATCATAAATCCTGCCTTCACCGCCTCCGCCAGAGGAATGGCAAATTGCCGTTCCATCAGAAAGCAAAAGCATCCCGCCCATATTAGGATTCGGCGCCAGTGAGGCAACGGGAGTCCATGTGCCCAGGTTCATTATTGTTTGAGAACCTGGCGGACAAGTTACAGAAGGTGTTTGTGTACCGAAAGAACCGCTGCCTGTAAGCGACGTACAACAACCGCTAACCAGGTCACCAAGAGTGGCTGTGGGGTTTATATCGTATGTTATCCAGAAATAATTAGTCCCTTCACTTAAAGTAGAAGAACCATTTACGGTATAGGCACCATCCGGATTGTTATCGGTTGATCCGAATTGAGATGCAGTTGAAAATGCGGCATTGCCTCCGGTAAAAAAGACCTTTGCATTTGCAATATCAGTTGAAGCGTTTGTACTTCCTGCTGTTGAAAGCACGAGGCCTGTTACGTCAAGCGGTGAAAGATTTCCGGTTGTAACCACCTGAACCTGATATATCTGCCTGTTAGCTGTTAGAGAAACTGCCGAACCATTATTTAAAAGTACTGTATTACTTGATACATATACCATCGGAGTGGGAACAGGCGGCGTCCATGTATATGTTAAACCCGAAGCAGGGAAATTGGTGGGAGACATATTACATACTGAAGAAAGCGTTCCGTCGTTAACAGAAGTTGCCCAGGTATTGGTTCCATTAGTTACACTCATGATATTGAAATCGACATTTGAAGATCCTTTTAATCCAACATCGCCTGATTCTGCAGCTACATCAGCACAATTATTTGCACCTGTAGTGCCTACGGCGGTAACAGGGCCCCAAATCACCTGAGCCGTATTACTGGTTTCGTTAAGTATAATCTGGAAAGTATAATGATCAGTTGTTTGAAAGTATTGTTTGCAATCGGTCCATTGTATAATAAACTGCCTGTTTGGTGCAACACCGGTAGTGGCATATTGAACTGTGGAACCGGCATTGCCCCTCAAATCAGTTCCATAACCGGCAATAGAATTCGGAGCACTTGTTTGAAGTCCACAATATACTGTGTTAGTTAATGCACCAAGTGTGATAAATCCGTTAGAGTTTACTCCCAGCGTGGTATAATTATTACCATTATAGGAAAAAGAAAATGGAATAGTTAACAATGGTGAGTTCGAATCATCCCAGGTTCCTGAAAAAAGAACTGTTCCGGCTATAGGAGTATAAGTACCGGATGAAGAAGCAAAGGTGTAATTGTTTACGGAAGCAGAGGCCCCGTTTAAATTAAAAAGCACCACAAAAAGCAACGCTGCTGTACGAAAGATTTTTTTTGTGCTGGTAATGAATTTCAGTAATTCGGAATGGTGTAAGTCTTTCTTCATAAAATTTGATTTTATAGTTTAATGGTTGAAATTTTCCCTTACTCAAGAACCATTTCCGATAGCGGGAATTTATCAGGACGGCTAATGCAACATCTTTAGGACGATTATTTCCCGGTGCAAAAAAGTGATCTAACTAATGGGAGTTTGTGTTGCCTTTCGTAAAAGAAGATGAAGAGAAAAGGCGAGTGAACCAGGTCCTGGAAGGAAGAAGTTTTGGTATTGGAATTCGGGTGACGCCTGATTGCTTTTCATTTCAAAAAGAAAATCCGGATATTTAATGGTATTAATTATACTAATCTAAATGAACTAAATGAGTAATATTCTGACAATTAACTTTTCTCTGGACTCCTTTTATAATTGGCTGAAAAGGCATGTCTGCTTCTGAATATGTCTTTCCTGTTTTATTTTTTCCAGGAACCATTATTTAGAACGATTCAAAATTGCGATTTTAAAAAAAGCAGGGCAATAGCACGAACGTGTCATTTTTTATGGTTGCTTCAGAAACTATTTTATCGTAATAAAACCGAAAGTCTGTAAAACTTTCAGGTAATTTCAATCCAATAATAAATCGTATGATCAATATTTTAATTATATCTGAGTGTATTCCAATATGATAGAACAATGGAAGATTTTGGAGTAGGTACCCGGCTACCATGATGTTTTCTTTCGAAATCTCTAACCTTAGATTTTACTGAACAAAAAAACCACCTCACATTACCGGTGAGATGGCTTTTCGAATGGGTAATATTACAAATTCTCCGTTCAGTGTTTTGATGCACAGTCCGGACAGACACTAATTTTTCCTGATCACCCTGATATAATCCAGCAGCGCATCGTTGATTTCCCCGTCCATATTGATATTCCAGTCTTCGAACTTAATGGTAAGCTTGTTATTGCCTTTTTTAAGAGGAACTTCAATGATATTGGAGAAGCCCCAGTCGCTCCACTCGTTGGTGCCGCGCTGTGGAAATACCCAGACTCCTGAGTAATCAGCATTGCAATATACACTCCGGATTCCACAATTGTTATCTGTATTCCAGGGACCTGTTCCATTGGCATACCGACAATCGATTAGGTAGGTACCATTTTCGGGAACGGCAATATTGATATTTATTTCTCGGTTTTTGGTGCTGCTTATTTCAACAAATCCTTCGCCGGTGTAATTGGTATATGGAAGCTTCGATTTTTCTGCAACACTTTCCATTTCAATTTGTTGACGATCTGAATCTTTGCAAATCAAAATTGGTTCACTGCTGAAGGATTCGGTTTTCTGATCATCGACAGCCGTTACTTTATATTCGGCAAATTCGTTGGTATTTACTTCAAAATGATTCTCAGGAACGGTTTTGATAACAACTCCGTTTTTGTAAATATTGTATGTTGCTGCGCCTGGAACAGCATCCCAATCCAGTTTTGTTCCGTTAAGCTTCACCTGTGGATTCGTAAGCGAGAACTTATTTTCGACCAGGTTAATTTTCGTGGCTCCGAAACTGTTATTCTTCATCTCAATTTCGATGGTGTGATTTCCGGTTAAGCCGGCAGGAAAGAATGCTTTATCGCTGGTTTTGCCATCGATTTTAAATAAAGTAACCTGGTTTCCGTAACCCTTAATAGTAATATTGAGCTTCGCTTTGCGGTAGCTGAAGTTGGAAAGCGTTCTGGTGCCCCCGTAAACTTCCGGAATCACCGGTTTAAAGGTAATTCCATCTGGTTCAAAGTTTATTCCGGTAAATACGCGGTGAACCATAGCCATATTTCCTGCCATACTCCATAACATACGGTCGGAATTGATTTCGGTGCCCATATAATCGCCGTTTTGCGCCACAAAATTTTCGTAATTGGTGAGGAACAATGCTCCCGGCCGGTAAATGGATGCCAATCCATGAAGCAATGCGGCTTCGTTGCCGGTTTTTGCAGCAGCGAGATTCCAGAACGACTGCACAAAAGGCCATACAGCGTTATTATGATACGGAGGAATACCAGGTATTTGCGGATAAATGCAGGTAGTTCCGAAGTCAGTTACAGGCGAATTTTCAAGCACCGATTTTGCCTGTTCCGGATCGGCAACATCGAATAACACAGCTAAAGCTTCACCCAATGCTTCGAAACGGGGAGATAGGTTCATTGAACTACGGCCATATAAGTATTGTCCGTAGTAACCTTTATCAGCCATCCACAGGTATTTATTCATGCCGTCTTTGATTTCCTTTGCGCGATCCAGGTATTTATCTCCCGGTTCGCCCAGTAATTTTGCCATTTCGGACAGGATGATATTGGCGCGGTAATGAACAGCGTTGGTTCCCAGGTTTTCCGACATATAAATATCCATGTTCGACATCCATTTCGGGTAGGTTTGTTCGCGCCAGTCGAGGAAAGATGATTCTCCTTTATTCATCCCTGTTTTGGACGAACGTATGGTTTTTTCATCATCGGCAAGTGTATTTTTAATCACTTCGTAAGCGGTTTTCAGCCAGGCTTCGTCGCCGGTAACTTTATAGATTTCCCAGGCAGCCAAAGCCCATGCTGTTCTGTCGGACGAAACCGGCCAGGCGCCACCGGAACCCGTATCCTGGATTATCCTTTTGCGCTTCACTTTTTTCATCAGGCTGTTTTTTGCGACTGCCGGTTCGATATATGCAAAAGCCAGTAAAGTGCTGAAACTTACATCGCGTGTCCAAACACCACCCCACTTAGCACCGGTGCGCAGAGTGCTGTCGGGTTCAATGGCAAGGCTGGCTTCTTCAAGCGAGAGATTGAAGAGTGCATCAACAATAGGTTGATCTGATTTATAGGAAGGTTTCGAGGAAATATCCTGCGAAAGCTGCCATGTTTTCACCTGGTTCGCTTTTTCATCAAACGGATTGAAAGTCAAGGTAATCTCATAAATCCCATCGCCGTCGGGATCTTTCATTGCAAAATTCTTTTCTTCCAGGTTTACAAAATCCCAGGTAAGAGGAGGTGTGCCTCCGGCAATATACACAGCTTTGAAATCGGATTTGGCAATACGTGTTCCGTCGAATGCTTCGTAATATCCTTTTTCGGCAAACTGTTTCAGCACCGGGTTCATGTCCAAACGGAAAGTGTATTGGTAATTCACAAGAAGTTTGGTACCGGGATCGGCTGGAAAGG
>CAIWMA010000166.1 GCA_903913645.1 uncultured Bacteroidales bacterium | reverse complement strand
TGACCAGGATCCTGTTTTCTCCCCGGATGGCAAGAAATTGGTTTGGCGTAGCATGGCCCGAAATGGCTTTGAGGCTGATAAGGACCGGATTATGATTTATGATTTTAATGCCGGAAAATATGCAGATTATTCGGAAAAATTTGATCAGAACGCCAATAATTTCACCTGGGCCGGTGATGGGAATTCCTTGTATTTTCTCAGCCCGATACATGGTACTGTCCAAATCTATTCGCTAGCGATAGGAACCAAAGAAATTAAGCAAATCACTAGTGGTCAATGTGATTATCTTTCGATCGCCATGGCTGATAAAGATATTATCACTTCTAAACAATCGATGACTTCACCTACCGAGATTTTCGAAATAGACCCATCGGCTAAAGAAACACAGTTATCGTTTACCAACAAAGAAATCCTTAAAGATGTCAAATCAGCCAAAGTTGAAGAGCGCTGGATGACAACCACTGACAATAAGAAAATGCAGGTCTGGGTTATTTATCCACCTGATTTTGATGCTCATAAAAAATACCCGACTCTGCTTTATTGCGAAGGTGGCCCACAAAGCATGGTGAGCCAGTTTTTTTCATACCGGTGGAATTTCCAGATGATGGCTGCCAGCGGTTATATTGTAGTTGCTCCTAACCGCAGAGGCTTACCCGGATTCGGGCAGGAATGGAACGACCAGATCAGCGGCGATTACGGCGGGCAAAACATGAAGGATTACCTGACTTCCATCGACGAAATGGCAAAAGAGCCATTTGTTGACAAGGACAGGCTTGGAGCGGTTGGTGCCAGCTACGGAGGATTTTCGGTTCTCTGGCTGGCAGGTCATCACGAAAAACGTTTCAAGGCATTTATTTCGCATTGCGGAATGTTCAATCTTGAAGATCAATATCTTACCACAGAAGAGATGTGGTTCGTTAACTGGGATTTAGGTGGTCCATATTGGGAAAAAGGAAATCCAAAAGTTGATCATTCCTATGCCAATTCACCACATAAATTTGTAGATAAATGGGATACTCCTATCATGATAATTGAAGGTGAAAACGATTTTAGAATCCCATATACCCAGGGAATGGCAGCTTACAATGCTGCTAAACTCCGGGGAATACCGGCACGCTACCTTCATTTTCCTGAAGAAAGCCATTGGGTACTGCGACCACAAAACAGCGTTTTATGGCAAAGGGAATTCTTCCGTTTCCTGGATGAGTACCTAAAAAAATAATCGGAAATTGACGGAAAATAATTTCCGGATACGAATAACCAACTATTTGCAAGTCATTGTTAAATAGTTGGTTATTTCATTTACCGCTGTTGGTTCAAACCATTTATATTCGTCTGTGCGGTTAAACCAGGTTAACTGCCGCTTGGCATACCTGCGAGTGCTGGTTTTAATATTTACAATCGCCTGCGGCAAAGTTATTTTTGAATCCAGGTATTCAAATATTTCTTTATATCCGACTGTATTCAATGCATTCAAATGGCGGTAAGGCATTAAACTCCTGACTTCCTCAACGAGTCCATTTTCAATCATCTGATCAACTCGTAATTCGATACGGCTGAAAAGTTCGGGCCGTGGCAGATTAAATCCAATCCTGATTATCTGAAAATCACGTTGTTTTGAATTATTTAACCGCTGTTCTGAGAATTTTTTCCCTGTAACATGGCAAACTTCCAACGCACGAAGCAAACGGTTCGGATTATTGATATCTACTTTCGAAAAATACTCAGGATCTGTTTCTAAAAGCATTTCCTGTAATTTTGCAATGCCCTCATCCTGAAAAATGCCTTTAAGATGGTTGCGGTATTCAGGTTCCGGATCAGGGAAATCATCAATACCACGACAAACCGCATCAATATAAAGCCCGGAACCTCCAACCATGAATAAAATGTCTTGCTGGTCGAAAAGTGATTTCAGCCTTTGTAAAGCATCGTTTTCGAATAATGAAACATTATAATAATCGTGAATTGATAACTGCCCGATAAAATAATGTTTCACTTCATTAAGCTGCTGAGGATCAGGCTTGGCAGTTCCGATTGACATTTCCTTATAAAATTGTCTTGAGTCGGCTGAGATGATCGAGGTTTTAAATTCTTTTGCCAGTTTAATAGCAACATCAGTTTTACCCACAGCTGTAGGACCGGCAATTACAACAAGATATTTCCCGGAGTTTAACAAGGTAAAAAGTAATCGGAAGGTTTTAGAAAATTATCGTTAAAGTGACTGGTTACTAGTAACTAGTAGTTGATCCAGAACATTCCGAAATAGAATGATGTATTATATAATCTTGCCAATTCTACCACTCAGGTTCAGTAGTATAATTTTCATCTATCTCTTCTTCCAGTTCTCCGCTTTCAATTAGCTTGTCTAATTCGCCAAGCATTGCATCTTCATCCGGATCATCTAAAAATGAGAGAAAATTTGGTGTAGCAGTTGGTGTCATAGCACCTTCTTTTTTCACGCAAAGCGGGTACACTTTTTTCGGATCGCTTTCAACAATTTTCATGAGTTCAATGAAAAAGGTGGTAGGATTCAGAAAATTATATTCAAAAAGCATGCGCTGATGCGGATCATCTATCACTTCCTTTATTTTCACATCCTCCATAATCATAACTGGGATAGGAACACTGGCAGGTTTTCTTTCATCATCATCAAAGTCGTTGTCTGGAACTTTCAATCCCATATCAATCAGGGTAATCTCTCTTTCTTTACTCCAACCCGGGTCGCAAATAAAAAATGATGCAAGTTCATTACTCTCAATATCTACGGATTGCAGAATGACATCGTGAAAGTCCTTAAAAGTCTGCCCCGGCTTGATTTCTATATCCCGCAGAAAATCTTCCTGTTCTTCAAATAAAAGCCTGAAACGGTATACTTGCATAGTTTTATGGTAGTTTTGATAGTGTAAAGTTATGAATTATTTCAAGATTTGATTCAACCTGGTATAAGAATTTCAATCGATTATTTAAGATGCTGTTTTACAACAGTCAATCCAAGTTTTGAACCTTCTGAGAGCATCAATTGGAAAGCTTCTTCAAAGTTGTTGTGGATTGTACCTTCCAGAATTGCTTCCCGGATGGCCGTTTTTATAACCCCAACCTGCCTGCAAGGCTCAAGTGCAAAAACCTCCATAATTATTTCACCCGACACCGGTGGCTGCCAGTTACGGAGATTATCCTTGGCTTCAATTTCCTTCAGTTTTGTCCTGACAACTTCAAAATTAGACATATACCTCAGAACTTTTGCATGGTTTTTCGAAGTAATATCAGCTTCACAAAGCGTCATCAGGTCGTCAATATCATCACCAGCATCAATCAATAACCGGCGCACAGCTGAATCGGTAACTACATCCTCAGACAAAACAATGGGCCTAAGATGAAGAAGCACCATTTTCTGTACGTATTTCATTTTCTCATTCAGCGGAAGCCGTAGCTCACTGAAAATAGAAGGTATCATCTTCATACCTTTAAATTCATGGCCATGGAATGTCCAGCCTGACAAAGGATCGAAGCGGCGTGTTACCGGTTTCGCTATATCGTGAAGCAACGCAGCCCAGCGAAGCCAGAGATTATCCGTATTTGGCGCAATGCGGTCAAGAACCTCAAGTGTATGTTTGAAATTATCTTTATGCCCTTTACCATTCACATATTCAGCACCTTTAAGATTTGTAAAAACAGGAAATATAAGCCCGAGTAAACCTGTCTGATCAAGCAGATAAAAGCCAATCGAAGGCTTCTCCGTCATTATAATCTTATTCAATTCTTCGCTGATGCGTTCTTTGGTAATAATATTTATGCGAGAGGCATTTCTGGTAATGGCATCGAGCGTTTCGGGAAGAATCTGAAATTTCAGTTGTGTTGCAAAACGGATTGCCCGCATCATCCTCAGCGGATCATCCGTAAAAGTAATATCCGGATCAAGCGGAGTACGAATTACCTTATTATTCAAATCATCAACACCATGAAACGGATCAATCAACGCGCCAAAATCATTCTTGCGCAAACTAATTGCCATAGCATTAATTGTAAAATCACGCCGGTTCTGGTCATCTTTAATTGTACCCGGAAAAACAAGGGGATTACGCGAATCAGTGTTGTACGATTCCTTGCGCGCGCCTACAAATTCAACCTGCCAGTCGTTGTACATAAACATGGCAGTACCATAAGTTTTAAAAACACTTACTTTTTTAACCTTAAGTAATTCAGCAGTTTTTGTTGCAATTTCAATGCCATCTCCTGAAGTTACGATATCCAGATCCTTGCTTGCACGGTTTAATAACAGGTCGCGAACAAAACCTCCGATTACATAAGCATCAGTATTTAAAAGAGTCGTGGCTTCTGCAATTTTTTTAAAAACAGGTCCGTCAACACTTTTAACCAATGTAGTTTTGTTTATATCTGTACGAATGATCGGCAAAATCTGGTAAATGAATATGGTTTATGGCTGCAAAAGTAGTTAAATCAAGGTGAATATGAAATATTGATTGGTACTGAATCTTGGTTTTACAAATTCAGGCACTTCTTGTTGTATTGATTCAATGAAAAATATCATTTCAAAACAGACAAATTATTGCTAAAAATAATTGTAATAACCGCTTGTTATTTAATTATGAAATTATAATTTTGTCCTATATTTTTTATTCATAAAAGGCAAAAAAATAGTAACGATTATGGCAAAAAGAACCATTGTAACCATGCCCGGCGACGGTATTGGAAAAGTAGTACTTGAGCAGTGCATCCGAGTCCTCAATGCTGCAGGATTTGAAGCTGAATATGTCCAAGGCGACATTGGATGGGAATTCTGGTGTAAAGAAGGCAATCCCCTGCCCGACCGCACGGTAAAACTCCTGGAAGAACATAAAATTGGTCTGTTTGGCGCAATAACTTCCAAACCAAAAGACAAAACTGCTGCCGAACTTGCTCCTGAATTACAGGGAAAAGGCTTTGCTTACTATAGCCCTATTGTTACAATGCGGCAGCATTTTGACCTTGATATTTGCATGCGCCCTTGTAAAACACTGAAAGGAAATCCATTGAACTTCATTCGCCGCGGCAAGGATGGAATTGAGGAACCAGAAGTAGATGTCATGATTTTCCGGCAGAATACCGAAGGATTATACGGTGGCGTCGAATGGACAAATCCTTCCGACCAGGTTTACGATGCATTAATGACACATCCGAAATTTCGCGAAAACTTTAGCTGGTGCCCGCGTCCTGAGTTAGCCGTTTCGACCCGTATTTTTACTAAAAAATATGTTACACGCATTGTCAGGGCCGCTTTTGAGTATGCAAAAAGCCGTGGCTTCAGCAAAATTACCGTTTGCGAAAAACCTAATGTCATCCGCGAAACTTCAGGTATGATGCTGAAAGTTGCTCAGGAAATGAGTAAAGCTGATTACCCGAACATCTGGGTCGAAGATGTGAATATTGATGCCATGACCATGTGGCTTACTAAAAGCCCTGAAAACTATAATGTTATAGTTGCTGGTAATATGTTTGGAGATATCGTTTCGGATGCATTTGCCGGTTTAATCGGTGGGCTTGGATTTGCTACTTCAGCCCAGTTCAATCCCGAAACCGGTGTAAGTGTTTTTGAACCAACACACGGTTCAGCACCTAAATACGCCGGTTATGAAGTATCCATTGTTAATCCTATAGCGATGATTCTTTCGGGCGTAATGATGCTCGAACATCTTGGTGAAATGGAAATGGCAAACCGTATCCGTAAAGCAATTGCCGATGTGGTTGCTGACGGCAAAGTTAAAGCGTATGATATGATGAAACTTAAAGGTACGCCTGATGTAGTCAACCAGGGAGCTGCATCCACTATTCAGATGGCAGATGCAATTATTGCGAAACTATAAAATTGTTAATGAAATTTTGAAAGAGCCGCCTTTCAGCGGCTCTTTCTCTAAAAGACTAATTCTATGAATGTTGAACAGAAATACTTTGACCAGGCCCGCCAATTGTGGCCTGAACTGGAATGGATAAAAGACATCGGTTTAAAAGAAAAGACGACACTCACATGGGCACTGGCTTTACAGAGAAGTGTTCTGACGCCTGATGATCTGAATACGATTCCTTTTACACTTCTTTGCGGCCCTGACCTTAAAGTTACGTTTATGGACCACAAACGCTGCGTTGTTCACGTGGCACTTGATGCAGGAAAAAAAATGAATGAGTTCTTCAAAACTGATTTGCCTGTTGATATGGATGTTCTGATTGCCGGAGCCATTTTGGCCGATGTAGGTAAACTTCTTGAATATGAAATGAAAGACGGAAAATCAGTACAGGGAAATTATGGCAAATACATCAGGCATCCTTTCTCAGGTGTTTCGCTGGCCGAGCAATGCGGAGTTCCGGATGCAGTATGTCATATAATCGCTACCCATGCTGGAGAAGGGAATATGGTGAAAAGGTCAACGGAAGCGTATGTAGTTCATCATGCGGACTTTATGACTTTTGAGCCGTTTAGAGAGAGGCTGAAGATATAAAGACCTCACCCTATGGCCCTCTCTCATGAAGGAGAGTAGGTAAAGTGCTAACATTAATTCACAAAACCCATGACAATCATAGAAAAAATCATAGCTAGCCATAGCAGCCAGGCCACAGTTAAACCCGGCGATATTGTTGATGTATTTATTGATACACGTGTTGCCCGGGATTTCGGTGGCGCAAATGTGGTCGAAAATATCCTTAATAATGGGCTTACAGTCCACGATCCTTTCCGCACATTTTTTACTTTCGATTGTAATCCTGGTGGATCCGACCAGAAATATGCTGCCAACCAGCAGTTTTGCAGGCTTTTTGCCCGTCAGAATGATATTAAAGTTTATGATATTGATGCTGGCGTAGGAACTCACTTGTCGATTGATAAAGGCCTGGCTTATCCAGGAAGCACGTTTGTGTCAACCGATTCGCACGCCAATATTATGGGTGCAATTGGCTCGTTCGGGCAAGGCATGGGTGACCAGGACATTGCAGCAGCATGGGCCAAAGGATCGGTATGGTTCAAAGTTCCGGAATCGGTTAAACTGGTATTGAAAGGGAAACGCCCTGATAATGTGAAAGCCAAAGATATTATTCTGAACCTGCTTTCAATCTATGGAGCCAATAAACTGCTTGGCTATTCAGTTGAAATTGAAGGTGATGCAGTTGAATATCTATCTCTTGACGAACGCATCACCATTGCCTCCATGGGTACTGAAATGGGAGCTATTATTATTCTCTTTAGTCCGAATGAAAAGGTTTTAGATGAACTGGAAGCTATGTCAGGCAAACGATTTGAGACAATCAAACCTTCAACCGATGCCAAATATAATTTTGTACATGAAATTGACATCGAAAAATTTGTTCCTATGGTCGCTAATCCCGGCCATCCGCACGATGATACTTCGGTTGAAAATGTAAAAAACACAAAAATTGATTCGGCCTTCTTAGGAAGTTGCACAAACGGCCGCATGGAAGACCTTCGCGAAGCTGCGAAACTCCTTAAAGGACGCAAGGTTGCGCCCGGAGTGGTTTTCAAAATCGTACCAACCACCGATGCCATCTGGCGTGAAGCTTTAGACGAAGGACTTATCCAGATTTTTAAAGATGCCGGTGCTTTGGTTTCGAATGCAGGTTGCGCCGGTTGTGCTGCCGGACAGGTCGGTCAAAACGGACCTGATGAAATAACCATAAGCACTGGTAACCGGAATTTTTCGGGCAAACAAGGCAAAGGATCAATGTATCTTGCTTCACCTGGTATTGTTACAGCTTCTGCTATCGCAGGCTATATTACTACTCCTGATGATATTCCGGATGTTGCAGCTTCATTTTCCAAAAAAGTATTAAAACAACGCGATGTAGTTGTCCGAGAAAAAACAGAAAAACCTGAGATTATCGAAGGTCGTGCTTGGGTTATCCGGCAGGACGATATCGATACTGATATGATTTTCCATAACCGTTACCTTACTATAACCAACATTAAGGAAATGGGCCAATATACTTTCGATAACCTGAAAGGATATGAGGATTTCGCAAAAAAGGCACAGCCAGGTGATATTGTATTTACCACCAAAAATTTCGGAGCCGGAAGTTCACGACAGCAAGCAGTTGATTGTTTCCAGTCGGTAGGAGTTAACGCGATTATTGCTGAATCCTTCGGCGCTATCTACGAGCGGAATGCTATAAATGCAGCTTTTCCAATTCTGACTTATACTTCAGGACAACTGGAAGATCTTAGCCTGGAACAGAATGATAAGGTCAGGATAAATTTTAAGACTGGCGAAGTCGTTAATCTTACAAAAAACAAGTCATTAACTTTCAATAAGTTTTATGATGCCCAGATGCAGATTTATAAAAACGGAGGATTACTCTAATCTATTTCTGGAAAAGCAAAAAAGCCTGGGAAAATTTCCCGGGCTTTTTTCATTCAAGTGGTTGGTTAGTTGTTGCTTCTTTAGTTTTGTCCTAACATTACAGGCATAACAAGCATCAGTATATCTTCATCCGCATTGTCGTGATTTGCAGGAACAATAATACCAGCGCGGGTCGGCCCTGATAACTGAAATAATATTTCGGATGATTCAAGGTTGTTTACCATTTCCAGCAAGAAACGTGAGTTGAAACCAATTTCCATATCATCACCTGAATAGGTACATGCCAGGCGTTCAACACCTTCGTTTGAGTAATCGATATCTTCGGCATTCATCAGCAATTCCTGCCCGCTGATACGCAAACGCACCTGGTGAGTCGATTGATTGGCAAACGGTGAAAGCCGTTTTACAGAACTGATAAACAAACTTCTGTCAACTGTAAGTTTATTCGGATTATCTTTTGGAATAACAGCATCGTAAGCAGGATAGCGGCCTTCGATCAAACGGCTGTAGAGTTTCACTCCATCATAGGCAAAAGCTGCATTTGTCACGTTATATTCAACCTGAACGGCTACATCTTCAGTAACAAGCAGATTTTTGAGAACATTCAGCGGTTTGCGTGGAATAATAAATGAGGTTGAAATGCCTGATTTAGCATCATTGCGACGATAACGAACGAGTTTATGCGCGTCGGTAGCAACGAAAGTGATGTAATCGGGCATTATATCGAAGAAAACACCTCCCATTGCAGGGCGAAGTTCATCATTTCCTGTAGCAAAAACCGTTTTTGTAATTCCTGCAGCAAGAATAGACGATGCTAGTTCAAAGTTTGTTGTTTCATCAAGTACTGGCAGTTCCGGATAATCATCGGCATTGTGCCCTGTAAGTTTGTATTTACCTTCGCTGGAAAGAATTTCAATTCCCAGCGTATTGGTATCGATATTAAAAGTGATAGGAGCATCAGGGAGGTATCTGAGGAAATCGAGCAGCAGTTTAGCCGGAATCGTAACTTTACCTGATTCATCAGCCATAGATGGCTCAAGTGTCATGATAAGTGTGGTTTCCAGATCTGTGGCGGTAATTTTCAGGATGGTTTCGTCAAGTTCGAACAAAAAATCGTCCAGAATGGGTAATGTATTATTTGAATTAATAACTCCGCTTAGGAATTGTAGTTTCTTCAGTAATGCCTGACTATTGATGATAAATTTCATAGAATTATGTATTTCAGTTATTTACAGGTAACAGTTTTAATGCAGTAAAAATATGAATCTTAAGTTGAATTTTCACATTCGATTTAAATAAGATATTAACATTAAATGAACTATTCTGCCGGTTTTGGTTTTTTCCTGAACGAGAGTTTACTTTCCTCGCCTTTAAGTAACCTCTTTATATTTTTGTGATGTGTAAGCGGGATAAATATCGCGATTAGTGCAGCTAAAATTATCAGGTATGTATTTTGTTCGTGAAAAATAAAAATTGCGAGTATTGAAAAAAATATTGACGCGGTGATTGACGCAAGTGAAACATAACGGGTTATGATAAAAACGGTTGCAAACCAGCCCAATACCATTAAAAAGATATTAGGCGAATACAAAGCAATGATAACTCCAACCAGCGAAGCTACTCCTTTGCCTCCTTTAAATCCGGTGAAGACCGGGAATACATGTCCAAGCACTGCAAGTGCACCAACTACAATCTGGTAAGTAATGAATTGGGATTCATTGAGTGTGTCGCCAGCAAATACTTTAGCCAGCATAACAGCGCCCCACGATTTCAAAATATCGAGAACCATTACAATAACACCTGCTTTTGTACCAAGTACCCTGATTGTATTGGTAGCTCCAGCATTTCCGCTTCCCTGGGTCCGTACATCGGTATTATAAAACCATTTCCCTATCCAAACTGCAGATGAAAATGATCCCATCAGGTAAGCTAAAACACCTCCGGCAATCAGAAGCAAGTTCTCATTCATATCTTTGTTCTCTTCATTTGATTAAATTGAGACCGGAATACAAAACATGATATTGATAAAAATCACAAAATCAGTTTTTCAATTCTCACCGCAAATGTATTCTTTTCTGATTAAATCGCATTAATCTTCACCTTCAGTTTGCCTCATTTTTCGCAGGAAAGTTGCTTTCTTTTCAGCGGTACCCATGATAAACTGATACATTGGCTGTCCTTTTTCGCCCTTAATGAGCCGCTGATCTTCTTTAAGCCCGGAAAGTTTATCATTAAAAGCCTGGTTCGACGAAACAACCTGCATGGTACCATTTGCATAAGAAAAGTAATACCATTGTTTTTCATCAGGTTCGATATATAAATTAATTATATCACCCGATCGCCGTTTCCCTATCTCCAGGTATCCTTTAACCTGTTTATTTACAGGTAGTTTGCCAATATTACCAATTCCTATAGGACCTTTGCTGATAAATGAACGCAAATCTTTATTCCAGCTCATTTGCAGACCTGTGAGAACGAGAGTATGATCCAGGACTTCAGGAAATCTCCGGTATTGTCCATATTGGATTAATTCAGAAAGAATTTTATCTGCTTCATTTTTCCCGACAAATTCACGCAATGGGCGGGTATAACTGGTTGCTGCAACATCTATACCTTTGGCAGTTGAAGAATTTAGTGCGTCAGCCAGTATTTTCAATGCATCATCCTGGAAGAAAAAATCAAGGGCAGTCAGCATATTCAGTGATGTGGAATCAGTTATTGAATAATAGCTGATTTCACCGGCTGACTTCATCTGGAGCCTTCCAAGATTGGTAGCAACCTGCAATTGGCCTTCCCCTGAAAGAATACACCTCGACGTATTGAATTTTAGTTTATTACCCGGTAATTGCTGGTTTCGGAATATAGCAGAGTCAGCAACCCAGTATTCACCTTTTTGAGGAAGGTACGTCACAAAACCGCCTGCTTTTATAATATCAGGATCCGTAATATTTTCGGCTTTAGAGAAAAAACCAGGCATGACGGTGTTCTCAGTAGTAGAATAATATATCGAAACACGCAATTTACCGCTCCCGGTATTTTCAGTTATATCATCGACAGGTATTATGATGTTTTTAGAGTCAAGTTGAGCATGAAGTTTAACCCATTCATACTGTAAAGCATTACAATCATGTACAAATCCAAAGCCTCCGTCAAAATTAATCAGCTTGCTCGATGCATTCACCTCCATTTTACCAACAAACCGGAAGTATTTGTTTAGCATAAAATTCATTGAGTCGCTGATAGCAGCTCCGGCAAACGTGGCGCCCTTGTTGTTTACCTCTATTTTATTCATTTCCAGGGTAGTAACATCACCATCAGATGGAGTATAATCATATAAACCGTTAGCAGTATAACGCTTTCGCGAACCAATATTAACAGTAGCATTGTAGAACCTGTGATATAAACTGGTTCTATTAGCCAGGATTTCAGCCTGTTTAAGTTGTGAAATCAATCCGTTATGCCCGACCGAGAGTTTGCCATTTAATGGGAATATAGCTGCGTCAGCCACCTTTACTATCCTGGCATCTTCTACTTCCAGGTAGTTGGAATCAAGGTCGTACAGGCCATGTAATGCAAAGAAACTGAGTGAATCCTGCTTTGGGTCGGTTGAAATATAAATTTCCCGGCCCGGATCGAACGCTAACAATTCATCAGGTTTCATCTGGTAATATATCTCACGCGAAAAACTGGTTTTGTTGGTCAGCTGAAGTTGCTTTTTATCCATCAGCCAGTCAAATTCATTAACAACACAATTAAATTGGATGAAAGGGAATTCCATCAGGGCCCCATTCCCTGTTGCAACAAAATGACCTTGCCTGGTGCCGAAATCAATTGCAGTTTTAAAAACATGAACACGAAGTGCGTCTTTTGACCGGTCATCCGTTAACAATCTGAAGTCGGAAGTATCGGAGGTAAACGAAGTTGACTTGAAATGATAATTACGGGAAGTTACTTCAGCATTCTCGAAGGAGAACAGTCCTTTTCCTTTCAGCCCTGTTGGTGTAACTTCAAGCATCCCAACTAATTTAGCGCTGTTATGGAACATGCTGATGGAATCATTTTTAGCGTTCTGAACAGTCATTATGTCATTCGCAGGCGACCATTTAATGTATGCTCCTTTAACCTGGGCATCAGGAAATTCAATTTCACCATTTACCCTGGCAAGTTGAAAATCCTTTACCTTGGCAGAAGTGGAATCAGGCGCGAACAGAAAATCGGGTGATTCAGTAACAGAACTAAGGTATTTTAACCGCCCTGAACCGCGTAATCCCCTGTTGCTCAGTATCAACGTATCAGAATAATTTCCTTTCCCGCCATATACCGGAAGCCCTGGTTCGGGTAGTACCTTTTTAAATCCAAGCGAATAATCCTTTTGAACACTTATAGTTTCGGTAATATCCGGAAAAATACCGGCCGACTTAAGAGTACCATCGAACTGCAACCTTCCAGCGGGAAGTGAATTAATACTATCCATAGTAAAAGGATTAATTTCGAAAAAGAAATTTTTTCTCTTATAAATCCCATTTACTATATCCTTACGTTCGAAATATACAAAACTGGTATCCTTGCTGATAAGCAGCGGATACTGGTGCAGCATTTTTCTTCCTGATTTGCTGTCGGGTGCATCAATAAACAATTCGCCGTTCATATTGGCCAATACATTCTTAACCCTTACAAAAGGCCTGAAACCATTTGCATCCAGATTCCAGGAAGGAACAATCATCATGGCAGAATCAATCTGGGGTATACTCATAGAAAATTTATCGTATTGAAATGTACATTCATTCGCGAGGAAGTCAAATAAACCGGCATGTACGCGCCCTTTAAACGAGAAGTCACGGTTTCGGGTTACAATTACTTTCCCATCGCGGGGAACTACATATACGTATTGTGAATCGCTGAGCATCACCTGGTTAACGCCCTCAATAGAAAGTCTCAGATTTTTAAGGTCGAGTTGGGCATTAGAACCTTTTTCAACATACGACTTGAACTGGATGATATCACTATCCTTAACACCTGCACGTGCTGCAAGGTATTCGTTCAATCTGGGCAGAACAATCGCAAAGTTGTTGTCAATATCAAAGTTTAAAAATCCGGCATTTGCAAGTTTAATCAGCTGTACTTTAACTTGTTCCACAGGTTTTTTTGCCCAGGTAGCAAATTCGTCAGTATAAAATCTGTCAATATTGCGGCGACGGACGTAAGCAGAAACCAGAGTTGCGGGATTTACATCATCAATTCCCTGCATTTTATCGAAACGATAAGCAGAAAAATAATCGGAAGATTCGAAAAGAGCTTCACTTTTAGTCCTCATTCCTTTAATATCCTCGAAACTCAGGATATCCTCATTCAATTTCCAATAAATAGCTTCAGTGTACATATCCAGTTTATGGTACGTATCGAAAAACGGGCTCTGGCTCAGGCCGTCCTCGCCCCTGCTCATCACAATTTCGTTATTTGCAAGGTTATACCTTACCTGCAGTGCCGGATGAGAAATTGAATCATCTTCAATAAAAATCAATGCTGATGCCCTTGCTGAAACAAACTTATCGGGCCATATTGCAAACTCTGTGGATTTCAGGCTGATAAAAGGTTTGTTATTGTGTTTGATTTCAATCCGCGAGAAACCATCAGCCGAAGGCTTTCCAATTACTCTTGAACCCTGCAGACTAAAACCTCCAAAAAATTCGATATCTTTAAACAGGTTGATATAAACCTGGCTGCCTTTATACATTGTAAATGCAGGAAAAGTTGCCTTTTCAGAAGTGACATCCACCATTGCTTTATCTTCGAGTTTGCCCAGCAGATTTTTTTTGAAATATCCACCGTGATAAAACAAAACAGAGTCGGCCGAATAGGAAATAGTTCGAGTATCAATTTTATAGTCCGCAAGTTTAGCGAATACCACTTCCCTGCCCAGGCCAGTGCGATCCCAGTAAACTTTCCCGCCTTTTCCGGTCCACATCTGGGATAAAGGATAATAGCTGCCCCTCGTGTCATAAATACAAGCGCTGTCGTTTCGTACAATGCATGCTAGGCTCCCGGAGGAGAAAATAAAATAGGGAACTGAGTCAAACGCAAACTTGTACGATCCTCTTCTTACATACCAGGCTTCGGTATTTGTCTGCATCAGTGCATTGCTTCTGATCAGCAAATCAGTCTGGGTAAGATATTTGAGAATTGTGCGGGAGGGTGTTTTAGATTGCAGGCAGAAATTTACACTTTTATGAAAGAAATCAAATGCTGTTTGTGCAGCGGTCTGCTTTACCATTGATGTTAACACCTTAAAATACAATACATAATAAGGCGCTACTTCAAGTTTCCGATCATCAAGAGCAATGCATACAGAATGAGCCTGTTTTTTCTGAGTATTGGTGAGCAATCCCGAGGTCCATTGGTAAGTGAATGCTGACAAAACCATTTTTGCCTCTGCAGCATCAGCATCACCAACTTTCAGGAATTTAAGTGAAAGTTCACTTAAAAATTTTGATGTATCTACCGAAAATGCCACGGATTGCTCCTGAGCTTTCAACTGCTGAGTTGCGACCAGCAAACAGAAAAAAGCAAAAAGAACAATCCGTTTTATCCTCATTTCCATCATATTTATAAATTCAAAAAAAAGCAAAATTGATCCGTAATACTTTCAAGAGAATAATTATATAACAAACTGTAATTCAATCAATAAATTGCAATCAACTGAATCATGAATTCAAGTTTATATTACAATGTAAAACAGGCAGCAGTCCAATTATTTTCCTTTTGGCTCGACATGATTTTAAGTCCGGCTTCATTTGCTTTAGCTTCGATAAGCGGCAGATCTTCGCTGTAAAAACCACTCATAAAAAGTTTACCGCCGGCATTCAGGCTTTCACAATAAGCAGGAATATCATTAAGCAGAATATTCCTGTTGATATTCGCCAGGATGATGTCGAACTTCTTACCGGCAAGCGATGAACTGTCACCCAATAAAACTTCGATATCAGCAAAATTATTGCTCTGAACATTCTCCAATGCGTTATTATAAGCCCATTCGTCGTTATCAATGGCGGTAACAGGGAAAGCACCTTTCATCCTTGCCAGGATGGCTAAAACGGCTGTTCCTGAACCCATATCGAGCAACGATTTTCCTGAAACCTGTAAACTCAGCAAATATTGAATCATCTGCTTGGTAGTTTCATGATGAGCCGTTCCAAACGACATCTTTGGCATGATAACTATATCGTATTCTACTCCAGCCGGCTCAGGATGAAATGGAGCACGAACCATACATTTATTATCAATTAAAACAGGTTCATACTGGCTTTCCCAAACGGAATTCCAGTTCTGATCGGCGATATGTTCAACATGAAAAGAATCAAGGAAATCAGAAAATTCATCTGAACTTAACCTCGATGTCAAAGCCGGTATAAATAGTGGCGACTGTATAAATGCAGACAAAGTACCGTTTTCATTTTCCACAAAACTTTCGAAACCAGCATCAGCAAGTATACTGGTTAAGAGGTCAGCAGTATGCTCACCCGGCGAAAGATGGCATATTAACTCGATGTATTCCATTTATGCGAACGAATTCACAATAGCAACAAAATCAGCAGCTTTCAGTGCAGCTCCACCAATAAGTCCACCGTCTACATCAGGATTTGCAAAAAGTTCGGCTGCATTTTTAGCATTACAGCTACCGCCATAAAGTATTGATATTTCTGCACTTACTTCTTCACCATATTTTTCAGTAAGCAGGCTGCGGATAAAAGCATGCATTTCCTGAGCCTGAGCTGATGAAGCTGTAACACCGGTTCCAATAGCCCATACTGGTTCGTAAGCGACAATCACCTGGCTAACGGCTTCGTTTCCAAGATGAAACAATGCTTCGCTTACCTGTGTCCTTACAACGTCGAAATGTTTCTCTGACTGACGTTCGGCCAGAACTTCGCCGCAGCAGTATATCGGAGTCATTCCATTTTTTAAAGTAAGGTCAATTTTTGTAGCAATAACTTTGTCCGTTTCACCAAAATAGGTTCTGCGTTCGGAATGTCCAAGAATGCAATGCGAAATCCCCATGGAATGAAGCATAGATGCAGAAATCTCTCCTGTGTAGGCACCTGATTCCCATTGGCTTAAATTCTGAGCACCAACCAAAAATCCGTTTTCAGCGGCAATATCCGAACTCATTTCGAGGTAAACTGCAGGAGGGCAGACGATAACTTCGGTATCGCCCGAACCTTTTTCGGTAAGTTCATCTACAATTTCGAACATCAGATCTTCTGCATCCTGAAAATCTTTATTCATTTTCCAGTTTCCGGCAACAATGTTTTTTCTCATTTTTTGTAAAGTTTAATTTTTATGTATGTTTAAATTTTCAACTTTTTAAGTGTAGCGTATCCGGGGATCAAGTATGCCGTAGATAATATCTGCAAAAATATTAATAATAATGAGTAGAACCGAAATAAACAACACCGCACCCATCACAACGGGGAAATCATATTTTTCAAGCCCATCCACAATCACCACACCCACTCCTTTCCAGTCGAATATATATTCAACAAAAACAGCCCCGGCCATCAGTGATGCAAACCAGCCTGAAACTGCTGTAACAACCGGATTCAAAGCATTCTTCAATGCATGCCTTGTGATAATTCTATACAAACTTAATCCTTTTGCGCGGGCAGTGCGTATGTAATCCTGCGTCATAACATCCAGCATCGAACTTCGTGTAAGTTCCGTTATTATTGCCAGAGGCCTGATTGCCAATGTAACTGCAGGAAGAATCAGATTTTTCAGGTCGATGTATTCGCCACGACCAAAATTGTCAACAGTATATAAACTTCCAAACATGCTCAAACCAGTGTAATCCGCTAACACATAAGCAAATAGCCAGGCAATAAGTATGGCTGCAAAAAACGAAGGTAATGACATCCCAAAAATACTCACAATGAGCGAAATACGGTCAAACCAGCCATCCTTATTTAACGCACTGAAAATCCCCAGAATCAAACCAAGAATAGTTGCCACAATCATTGCCACTGTTGCCAATACCATAGTCGGAATGAATGCTTCTGACAATATTTCTGATACAGGTCGCTTACTCTGGTAGGAACGCCTGAGGTAAGGCTTTTTCAATACAACGGTTGAATTGCCAATGTTCAATAAATGTATGGCTGATGTGTATTTTGCTTTATTAAAATAATAAGTACTTGCAGGATCCGTCAAATTATGAAATGAAACAGGTGAAACATCATTCAGAAAACCAAGGTATTGTACAACCAGTGGTTTATTCCGGCCCAAATCTCTGTTTATAGCTTCTACTGAAGCGATATCGGCCCGCTGTCCCAGCATCATCCTGGCAGGATCCCCGGGCAAAACATTAAACAGGAAAAACACCAAAGTAACTACTCCAAAAAGCACAAGTATACCATACATAAGGCGAATAAAAGCGTAGCGGAGCATGGGAGGGTTTCAGGGTTTCTAGTTTCTGGGTTTCAGGTTTCAGGTTTCAGGGTTTCAAGTTTCTGAATTTTTAAACATGTTGTCTGTCAATGGTCATCCGATGGTCATTCAATTGTTGTTTGGGATTTGGGTTTTGGGACTTGGAATTTGTGTCTTGGTTCTTAACTATTTAGGAATGGCCTTAACTCCTGACTACCTGCTTCCAAGTGATTTCTTAAAGTCCTCGTAATCAGGAATATCACTATAGTGCCATTTTTTCAGGATCACACCATTTTTCATTAACAATAAACCAGGATTTGATCGCACGATTGTTTTGAGCGCAATGTCATCTGCTGTATAAAAATCCAGCTGAAGCCTATTTTGATTTACAAATTTGGCGATATCTGCCGGCGTTGAACTTACCAGGACTGCCGTTGCAATATTGTCAGCATATGCTTTCGCAGAGAAATCGTTGAGCTTTTTAAACGCATCAACATTTGATTTTGATAAATCATACGAATTAACAATCAATTGATAATCTGGGTTCCGGATGATACTTTCGGTAACAGTATTTCCAGCTGTATCGCTGATAATAAGTGATTTTCCGTAATACATATTCGGGTCTTCTACGCGCTGGGAAACAAATTCCCACTGCGCCATCCATGTACTGTCGCTAAATGGATAGTTAGGTGACTGATATTCCTTTACTTCGCCCGACTTTTTATTTTTATAGGTAAGAAAAAAATTAACCGGTTTTGGATTTTCAGGAAATAACTTATGCCCAATTTTCCATTCTGTAAAATCGATTACCGGCAAATGGCTATAGCACATATAGGAAAATGAGCTGAACACTCCTATAAAGAACAATGCGAGCAACCATTGCTTTCCGGAACTGGTGAAAGGCTTGTATTTCTTGCGGTAGCTAAATACCAGGATAGCTAATGGCAATAAAACCAAGTTTTTATAAAAAGTCTGCCAGTTAGTTAGTTTAATAGCATCACCAAAACATCCGCAATCGGGTACCGGGCTGTAAATTGCATCATTCAGCGTAAGCAAAGTAAAAAACAGCATCATTGCCAACAAAAGCCATGAAGTAATCTTCATTTGGACGTTAAGCAATAACATAACACCGGTAACGAACTCAATAGTGCAAAGAACTATGGAGAAAAAAAGTGCCAACGGAATAAAAAACTCCCAGTTAAAAGCTATGAAATAATCTTCAAGCTTATAGCCAAAGCCTAAAGGATCTACACCTTTTACAAATCCAGAAAACACAAACACTAACCCGATCAGAATTCTGCTGATATTAGCTATCTGCTTCATAAAAATTAGATTTGTTGATCCAACATAATCAGCGCAAAAGCTGAGTAATTTATAATATCAAGGTAATTGGCGTCGAGGCCTTCCGACATCAGGGTCAACCCGTTATTATCTTCTATTTGTTTGATTCTAAGCAACTTCATGAGGATAATGTCAGTCAGAGAACTGATTCGCATCTGCCGCCATGCTTCGCCGTAATCATGGTTCTTATCGGCCATCAGGTCCCTGGCCATTGCTGTAAATGAATCATATTTTGCACCAACAATATCTGCATCCATATGTGGTTCTTCCGCCGATTTCAGTTCAAGCTGAATCAATGCCATCACCGAATAATTGATCATTCCGATAAATTCAGGCCTGATACCTTCATCTACTTTGCTTTCGCCTTTCTCTTCAATGCTGCGTATCCGGCTTGCTTTGATGTAAATCTGGTCGGTAATGGATGAAGTTCTCAGAATCCGCCATGCGGTGCCGTAATCGTGATTTTTGGCCATGAATACCTTTCGGCATGCATGTATCACATTATCGTATTGTTGAAAAGTTTTTTCAGGCATATAATCAATAACTTTGTAGCCGATTTCAATAAAGAAACCATGAGTTTTTGGAGTGATAAAAGTACACCTTTTCCCGGAAATAAGACCCTGATTTGTGGCAATAATATGCTTCATACAGATAAACCTCTGGTAATGGGCATATTAAATTTAACGCCGGATTCATTTTTCGATGGCGGACGTTATGCCAATGAAGACGCATGGATTGCTCAGACTGAAAAAATGATTCAGGATGGTGCGTCCATAATAGATCTTGGAGCTGTTTCCACTCGTCCGGGTGCGAGCCATGTGAGCGAAGAAGAAGAGATAGCACGCCTAATTCCAGCATTGAAATTACTCGTTAAACGGCATCCTGGAATCGTTTTTTCTATTGATACTTTCCGGTCAGAAGTGGTCAGACATTCAGCAGATGCGGGTGCGGGAATTATAAATGATATTTCAGGTGGAAGTATGGATCCCGGGCTCATTAAAACTGTTGCCGACACTTCATTACCATATATTTTGATGCATATGCAGGGAACACCTGTAACAATGCAGTCTAACCCGGTTTATGAGGATGTTACAACTGAAATCAGTCTTTTTTTCGAAAAGAATATTTCACTTTTGCATGAATCCGGAATCGGGCAGGTAATCCTCGATCCTGGTTTTGGTTTTGGCAAATCCATGGAACACAACTACAGAGTGCTTCGCGAACTAAGTGCCTTTAAACAATACGGTTTTCCAATTCTGGTTGGAATTTCCCGTAAATCGATGGTTTACAAATTATTGGAAATCTCTCCTGAAGGAGCTTTGCCGGCAACATCCGCATTACACCTGGCAGCATTACTCAATGGTGCAGATATTCTGCGTGTTCACGATGTGAAAGAAGCTGTACAAATGATATTGCTGGCCGAAACACTCATCAAAGCTTCGAAATAAGTATATTTGCAATCGACACAATGAAATAATTATGATCACATTACTTATACCTCTTTTTCTTCATGTCAGGGTACTCGATGTAATCGATGTTCTGCTGGTTGCCTTATTGTTGTTTTCTCTTTATCAATTACTTAAAGGCACAGCGGCAGTTAATATTTTTCTTGGTATTTTAGCTATTTTCGTTATATGGCGTCTGGTAAAATCGTTGCAGATGGACCTGCTTAGCGATTTGTTGGGAGCCTTCACATCCGTAGGATTTATTGCATTTATAGTTGTATTTCAGCCTGAAATAAGAAAATTCCTGTTAGCAATTGGTTCACCAGGATTTATTACCCGCAACCGGTTCAGGGCGCTATTTTCAAAACTTCAGCTGGAAAACAGCAACCTTGCTGATATCGATCCTGTTGTACAAGCCTGTCACCGAATGTCGCATTCGCTAACGGGCGCATTGATTGTAATTGGTCGGAAAAATGATCTGACTGAATATAAAGAAACAGGATTAGCTGTTGACGCGATTATTTCGGATCAGCTTATTGAAAGCATATTTTATAAAAATAATCCCATGCACGACGGAGCTGTTATTATAAGCGATAATAAAATTAAATCAGCTCGTTGTATTCTGCCGGTTTCAGCTATAACGGATCTTCCTACGGAACTCGGACTTCGTCATCGCGCTGCTATTGGCATCACGGAGAGAAATGATTCTATTGCAATAATTGTTTCTGAACAAACAGGACGTATTTCATACTGCCGTAACGGCGAACTCTCAATGGATATTAAAGCATCAGGACTTAAGACTATGCTTACTGAAGATTTTTCAGGAAACGAATAAGCAAGGATATTGGGTTTTGGATGTTAGATGTGTGACATCAGATGTCAGATCAGGGAATACTTTACTTATTCACCTGTGTATCTGAACCTTATCCAATACACCAAAATTATCAACGTTTCTTAGGAGGGAAAATCATTTTATACTTTGCCTCGGTTATGCCTTTTGAAATTTCCTGTAATTTACGTTTAATCATGATTTTACGCAAGGGGTGAATTTTATCTACAAACAGAATTCCTTCAAGATGATCGTATTCATGCTGTATGATCCTGGCAAGAATTCCATCAAACCATTCGTCGTGAAAATTAAATTCTTCATCATAGTAGGTCAGATGTACGTCAGATTTACGAAATACATCCTCATGAATATCAGGAATGCTTAAGCAACCTTCGCTGAAAGCCCATTCTTCACCTTTTTCCTCAACTATTTTAGGATTGATAAATACCTTTTTAAAATCTTTGGTTTCAGGAGTTTCCTTTTCATAAGGAGTAGCGTCAATAGTAAAAATCCTGATCTGTTTATTGATTTGAGGAGCTGCAAGTCCCACTCCTACTGAAAAGTACATGGTCTCCCACATATCGGATATAAGTTGTTGCAGGCCAGGGTATTCAGGCGTAATTTCAACGGCTGTTTTGCGTAAATTAGGATGTCCAAAGGCTACTACAGGAAGAATCATATTATAATTTAATGTTTTAATGTGCTAATGTATTAATGCAGTAATGTGCTGATCGATTTAGTGCTAAACGCTAATTTCCTGTGTTTTCAAAGTTCAAAAGTTAAGATTCGAATTTGCAATCTTAAATCCCGATTGTTTCCCTTCGCCTTGTCGCTCTTCGCCCTATCGCCCTTCATGTTAATCTTATTATTTCATCAAAATAAACATATTTAGCCAACTATGGTTCATTGTTGCATTGCTTTCATTTCCATAAATGATTGAAGAATAATAACAGCACTCACTTTATCCACCAAAGCTTTATTCTGGCGGTCCTTCTTTTTGGCTCCTGATTCGAGAATGGCAGCCGTTGCCATTTTTGAGGTAAACCGCTCATCCATACGCTCAACAGGAATATTGGGGAACATTTTCTGCAGGTGTTTCGCAAATGGTTCAGTAAACCGTGCCGATTCCGAAAGCTGGTTTTGCAATGTCAACGGATATCCAACAACAAAACAATCCACATTTTCGCGTGAAGCATAATCTTTCAGGAAAGCAATAACGTCTTTAGAATGTACTGTACCCAATGCAACTGCTATCATTCTGAGTTCATCAGTAACTGCTAGCCCAACACGCTTCTGGCCGTAATCAATGGCTATTATTCTTCCCAAGTTCAAATTTTCTGCAAAAGTAAAAATAATTAACTTCGAAAACAGCTACCAATCAGGTATTTCTGACGCATTGAACACAATAATCACATTTCTTTTCACCTCCTCTGTTTAAAATCATTAATTTTGAAATGTAAATCAAAATGCATGGACCATCTAAAATCTATAATTGAAAAAGCCTGGGACGATCGTTCGCTCCTGAAAATCGAAGAAACTAAAAATACTGTATTCCAGTTAGTTGAACTTCTCGACAAGGGAAAAATCCGCGTTGCCGAGCCTGTTGGCACAGAATGGAAAGTAAACGAATGGATAAAAAAAGCTGTTATTATGTACTTCCCGCTTCGGCAAATGGAAGTGATGGAAGCAGGCCCTATGGAATTTCACGATAAAATACCGTTGAAACATAATTATAAAGAACTCGGCGTTCGGGTTGTACCACATGCAATTGCCCGTTATGGCGCTTATTTGTCACCCGGCGTTATCATGATGCCTTCGTACGTAAATATTGGCGCATGGGTTGGCGGCGGAACCATGATTGACACCTGGGCAACAGTCGGCAGTTGTGCGCAAATTGGATCAAATGTTCATCTTAGCGGAGGTGTTGGAATCGGAGGCGTGCTGGAACCTGTGCAGGCTGCTCCGGTTATTATCGAAGACAATTGTTTTATCGGATCGCGATGCATAGTTGTTGAAGGTGCCAGGATTGCGACTGAAGCTGTGCTGGGTGCAAATGTTGTAATTACTCAAAGCACCCGTGTAATTGATGTAACCGGAAGTCAGCCAAAAGAATATAAAGGATATGTTCCGCCAAGATCAGTAGTAATTCCTGGTTCGTATACCCGGCAATATCCCGCCGGCGAATACCAGGTTAGTTGCGCTTTGATCATTGGCCAGCGAAAACCTTCAACCGATCTGAAAACATCGTTGAATGAAGCGTTGCGGGAATATGACGTATCTTTCTAAGATTCAGATAAAAAAAAGCGGGAAGTCGGAAGACGGAAGTTAATCAATCACCTTCGCCTCTCTCTTTGTCGCCCCTCGCCTTGTCTCCCAATCGCTTCTCTCTTTTTCACCTCTCACAACTCAAAAAATGAACATAGGATTCGACGCTAAACGTGCGCTGTTTAACCGCAGCGGGCTCGGCAATTACAGCCGGAGCACAATAAGGCTGTTATCCCTTTT
>CAIWMA010000165.1 GCA_903913645.1 uncultured Bacteroidales bacterium | reverse complement strand
CGCCGAAAGAATACCCGCTTTCAATTTAAGGAAAACTGTGTCTTTTGGATTTATGTTTTCTATCTTTCTCGATTTAAGCATTTTAACTTGGTCGGAATGTTCGTCATGTGTAAAAGGCGACTTATAAATTTTAAATACAGCCTCCGAATAACTGATATAGCGACTGTTTTTTTGGACACCCTCACGGTAAAATGATGTCGTATAAACGGGATCATCGTTATAATTTAAGTTCCGTTTTTCCATGGCTTTCGCGATAATGGTGTTCGGGTCGATATAACGAATGATAACTTCCTGCAAAGAGATGATGCGGCGTTCAAGAAAAATATCGACCTTTTGTTCCTTAAGCAATTGAATGGGGATTTTCTGACTCATGAAACCAATATGCGACACAACCAACGATGATCCGGCATAGGAAGCTGGTATTTTCAAAGTAAAATAGCCATCCATATTTGAAATCGTACCAATATTTTCTTCAACAATTCCGATACTGGCAAAGGGTACTGCTGACTTATTTTCGCTGTCGAAGATGTGCCCTTTAATAATTATATTCCTGATGGTGTCGTGAGTTTGTACCACAGGAATTGGTTGGGGTAAAGGAATATTTTTCTTTCTTATACTATAGATCAGGATATGCTCACCAATTACTTTATAAGCAATATCCGGGTTGGCTATAATATTATCCAGGATTTCTTTTAACGGCTGATTTTCAGCAACTAACTTTACATGCTTATCGCTCTCGACTACCTGACTATCATAAATAAAAAGGCAACCAGATTTTTCGGATATCAGGTTGAGTGCATTATAAAGCGTGGTATGTTGTTTAGGAATAGTAATTGATTTGTCTAATAATGATTCCTGGGCGAATAATACATTAACAAAAAGAAAAAAAATAAGTGTTAAGAATAAAGTTAAAGTGTCAGACACACAGCAGGTGTGCAGACTCTTAGGGTAAATCCGGAAAGCAAAAACGCTGTTGAACTGAAGATTAATTCTTCCTTGCGTCTTCCCTGTTTTCAGATAATACAACAGACCCATTTATAGTTTGGCTTTTCAGGTTCAGGGTCACACAAATGAGCTGTGTCATCGTTTCGGCAGTTTCGTTATTGAATGTAACTGTGAGTTTGCGGTTCCCGGTTTCTTTTTCAGCTATTGCAAATGTAGTATTGAAATTCCGGTTAAGCACACTAATTATATTCAGAAGCGATTCATCTTTAAAGTGCATTCGTTGTTTGTACCATATATTCGACTGACCAGCAAGCTGTTTCGTTTTTACGAGACTGTTCCTTACTTCATTTATCTTTTCGCCGGCTACAACCAGTTGAGAATGCGAAGGATCATTCTTAAGAGTAACCTTTACTTTTCCCCTGTCGACAATAAGCTCAAAACCGCTTCCGTTCTGTGTTTTGACGCTAAACGCTGTTCCTAATACTTCAATAAAGGCTTCACCTGTTTCAATTATAAATGGTTTTTCAGGATTGGATGCAATATCGAAAAATGCTTCTCCTTTAAGTTCTACGTTACGCGATTCGCTTTTAAATTCTTTTGGAAAGGAAAATAGCGAGTTTTGGGCGATATAAATTACGGAACCATCGTTTAGCGTTTTGATCAGCGTATTTGCTTCATTACCAGTATCAACACTTACTAACTCCATAGGAGACTTATGGTTCGTCTGAATATAAATTACAGCACCTACCCCAATTAAAATCAAAATTGCTGCAGCTACTCTCAAAAATGCAGGCACCAAACTTCTTTTTGTCTCCTCAATCTTTAATGGAATAAGTTTCTCCTCACCGAGCCTGGCATGTAGTTTATTCCACGCATGCTGGGTATCGGGCGACTTAGGGTCCTTATATCCTTTCATAGCTGACCATTGTTTTTTCATTTTTTCAATACTGGTTTTATTCTCTTCCGAAACAGCAATTTCATTTTCAAAATCACGTAATTCAACCTCGCTCATCTCCCCACTCAGGTATTTCGCAAGAGTTTCATCATATTGCTGGTTATTATAGTTTGTTTTCATACGAGTAGCATTTTAAGGGTTGTGTGTTGTAGAGTTTCAGGGTTTCAGAGTTTCAGGGTTTCAGGGTTTCAGGGTTTCAATCTTTCCAGTTTCCAGTTTCTGGTTTCTGGTTTCACTGTTAACTACTGATTTTCAATTCCTCCCCGGTAAATTCTTTCAACGATGATCTGAAAAACTGAAGTGCTTTCCCCATATCGGCTTCAACAGTTTTAACCGAAATAGACAGAATCTCGGCAATCTCGCGGTATTTCTTTCCTTCGAACCTGTTCATCCTGAAAACCGTTGAACACCGCTCTGGCATCTGCTTCAATGTTGCGGTTATAACGCTGTTTAGTTCTTCCATTTCAACACCTTCCTGGCTATCCTCAGGTTCCGTACCAAATGAATCATTGATGATATGTTGTGCGTAAGTTTCGCGCACTGCTAGGTGCTGGAGATGATGTAATGCGTTGTTGCGGATAGATTGATACAAGTATGCATTTAAGGATAACTTCGGGCTGAACGTCTCCCTGTTTTTCCAGAAATTATAGAAAAACTCCTGCACAATATCTTCCGCCGTATCCATGTCCCTGAGTATTTTATTTGCCTGCCCGCAAAGTGGCTCATAATACTTTACAAAAAGCCGTTCAAATTCCCTGATGTCGCCACCTTGTATTTTCCGTTGTATGTATATATCAATCAGGGACATTATTTGTGCAATATTTAGGATTCAGGGATTATATTTCCACTAACCTATTTTAGAATGTTTCGGAAAATCGAAAGTCGGAAGGCAAACCCCTCCGACATCCGACTTTAACCATCCAAAATATATTATTCCGTCTTCATACTTTTCGCAAGCTTTTTAATAGCAATTTCAATCGATTCTTCAGGTTCAATTATATTGGAACCACCCCAGAAATCAGGATCAGCAAAGTTTTGAACCTTATCAGCAAATACCATATTTGCCTTAAATGTTTCCTGGTTTGCAAATTTAACGATATTATCTTCATGCCTGTCGGTAATAGCCACTTCCGACATAACCGTATAGTAGTTTTTGAAAAGTCTCTTTTTCCAGTCGCAGCGGAATTTAAGATCAACACGTACATAATTTAGGTAATATTTGTCCTTTTGTGACTTATAAGTTACCAGGTAGCTTGTTGAGGTTGGAAGAAAAATCAATCCCATAGGTTTTTTCTGAACAAATACACGTGAAGCTTTATCTACATCATTCAGATCGAGACTGAATTCTGCCCTGGTTATGGCAATATTATCCTGTTGAATGTAAAGTTTGCCGTAATAAAGCGGCTCTTCTTTAACAACATTTGGTGAGAAGTTGATAACCCAATTCAGTTTATCGTCGATATTTACCATGGTAGTAAACTCAAACTGGTAGTTATCAAGGTTATCCAGTGCAATGCTGAGGTCGGTATTTTTAACAATGTCGAGTAACATCGAAACGTTTGGACCGCCCTGCAGTTGAACCATTAAAGTATCCGCTTTTTTAACATTTGTTCCTTTGCGGCCTTTGTATATTTTTACCTGGTCGTTTTGCGTGGTTGTATATGGCGACTTATAAATATCGACTACAGCTTCCGAGATCGCCAGGTATTCGCGGCGTTGCCTTATAGTTTCACGATAAAAACCAGTCATCATATTGGGAACTTCACTGTAATTCTTCCTAATGTTCTTTAAAGCCATTTCGACTACCGATCTGGCATCATTCGGAATAATAGAAATTTCTTTAAGCATAATAGCCTGTGGCTCAAGATAAAATGATTTATCTTTCCCTATTGATTCACTGATTTTAAATTGTTTGGTTGCATAACTCAGGTGCGATACTTCGAAAATATCGACATTACTGGATTTACTTACTTTTAGAATAAATTCGCCTTCAGAGTTGGATACAGTACCTATTCCTGTTCCGGGAACAGAAATGGTGGCGTAGATAATCTTTTCATTGGTTTTGGCATCCTTTAACTGACCGGTAACTGTAAAATAGGGATCGCTACCGTTCTGAGCGATTGCTGAGCCGCAGCCCGACATAAAAATGACGATGATGCCAAGGCGCATTACGTTGTGAATCAAGGTTTTCATGGCTTAAGGTATTTATAAATTAGTAATTTGTGGCGGTGTTACATCTATAAGATACTTCAGGATGAAAATACCCTATGATTTTTTGAATATTTTTTTCATCACTATAAAGTTATTTTTAAACATTAACAAACAGATATACGCCACAGATTACGCAGATTTTGCCGGCAAATGATCGTGGCACTGATCAAAGCTACTTTAATGAACTGCTGTTAGCACTATAAATCTGTGGAATTTGCATAAAATGTAACTAAAATACTTTTTAATCAAGCCAATGGAATACTTATAATTTTATCTCGGAAATTTCAAAACAAAAGCATACCGCCATTGGTTTATAATACAAAACATACTTAATGAACACAATTTACAACATTACACTTTTTCTTCACTCCTGGAACCGATGGCTTATTCTTGTTGCCGGAATAGTTGTTATTGCATCAGCAATAATAGGACTTTCCGCAAAATCAGAGTACAGTCCATTTCAAAAAAAATGGGCCCTGATTTATTTAAGCAGCCTTCATCTTCAGTTATTGGTAGGTTTAATAATGTATTTTTTCCTTAGCCCTTTTACGGCCCAGGCCATGAGCAATTTCGGCGCTGCCATGAAAGATTCAGTTCTGCGGTTTTGGGCGGTTGAGCATGCTTTTGTTAACGTAATAGCAATAGCTCTAGCGCAAACAGGCAGCATCCTGGTTAAGCGCAAAACTGATTCAAACAGTAAACACAAACGGACGTTAATCTATACCGGCATTGCCTTATTTCTGATACTGTCGATGGTACCCTGGGGAATGATGGGAGTGGCACGGCCCTTGTTCAGATTCTAGACGATTTATAGTTTCATCGCATTTAAATCGATGATTTAAGACTGTTTTTATGGAACAATATGTTGCTTTCCTTCGCGGTATAAATGTTTCGGGTCAGAAACTTATAAAAATGGAAGCCTTGCGGAAGGTGTTGACTGAATCGGGTTTTACTGATGTGAAAACCTATATTCAAAGCGGCAACCTGTTGTTTAACTCCGAAGTTCAGGATACAAATCACCTGATTCTGGCCATAGAAAACCTGATTGAAAAGCATTTTGGATTTCATACAGATGTAATTCTCCGGAAACAGTTTGAAATTGAAAACGTGCTTAAATCGCTGGAATCGTGCAGGTTAAAATCAGATGATGACCGAAAATATTATATTACTTTCGCTAAAGAAGAATTTTCTGTTCAAATCGATGTACCCTCATTTTCTAAGAACCAGGATGTTGAGATGATTTATCACACCAGAAAGGATTTTATTTCAGTTTCAACTGAATATAAAGGTAATTTCGGTTTCCCGAACAGTTTTATCGAGAAATTAACCGGGATACCGGCCACAACCAGAAATCCTAATACGTTGGAAAAGATATTAAAGCTTTAATCAAAACTTGAATGTACTATTTTCTATTTATTACTAACTATTTTCTATTAATTAACTCTCACTCACTTCAGTTTCCTCGTCAGATCCAATAACCCATTAATAATAGTTAACGGATGCGCGGGGTTGCCGGGAATATATAAGTCGATAGGGTACCTTTCCAGAAAACTACGCTCCAGGGCCGGACTACCAGCAAATATTCCACCGCTGATGGCGTCGGTACCAACCAGAACTATGATTTTCGGATCAGGAGTTGCATCGTAGCAAATCTGTAATGGTTCGGCCATATTTTCTGTAATTGGACCGGTAATTACAATTCCATCGGCATGTCGGGGTGAAGCAACAAACTCAATACCAAAGCGCCCCATATCAAATTGAACGTTGTTTGCAGCACCAAGTTCCCATTCGCAACTGTTGTCGCCGCCTGAAGAAACCTGACGCAACTTCAGTGATTTTCCAAACAGGCTGTGAATTTCATTTCTTACTTTTTCGACCTTTATAGAAATTGGTTTGTCGTCGCCTTCTTTAATAATAAGGCTTTCCAGCTCATTTGCTGCAATTTTATAATCGGTTGTGAAAGTAATCTTTTCGGGAAAACGCATGGCACATTCACCACAAAAGGTGCATTTCCCAAGGCTAATACGTACCGGGTTTGTAGAAATAGCTTCAACAGGGCACAATTCCTTTAACTCTTTTTCATCCACTTTTGCAGTACTGATCACAGGTCGGCCACGGAAAATACCAGGAACTTTTACCGTTGTAACATCAGGTATAAACT
>CAIWMA010000164.1 GCA_903913645.1 uncultured Bacteroidales bacterium | reverse complement strand
CTCGGGGTTTTGCGCATTAAGAATGGAGATAGAAAATAGAAAAAAGAAAAGAAGTAAAATTGTTTTCATAAAGTTGGCTCTTTGTTTAGTGAGATTTAAGTTAAATACGGATACATATAACCCAGCTAAATCAATGTGACTTTTTTAATGCAAATGAACTATATTAAAATGTTATTGTGCCAGATATCCCTTAACACAACGAACTGAAAAGCCACACGATTTGCTGGTTGTACCTGAGTTAATGCTGTAGTAACTGTTAATCAGCGAACGGCCGAAGGCATTGGCAGTATTTGCACTGTTCTCTGTATTGGTCCACCAAAAACCACCTATACCCATTTGAACGAATGCGCCAACATCTGTCCTGGCTCCACCAGGCATAGCAGTAAACCCTGTTGCATTCCATTTGTCCGGGAAATCGGTGTTGCCAACCGAACCTTCCATTGCCGATGAAAGCCAACCTGTTGATGACGCCAGGGCCTTTGCTATCCTGTTATCAGGAGTTGTACCCGGAGCCGCAGTTGCGGCTGGGGAGCCATCATAGTTGTACCCATGTGCGGCGAGGTAATTCGTCAAAGTTGTCCATTCTGCATCTGAGGGTATATGCCATCCTTTGGGGCATAGTTTGCCGTTGCCTGCAGTCACCGCGAGCCAGTTATATAGCCGGCCATAGGTTTTTATAGTATCGGCATTGGTGGTGAATTTATATGTACAAACAAAAGGGCCTATAATAGCCGGATTTGATTTGCCATAAACTATCAATGGTACCAAAGTGCTGTCATTGTACCTGGTAGTTCTCAGGTTCTCGGCCATCCAGGTTTGGTCGCCTATGCTAACTGTTTTGTAAACATTCCCGTCGATGTCTTTTACAGTGGTTTCATCCGCCGGATTATTGGAATCATCTTTCTTACAGCTGAATGTAAGCATTGAACAGAAGCCCGTTATCAATACCAGGCAGATCAGGATTGTGTGGTTTTTTTGCATGATTAAATAATTTAAATTGTTATTGATTTGTTTTTTATGACTTAAAGCCCGATATACAAGAAAGTTGAGTGGTGAATCCGGCAGCAGGATGTTGCTAAATTGATTTTGGATTCTCAGTAAACGATAAATAGTTTATTCACTTAATTTTATATTCTCAATAGTTGAATGGTTATTACCGTAAATTTACTTACTTAGTGAGAAGCGATAAAGTGGTTTTACACCACAGGATGGAAATAAAGGATAAAGCACCAGATATTCTTGATAAGCTAAAAAGCAATCATCAGGAATTTGCCGTAAATTGCATGGGTTAAAATAGGTGCTTGTATGAACCTGAAAATTAGAAAAACGGAGCTCGGAATATATCTTCTTTTGTGGATTATTCTCACCATTTTCCTTTTGTATCTCATTTACGACTTCAAAACGCCATTTTTATATCAATTTCTTTCCACGCTTGTTGTTACCGGTTTTACTGCATTTCCGGCTTATTTGTCTTCAAAAGTGCTGGTGCCAAAGCTTTTATATCGAAAATTAATCAGGAAATTTATTGGTGCATTGCTTCTGGTTGCTTTTGTAAATACAGTGGTGACGTATTTTCTGGGGGGAGCCTTTTATTATGTATTGAGCGGGAAATCGATATTTTCGAACATCGGTGTCATACAAGCTATTTCTGCAGCCTTTTTTATAATCAATTGTATTGTCATCGTTATAAGCGGTGCCATACAGATAATAATCGATCGTTTTGGTATGGAGCAGCATTTGTATGAAGTTGAAAATGAAAAGGTGACTACAGAACTGGCTTTTCTGCGTGCACAGATAAATCCACATTTCCTGTTTAATGTTCTGAATACCATCTACTTTCAAATTCAAAAGGAGAACAACGAAGCCCGTAACTCTGTTGAGAAGCTTTCGGAGATGTTGCGCTACCAGCTTTACGAATGCAATACTGATAAGATTGACATTTCGAAAGAGCTGGCGTATATCGAAAATTTTATCACCGTACAGCAGCTCAGGATGGAAGCAGGTACGGATTTAAAGTTGAAATTGCCTGTTGATATCGGCTCATTTAAGATCGCGCCTCTGCTCATCCTACCTCTTGTTGAAAATGCATTTAAGCATATTTCTAATTTTAAAGATCCCTCGAAAAATAAACTCTACATTACCATCTATTTAGAGCAGGATTCTCGGTTTGTGGTAAATGTAGTAAATACCTTTAACGCTTCGGATGGTACCGATTTACTGCAGAATTCGAGCGGCCTTGGATTGAAAAACCTTGAACGAAGGCTGGCATTGCTCTATCCCGGAAAGCACTCAATAACAAGGCATCGTAACGAAAACACCTATGAAACAACACTAAAAATCCAATACCATGATTAATTGTCTTGTAGTGGATGATGAACCTATTGCCCGCGAAGGCATGATGGAATATGTGAGGCAAATAGATTATCTGAACCTGGTTGCCCAATGCAAGAGTGCGGCAGAGGCTGCCGGTTTGTTGCAAAAGCATAAAATAGACCTGATTTTCCTGGATATTCAAATGCCCAAACTCACCGGAATAGAATTTGTAAAAGCACTGGCCGAACCGCCATTGGTAATTTTTACGACTGCTTACTCCGAATATGCTTTGGAAGGTTTTGAACTTGATGTGGTTGATTATCTACTCAAACCAATTTCCTTTGCACGGTTCCTGAAAGCTGTTGAAAAAGCACAGAATTATCTTCATGCACGTAATAAGGAAGTCAGCATTACCAGTGATTTCTTCTTTGTAAAATGCAACGGAAAGATTGAAAAAATTATGATGGCCGAGGTGGTTTACATTGAAGCCATGGCTAATTATGTAATCATCTATACGAAGCAAAAAAAATACATTACGTATCTCACATTTTCAGGTATAGAAGAGCAACTGCCTGCTGAACTCTTTGTGCGGATACATAAGTCTTTTCTGGTAGCAATTTCTGCTATTCAAACCATTGATGGCAATGAAGTTATCACAAGTTCGATGAGGCTCCCGCTGAGTAAAAATCACAGGATTGAAGTAATGAGCCGGATTGAATCCAGGTTTATTAAGCGATAATATTTCGTATAATAATTGTTATTTTAATTCACCAGGGACCACTGTTATTGTTTGCTTTCGTCCGCCTCTCAACACTCCAAGTTCAATCTTTTTTCCGATTACATCTTCCGTGAGGTATTTATGCAGGTTGTCGATAGTGGCAATAGGTTTTCCATCAAATTCAACAATAATATCACCTACAATCATTTGGCTGTTGTTGACTTTTGCATTGGTAACAATTTCAAATACATAAACACCTGAATACGTTTTCAGCTGGTTAGCCCCGATTATCCGTTGGGTCAGGTTTACAGGTTGTGCTGCCACGCTAAGTTGCGCTCTCTTTACCTTGCCATGTAGTATCAACTGGCCGGCCACATGTGCTGCCAGGTTTGATGAAACAGCAAAGCATAATCCCTGTGCGTTGGGTATCATTGCTGTATTTACTCCTATTACCCTGCCTTCGGAGTTTACCAGCGGGCCGCCGCTGTTTCCCGGGTTAAGCGCTGCATCAGTCTGTATCACATCATCGATCATGCGACCATTATTTGCTCTTAACGACCGGCCGGTTGCGCTAACTACACCTGCCGTTACTGTATGCTGAAGCCCCATAGGATTGCCGATGGCAATGGCAATCTGCCCTGCTTCCAGCATGTCGGAGTTGGCAAATTGCAGGGGTTTAAGATCACCGTCATAAACTTTCAAAACAGCAATATCTGTTGAAGGGTCAGTGCCGGCCAATGTTGCATTCAGTTCCTGGCCATCGGCAAAAGATGCTTTTATGGATATTGCGTTTTCAATTACATGATTGTTCGTGACAATAAAACCATCCGATGAAATCACAAACCCGGACCCTGAACCAACCTGCTCAACTGATTGGTGAGTTTGCGGATTGGTTATCTTTTTAATTACTTTTATATGAACCACGGCCTGCGCGGTATTTCTTACCACGCCGGTAACTGTAGAAGAATATATGTCTAATAACTGGCTGTCTTTAGCAGTTATAAAGCTGGTATCGAATTGATTATTTTGCATAGGGAAGTCAATTCAACAATTATACCAATAGATTGATATGACTTTTTGACAGCAAATTAAGGCAGTTGGAATAGTTTCCTCGAGGAATCAGCGGAGGTGATTTATATTTCAAGTTGAAGATAATCTACGAATCTTCTTAATCCGGTAGAGAACTCTGCATATATAGCAGTACCATCCTCATTTCCCAATACGAAACTTTATTTCCCAGGGCAGCCAAAGCTTCGGAGAGTGAAGCGGTTTCAGCGTTTCTGAAATAGGAATTGATCAGTTCAAGTTTCTCTTTGGATATCAATTTCAGGATTTCGAGTTCACCCGCGGCAACAAACATGGCAAGGTGTCCACCGATTGTTGAAATGGTTAACGAACGCGTTGAGGCTATTTCCTCAACTGTTTTCCCTTGCCTGAACAATTCAAAACTAAGTCTTTGAGTCTGCCCTTTCTCTTTTTTAGGTTTTTCTGCTGGTTCATCTTCGGGTAGCTCTACATCTATTTTATTAAGGTGGTTTACCTGTAAATAGTTCCG
>CAIWMA010000163.1 GCA_903913645.1 uncultured Bacteroidales bacterium | reverse complement strand
GTGAGTGGCGATGGCGTAAACACAAAAGCATACGGGAATTCCTTTTTTATCACGCCAACCGAAAAAACTCCGGGCCAGGTAGTTCTTACTAATACAGCAAATGGCAAATCAGCTTCAACCACTGTTGAAGTATTTGAGACTCCGGTAGCTAAATTCAGTTTCGAAACAAAAACTGAAGGCGGTGAAATGATTGTTGGTTTTAAAAATGAATCCACCGGGATAAGCGATAAAACCAAGTACGAATGGATAATGGATGGCAACCTGTTTTCTGAAAAACCCAATCCTGATCCAATAACTTTCAAAATTGAATCGCTGCCGCATACTATCCTGCTAAGGGAATCCAATGGACAATGTCCTTCCGAATTCAGCCAGGTTATTGACCTGCAGATTGAGAACAGGACCTTTGCAATGTGCAGCAATATCAAGAGGTTCCGGCTTGAACCAAATTTAACGACAGTGGATGTTGTGAAAGTACTGAGCAGCGATGGCATTAAATTGAGGGAAGCAACTCTGGATGTTTTACCGTCTTCAACCGATATCAAGCAAACCACTGATTTCCATGTTTCGTACATGATAAACGGGAAACAGGTGAATGTTACCATTACTCTGATAGTTGTGGATGCCGGCTTCCTGATGAAACTCTCACACAACACTTCGCCCGTTGCAGTTTTCCCGACAATACTGGTTCTTACCGCAAAGGAGCCAAATGCAGAAAAGTACAATTGGAATCTGACCGTTGCGGATGGAAGAGTCCTGAACTTTAGCACTATGGAAGCTGTATTTAACTATCAGCAAAACGACGTATTTCCTGGTTCACAGGTAACTATAAGTTTGACAGTAAGTAAAACCGACCAAACAGGAAATGCATGTGAAAACTCAGCACAGTTTATTTTAAACGATTCCATTTTCAACAAACACATGAACGCAGGTGAATTTGATAACTTAACTACCGGCTAATGCAAGCGGGCAACCAACATATTATTCAAAAGCAAATCATCGAAATCAATTTCGATAGTATGGATGATCCTGCAGGTTTGCAAAACCGTGTTACCGAAATGTTTTACGAACAGTTACAGCCACGCATGGAAGTATTACTAGATGAGATCTTTGGGAAAGATAAATACGCATCAATTGATAAACTGGAGATCGACTGTGGGCTGCTGAATATGGAAAACTGGGAACAGGAATTTGCTTCGCAAGCAATGCTAAAGCTGAAAGAAGGATTGGTACAGGTAAATAAGAAAGAGATTGATGGAAAAGGGATTGAAGAAAAAACAGCTGCCGAAACATTTTTCTTTTTCCTCGAACATGGATTCCTGCCCTGGAACAAACGAATTAAATCCATTACAGAATTGGAGAGTCTTTTAAAAATAGATGAAAAACTTGTAGCGCAACTCAAAAAGCTGATCCAGCAGAAGGAAAAAATTGCCGAGCGCATTGCTTACCAGTTTTCAGTTGAATTCAATGGAAAAATCATAGCTGCTTATACCGGTAACAGGAAACAAGAAACAGAATTACTGTCGAAGATTCTGAAAAAAATCTATGAACCCCAAAGTGGTGAGCATAGTCAGAATAGAACAGAAAGACAACAGGTAGATGCTGCCATTTTAAAAGTATTTGCTACGGATAACCATAATAAACGGGAGTTTCAGTTCTTTACTTACCTGCTTTCTAAAGTTGAAAACAACGATGATCTGAAATCAGAAATAAGAGAAATAATAAAAAAACTGCAATTGGTTTCAGAAATACGATATTCGGAAACTGATGAAAATCTGCCGGAAACAGAAATTTTGAAAACCCGGATAAAACCATCAGAAAAACCTGAAACAGGCACTTCGGCTACACTCAGTGCCATAGAACTGGAGACTATAAACAAGAAACAATTCAGTAAAAGCACAAAACCGGACGACACTATTTATATCGACAATGCCGGCCTCGTTCTGCTGCACCCGTTTCTCCCTGCTCTTTTAGGCAATCTAAAACTGGTAAAAGAAAATGCCTGGACCGATACAGTTTCGCAACAAAAAGCAATTTTGGCAATGCAATTCCTTGTAACCGGAAAGGATGAAACCGAAGAATTTGACCTGGTACTGAGTAAAATTTTATGCGGTATCGGTATTGATGAAGTCGTTCCTACTACTATACTGCCTGATGAAGAAACCAAAACCGAATGTGATGCCTTATTAATGGAAGTGGTAAAATATTGGGCTGTTTTAAAAAACACAAGTATTGGCGGTCTGCGCGAAGGCTTTTTGCAGCGCAATGGTAAACTATTGAGAGTTGATGATGGCTGGCTTTTACGAGTGGAACAAAAGGCCATCGATGTTTTATTAAATCACTTGCCCTGGGGAATTGGAATTATAAAATTACCGTGGATGAATGAAATGCTTTTTATAGAATGGACGTAGAAACTAATTGCCTGATTTAATTTATTCCAATTATGCAAACTCTTGCAACACCGGAACAAACGAAAAGCACATCAGCTGTTGCTTTGCATAAAAATCAGCAACAACCTTTCTTCGCGCCTGTACAAATCCAGCCTAAACTCAGCATTGGTGCCACTGATGATCCTTCGGAAAGGGAAGCAGAAGCAATTGCAGGTAAAGTGATGCGGATGCCGGTTTCTCATCATGGGAATACATTTTTTAAATCATCGGATATAACAAGTATTCAACGTAAAAGCAAACGTTCCGAAGAGGAAGAAAAATTGCAACGTAAATCAGGAAACGGAGAATCTGTCACAACAGCACCTGCTATTGTACATGAAGTATTAAATTCAGGTATCGGCAGACCACTTGATCACACAACCCGTTCTTTCATGGAAACCAGGTTTAATTCCGATTTCGGCCAGGTAAAAATCCATGACAATAGGCTTGCTGCAAAAAGTGCTGATTCAATAAATGCATTGGCCTATACTTCAGGTAATAATGTTGTTTTTAACTCAGGCCAATACAAAACAAATACTGATTCAGGAAAAAAATTGCTGGCTCACGAGTTGGTACATACGATGCAGCAAGGAGGGGTTCAGCAAAAAACAGGCGTTATCCAAAGATCCTGGCTGGGTGATGCATGGGATTCAGTTAAAGAAACTGCAAGCGATATTGGTCATGGGGTAGCAGATGCTGCAAGTGCCGTTGGACATGGGGTGGCAGATGCTGCAAGTGCGGTAGGTCATGGAATAGCAAATGTCGCAAGCACTGTTGGGCATGGTATTGCTGATGTTGCCGGAACTATTGCTCATGGCGTTGCGACTGCTGCCAGTGCTGTGGCAGGAGGTGTAAGAAGTGTAGTAAGTACAGTTGCAGGTGGAGTGAGTTCCGCATGGAATGCAGCAACCACCTGGCTTGGCGGTGCTGCTTCTTCGGTTTGGTCTGGTATACAATCGTTGGGAAACACTGCCTTGTCATGGCTAAGCAGTGCCGGCAGTCATGTGTGGGCCGCCATTAGATGGTTCGGGAATACCGCGTTTGATGTTATTAAGGAGATTGGTACTTTCCTATGGGAAAAACTTTCCTTATTGGGTACAAACGTATGGTCTTTCGTCAGCAACCTGCCTAAACGGATATGGCGCATTGTGGTTCATGGCTGGGAAGGAATCACAGTGGCATTAAGCTGGGCCTGGTCAGGACTGAGTGGTGCAGCCAGCCATCTCTGGAATGGAATATCAGGTGTATTCAGCTGGCTGGGACGCGGTTTGGCTGGAGCATTAGATTGGATAACAACAGGAGTATCCAATGGATTAGACTGGGCTATTGATTTCATTCAACATCCAAGTCTCGAAAAATTGTGGCATGCATTAACAGGAAGCCTGAGTTGGGCATGGTCGGGGTTGAAAGGATTTGCCCGGTGGGGCTGGAATGGTGTTGTTGGGGCTGCAATGTGGGTATGGAAAGGAATCAGAGGATTTGGTAGTTGGATTTGGGATGGAATAAAGAGCGGAGGAATGTGGGCACTTCAACTTCTGCTCTATACAGTTGAAGCAGTTGGACTTTTTGAAGCTGCTGAGGTTTTATGGGGATTAATTTTCAGAATGAGGAAACTCACAGATCCTGAAATTGCTGCATCCGGAGTGGTACATCCTCCGGGTATGATACCCTACAGCCTGATAAGAGTTGATGTAGACTCACTAGTAAGCCGCATCAGTGGCGGAGCCGTTACCACTTTCCATGTTTTACATTTCCCGAAGGGTGGAGAATCTTTAGATGTGGTGGTGCATGAACTAACACATGTTGCTCAATACGAGAGCGTAGGCGCTATTTACATCCCGCAAGCACTCCATGTTCAATCCAAGTATGGACGCTCTGGAGGCAGGGGCACCGGCTCAGCGTACGATTATGAGCGGGAAGGTACCTTACTCTCCCAACGTGCTGCTGGCAAAAAATTCAAAGACCTCAACAGGGAATCTCAGGCAGAATTGGTACAGGATTATTACCTGTGCAAAACAGCAACTCCGCCAACACCCTGCTCAGATATGGTGCCCTTTATTGACGATATGCAACATGGTAATTTTTAAATAATTGAATGAATGTTCAGTGAACTTTTTCATTCGAAAAGAAGCACAACTAACTTGATTTCATTGATGTATTTTTAAGAAAAACAGTCCGAATAACATGGTTTGGCCAATTAAAGCATTTTAACAAATCAAATCCTGGTAAAATGAGTTGAGAGATCATTAGTACCATGGAAATTATTTGTGAAAGCTTTATAGCCAGCCTGATTTTCAATCTTTAAAAGAATAAAATTATGGATACAATATTAAATCAGCTTACGATAGGCGAATTTGTTTTACTGTGCCTGGGGACAATCCTTTTCTTTACCCTTCTCATTATTCTGATCATCATGGCCGTCCAGAAACGCGATATCAAGGTATTACTACTTTTCTTTTTAATTCCCTTAGCTATGATTGGTTGGCCTACGATAAAAAGCATGAAAGTCACACCAACCGGGTTTGAACTTAACAATGCAAATATCACCAAAGCCCAATCTAATCAGGAAGCCAGAAGTCAATTGGAGAAGATTACAAAACACCTGAATGTGACTAACATTTCAAATCCTGACTCAATTAAACTATTAGCAAAGGCAAATGCGGTACTCGGGGATACAAACATTGCTATTCAACAGGTCGAAAGAGTTCTTAAGAAATACCCAAACGACAAAGAAGCCTTGCACTTGAGGAATATCTATTCAACCCCTGACGTAATTTTGCAAAAGAACATAGATAAAGTCAAAACAAATCCTACTGATCCGAATGCCAAAGCCCAATTGCAATCAAACTTACAGCAAATTGAAACGGGTACCGAAACTAAAAAGCCCAATCTCATCAAAGTGGCAGCAGCGCACTATCTTTTGGAGGATACCGCTAAAACAAATTCAACTTTAAAGAAGGCGGTTGTAAAAAATCCGGAATTAGAAAATGTGACAAATGCCAGGCATGAAATGATGAAAAAATATATTTCACCGCCCCCAAAATAACATACTGAAATAGCCAGAAGCAAAATGCTGTTGCATCTTCTTTATCGTCACAAGTTCAAGAAAATTTCAACCTATGCAACCTTACGCTACACCTGTTTATAATAAGAGCAAAACTAACTTTACTAGCAATAAGGTTAAATCTACGACTTTCTTTTCACCTGTTAAGGTCCAGCCTAAACTAACTATCGGAGCAGTGGACGATCCTTACGAACGAGAAGCCGATGCCATGGCAGACCGGGTAATTAGAATGCCTGCAAATACTCCGCATCAGGAAACTTTTTTTAAACCTACACCATCTATTATTCAACGGCAGGATGATGCCACAAAAACATTAACTGAAGGAGCTGGCGTGGTAAAAGATCAGCTTGATGATAAACCGGGATTTGAGGAATGGAAGGACGCGCAAACAGATGCTTTAAAAAAGAAAGTCTGGGATGATCAGCCAACAGAATTAAAAGCCGGCATAATTGGTTTCGGATTAAGTTCCTTGGGAGTCCTGGGCACTGTATTTGGTACAAATCCGGGGTTCAGGGCCGATACAATCAAGCTGTTGAATGATAAAAATATCGCCTTGCCCCTTTCGCTCATTCCGTATCATGATTATTTTCCCCTGTCTTCATTTAAATATAAACTTCCTTCAGATCAAGGCTCAACAACAGAATTCAGCACTGAATTTGAGTTTAAGCCTTACCTGGATATGATGCACCAGAAATGGAGCTTTATTCCAAAAACAGATATTACATTAGGAGTTGACACAGCTTACTCCAAATCTGGTGGATTTGGATTTAGCGGCGGCTCAATAAAAGTTAAGTTTGGCGGTGGTATTATTAACCTCCAGGGATTTTTAAATCAAACCCTGCCTGCAACTCCAATGCTGGTAAGTGGAAATAACCCGGGTGAATCGCCCATGTGGATAATGCGAACATTGCCAGGACAGTTCGACGACCAATTGCCAAAAGGTTCAGGAGTATTTGTTTCAGTTGATGTATTGCGGCTGCCTGAATTGTGGAAAGGTGATGATAAAAAAACGGATGTCCAACGCAAATGTGCCAAATGCGAGGATGAAGAAAAACTGCAAAGAAAAGAATCAAACACCACTGAATCTTTGGATACTTCACCGATAGAGCATACATTGCAATCATCTGGAGCTCCGCTGGAACGAAACACCAGATCCTTTATGGAAGAACGGTTTGGGTATGATTTCAGCAATGTAAAGATCCATACAGATACAGTTGCTGCTAAATCAGCCGGTAGCATCAACGCATTAGCCTATACATCCGGGAACAACATTGTATTCAATCAAAATCAATTTTCGCCGGAAACAAATTCAGGAAAGAAATTGCTCGCACATGAGCTGACGCATGTTCTGCAACAAGGAAATAAGATCAGAAGAACACCCAAAGATCAGCATGGAAGACCATTAGGTTTTGTTGATACACCTGAACAGGAAGCCTATGATAAAGAAACTGATGAAATCAATAAATGGAAAAAAGTACTGGACAGGATAGATAATGGCGAGATTGATGATACTGATTTTGCTGATGCCAGGATACGAAACCGGCTCACGGGTTTAACATCTCCTGAAGTTCGCTCATTGATTACCAGGATAAAAGACAACCAGGCGAAAAACCCTGCCTTGAAAATTGACCATTTAACGGAGTGGCTGGAAGTTAGGCAAGAAATTTCAACTCCTATGCCCGATGGAGCAACAGTGAATAAGGATCCTTTATTGAATACTATTGATTCGTATTCGATAAATATTGGCAAAGTCAAAGTCATTGTTGCTACTGATACCTTTGGCAATGCCCAAAATGATACTGGTCCTGCCAGCAACTTTGGGAGAAACTACAGATGGACAGCAAATAATAAAAATATCATAAACGGTTTATTTAATACAGAAAGTGGTAGTGATGTTGCCGTTAACCCTACTTCATTCGAAATTACAATCCGAACCATGTATAACGGCAATCCGGATCTGGCTTCAGGGTATGGGAAAGGTACGACCCAGGATGACCAAAGGGATAGAACAACCACCTTACGCGTGCATGAAGGTAAACATGGAACCGACTATTTAGACTATTTCAGGAGTACGGCTTTCCCTGTTGATATTTCGAAAGGTATTGTAGGTGTGTTGACCGTTGAAGAAATGAAAAAAATCGATAAATATATTAGCGGAATCACTGCCGCATCATGCGAGGCAACTGATCAGGTAGGATATACTCAGGATGAATTCCTTCGAACACCGCAGGGAAAAGTCAGCGGAATTAAAAGTTGCAGAAAATAATAAAGCCTGAAATCCAAATAATGAAATGTATAATATGGGTAATTTCATAATATTTCATCACCTAGAAAAAAGCAGCCTGATCTTTTTGCCATTTTTCCAAGATTTTCTTTATTGAAAATAATTGAGTCATATGATACCTTTAATATTAATTGAAAAATAGTATTACCTTTGTCCAAGTTTTAATAAGATTCTCTCCGGATTCTTTTATCAATAAATAGATTTTCTATAAGCCGGTTAAAACGCCAGGCAAATAACAACATCGATTTCAAAAGCCTTACTTCAAGAAAATTATACATTCAGGCCTGCAATCATTTTAAGCAAAGCATTCAAAAGTATGGAATACAACACTACCCGCGGCTCCATGAAGATTTCGGAATACGGCCGGAATATTCAGAATATGATCCTTTATATTGCATCACTTCCCGATCGCGAACAGCGTAACAGGCTTACAAGCACACTTGTAAATATCCTGGCAATTATGAACCCTGATATGCGCGACCAGGTCGACATCAAGCACAAACTTTACGATCATGTGCACCTGATGTCGGATTTTACACTTGATATCGATTCACCATATCCCGTGCCTCCTCGTCCGGAGGAAGCACCTGCGCCTAAAAGAGTTCCATATACCCAGGAAACCATTAAGCTCAGGCCTTATGGCAAATACATGCAGCGCATGATCGAAAAAGCTGTTCAATACGAAGAAGGTGAAGAAAAAGATTTACTGGTAAAGACGATTGCCAATAACCTGAAGAAAATGTACCTGAACTGGAACCGTGATTCTGTAAATGATGAACTGATCCATGAACATTTGAGTTTACTTTCAGGCACGAAACTCAAACTGCGCGACGACGACCGCCTGCACTCTACCACCGATATCCTGAAAGCCAATAAACAACAAGCTCTTGATAAACAAAAACAACCTTTTAAAAAGCATAAGTTTACCGGAAAGAATAACGATAACAATGGCCGCAAAAAGAAATTCGGTAAAAACTAGAACGACGTCCTTTTCAAAGTAAAAGAGTGAGGATTTCACAATAGTGAGGTCCTCATTTTTTATATAAACAAATCTTTTTCACATTCAATCCATTGCAATGGCAAATTTTTTAATTTCGGCCTGAAAATAATCTAACCCCATGAGTTCGTTCGAAATACAAGGCGGCCTTCAGCTTAAAGGCAGCATTACTCCTCAAGGCGCAAAAAATGAGGCTTTACAAATTCTTTGTGCCGTATTGCTGACTACCGAAGCAGTAACAATAAATAACATTCCTGATATTCTGGATGTAAACAAGCTGATCGAACTGCTTGCCGCTTTGGGAGTAACTGTAACAAAAAAAGGTGCCGGCAGCTATACTTTTAAAGCTGAAACCATTGACCTGGATTACATGGAGACCGAAGAATTCCGTAAACAAGCTTCAAGTCTGCGCGGATCGGTAATGGTGTTGGGGCCGATGCTTGCACGCTTTGGCAAAGGAAGTATTCCTAAACCAGGTGGTGATAAAATCGGACGCCGACGCCTGGATACACACTTTATAGGCTTACATAAACTGGGCGCTTCTTTCGACTTTGATTCAGTCAAAGGTTTTACACGGGTTACAGCACCTAAACTTTCAGGAGCATACATGCTACTCGATGAAGCATCAGTAACAGGAACTGCTAATGTATTAATGGCAGCAGTTTTGGCCGAAGGCAAAACCACTATTTTCAATGCAGCCTGCGAACCATACCTGGTACAGCTCAGCGAAATGCTTGTGCGCATGGGTGCAAAAATTGAAGGAATAGGTTCTAACCTTCTTAAGATTGAAGGTGTCGAAAAATTAAGCGGCACTTCACACACCTTATTACCAGACATGATTGAAGTCGGTAGTTTTATCGGCCTTGCTGCCATGACCCGGAGCGATATAACTATTTGCAACGTAAATTATGAAGCGCTTGGTATTATTCCGGAAGTATTCCGTAAACTGGGCATTATCATCGAACACCAGGGCGACAATATTCATATCCCTGCCCAGGATCATTACGAAGTGGAATCCTTTATGGATGGTGGTATCATGACTATTTCCGATGCACCATGGCCAGGATTTACCCCCGATCTGATTAGTGTAATACTTGTTACTGCTATCCAGGCGAAAGGAAGTGTGTTGGTACACCAGAAAATGTTCGAGAGCCGCCTGTTTTTTGTTGATAAACTGATTGATATGGGTGCACAAATTATACTCTGCGATCCTCACCGTGCAACAGTTATCGGCCTAAACCGCGAGCACAGGCTCCGGGCTATACGTATGTCATCTCCCGATATCAGGGCCGGTGTTGCACTTTTAATTGCAGCGTTGTCAGCAAAAGGAACAAGCATCATCGATAATATCGACCAGATTGACCGCGGCTACCAGAATATTGACGGGCGTCTGAATGCTATCGGAGCTCAGATTCGACGGGTTTAACGGAAGTTATGACAAGAAGACTAGGAGAAGAGCGACAGGGTGACAAAGCGAGGTAAAAATTATTACTCTATCATTTTTTGATAAACTCTGCCAAAATGGCCTCACTTCCCGAATGGCAGATTTTTTGATACACACAGTTTGCATCTAATTAAACCGTTCATCATTTTCACGACTGATGAAGCATAAGGTATTTAACACTACTGATAATCAGGAATTTGAAAAATGTTTAATCGCATGAAGCAGAAAAAGAATACGGAAAAAGCCGAAAACAAAACTGTTTTTGAAACAGAAACTGACAATATAGCAGAAACAAACGATCAAACTACATCTGAACTGGACCAGGCTTCTGCTAGTCCAAAAACTTATTCGGAAGAAGAATACCAGTCGAAAGTTAACGAACTGAATGACAAATACCTCCGGTTGTATTCGGAATTTGATAATTTCCGCAAACGTACCCTGAAGGAAAAAATTGACCTGAGCCGGACAGCCTCAGAAAATGTAATTATAGAATTACTTCCTGTACTTGATGATTTCGACAGGGCAATAGCATCAATGGCTTCGACTGATAATATTGAAGCGATTAAGGAAGGTGAGCAGTTGATACATGCGAAAATGAAAGCCATTTTTGCTTCAAAAGGCCTGCAGGAAATAAAAAGCATAGGCGAAACTTTTGATACCGATTTCCACGAAGCCATTACCAGTATTCCTGCTCCGACAGAAGAACTTAAAAATAAAGTTATTGATGAAGTCCAGAAAGGATATACACTTCACGATAAAGTAATCAGGTTTTCGAAAGTTATTACAGGGAGCTGATTGAACTAATCGGCAATCTGTGCATTTATACTTTCTGAACATTATACATCAAACGAAACACTGTGACTAAAAGAGATTATTACGAGATACTAGGCGTTACACGCAATGCAAGCGATGCTGAGCTTAAGAAGGCTTATCGCCAGATGGCTCTTAAATTTCATCCCGATAAAAACCCCAACAATAAAGAAGCTGAAGATAAATTTAAGGAAGCTGCTGAAGCATACGAAGTACTAAGTGATGCCGAAAAACGTAAACGCTACGATCAGTTTGGCCACGATGGATTGAAAAACGGCGGCGGCGGCGGATTCAGCGGTGGTGGAATGAACATGGAAGACATTTTCAGCCATTTCGGTGATATTTTTGGAGGAGCATTCGGTGGTGGCGGCGGCTTTGGTGGTGGCCAGCAGCGTGGCGGCCGGCGTGTTAACCGCGGTACAAACCTACGGGTTAAGGTCCGTTTAACACTCGAAGAAATTAATACCGGCGTTGAGAAAAAGATAAAAGTCAATAAATATATTTCCTGCACCTACTGTAAAGGCTCTGGTGCCGAAGGAGGATCAGCTTATAATACCTGCTCAACCTGTCGTGGAACAGGACAGGTAACCCGGGTTACCAATACGTTCCTCGGTCAAATGCAAACCAGTTCCACCTGCCCCACCTGTAGTGGCGAAGGACAAATCATTCAGCATAAGTGCGTTCATTGTTCAGGAAATGGAGTTATTAAAGGCGAGGATGTTATCAGCATCGATATTCCGGCTGGAGTTTCGGACGGCATTCAGCTTTCGGTAAACGGAAAAGGAAATGCAGCTGCGCGTGGCGGCGTTCCGGGCGACCTCATTATTCAGATTGAAGAAGCACCACATGATAACCTTCACCGTGAGGGCAACAATCTTCTTTATGATTTGTATATCAGTTTCCCTGATGCATCGTTAGGAAGTTCGGTTGATATACCAACCCTAGAAGGCAAAGCACGCATCAAAATTGAACCCGGCACCCAGGGCGGACGAATGCTCCGGCTGAAAGGTAAAGGCCTGCCATCAATTAATTCGTATGGAAAAGGTGATTTACTCGTAACCATTAATGTTTGGACACCACGAAATCTCAGCCGACAGGAAAAAGAAATACTGGAAAAACTGCAGGAAGCTGAAAATTTCAAACCACAACCAGGAGCGCGTGATAAAGGCTTTTTTGACAGGATGAGAGAATATTTTCAATAACATCTAAAAACCTGTCAATTATAGATTCAACAATGCTGGATATTGGTCAACTCCCGAATATTCAATTATTTTCTCACTAAACATTTAAAAGCAACCTTATCTTAACGGTTGCTTTTTTTGTTAAATTTCCTGAATTCCGGTTGGCAAATCACATAATTCGTAATTTTACCAGGATTTATACCCTGACCTGAATATTTCATCCAATTTATCTATTTAACCAATGATCCTTCAAGCCAATTCAGTTACCAAAAATTTTGGCGACTTTACCGCTCTCAACAAGGTTAGCATTCACGTTCCCGAAAACAGCATTTTCGGGCTGCTGGGCCCGAATGGAGCCGGGAAAACCACGCTGATCCGAATCATTAATCAAATCACCGGCCCCGATGAAGGCGAGGTGATTTTTGATGGAAAAAGATTGAACCCCGATCATATTTCGATGATTGGTTACCTGCCTGAGGAACGGGGGCTTTATAAAAAAATGAAAGTCGGTGAACAGGCTTTGTACCTGGCTCAGCTTAAAGGGCTCAGCCACCACGATGCGCGCCAGCGTTTAAAAAAATGGTTCGAGAAATTTGAGATCCAGGAATGGTGGGATAAAAAAGTGGAAGAATTATCCAAAGGCATGCAACAAAAGATACAGTTTGTGGTAACTGTGGTTCACGAACCTAAATTGTTGATTTTTGATGAGCCTTTCAGCGGATTCGACCCGATAAATGTTAACCTATTGCGAGATGAGATCCTTGAACTACGCAAAAAAGGCTCGACAATCATTTTCTCCACTCACAATATGGCTTCGGTGGAGGAACTCTGCGACAATATAGCACTGATCAATAAATCGGTGAAAATTCTGGATGGGCCGGTGAAAGAAATAAAACGGCAGTATTTCACCAATAGCTACCAGGTTCAATACCACGATTTAAACGGGACACCTTTTGAGTTAAATGAACCAGGGTTTGAAATACTAAAATCATCCTTTGACGATGAAATCCATACAGTCACATTCAGGTTACCCGCTTCAAAAGGCCCGAATGATCTGCTCGCCGCCATGTTGCCCCATGTTAACGTGGTCGCTTTCAATGAGCTGATCCCTTCGATGAACGATATTTTCATCTCCACAGTTAATGCCGTTAACGATAACCATATCCCGGAATCCTGATAAATTTCAAACTATGAACAAGATATTTTTAATTATAAAACGCGAATACCTGACCAAGGTAAAGAAAAAGTCATTTATTGTGATGACGATGCTGGGCCCTATACTAATGGCATCCTTGTTTATTTTGCCTGTATACCTGGCAAGCCGTCAGGACGATAAGGAGCTAATAAACGTATTGGACGAAACCGGTCTGTTTTTCAATAAATTCGAAAATAACCAGAACTATACGTTCGTTCCTGTAACCAGCAGCCTGAAAGAAGCTAAGGAATCCCTGGCCAGTAAAGGCGAATATATGCTTTTACACATACCCGCAACACAACTCAATATCCCGGATAATGCAATTATTTATTCCGACAAACAGCCCACACTGAACCTGAAAGGATATATTTCAGGGGTAATGAGCAAGGAACTTGAAAAACAGAAACTAGCTGCTGAAATCAGGAATGAGATCCTCCGTAACACCCCAGGCTATAAAGCGGGCAATGATACAACCGCTGTTGACCTGATGAGCGAAACAATCCTTAAAAACATAAAGACTGATGTGAAAATCACCACCTATAAAACCGGTGAGGGCGGAGAAGAAAAGAAGAGTTTCACTGAACTTACCATGGTTATAGGCTATGTTGGCAGTATCATGATTTATATGTTTATTTTTCTCTTTGGAGCACAGGTCATGCGTGGCGTTATTGAAGAAAAAACGAGCAGAATCGTTGAGGTTATTATTTCATCCGTAAAGCCTTTCCAGCTAATGATGGGAAAAATTATCGGGGTTGCTATGGTTGGACTTACACAGTTCCTTTTATGGATAGCATTCACCTTTATCATAATTACTGCTGTGCAGACTGCTTTCCCTCAACAGTTTAAGAAAACACAGACACAACAGACTGCGATAACTGGCAAAAGCGTCGCGCTACCGAATGAAACTGCACCTGCAGCACCTAATTCAATTTCTGCCGATACCGGTAATAGCGACTTGAACGAAGTTTTTGAAGCTTTTTCATCCATCAATCTGCCGGTTATGATCCTGGCGTTTCTGTTCTACTTCCTTTTTGGATACCTGCTTTATGGCGCTCTTTTTGCTGCCATCGGGGCGGCTGTTGACAATGAAACAGATACCCAGCAATTTATGCTCCCTATCACCGTGCCACTGATTTTTTCACTTGTAGTCGCGCAAACTGTAATTCAGAATCCTGAAAGTCCTCTTGCCTTCTGGCTTTCGATGATACCATTAACATCTCCTGTTATTATGATGGTTCGTATTCCGTTTGGAGTTCCAACCTGGGAAATAGCACTATCAGCCGGAATTCTTATCCTAGGATTCTTAGCCACCACCTTGCTTGCAGCAAAAATTTACCGCACCGGCATCCTGATGTATGGCAAAAAATCGAATTACCGTGAACTATGGAAATGGATCAGGTATAAAGGTTAGGAAGTGAAAAGTGAATAACGAATAGTGAAAAGTAACATTCCTCTAACTACAATTAAATGACCACTGAATGGCAACTAATCTATCTCCCCAAAACTAAAAAGCTAAATCTTCAACAATTGAATGATCATTGAATGACAACTGAATGACCATCACCCAAAACTCAATCCACTCTCCTATTCCCTAACCCCCAAACCCTAATCCCCAAACCCTTCAAAGAAAATGGCCCGAATCCTAATAATCGACGACGAACGCGCTATCCGGAATGCTTTACGCGAAATTCTGGAATATGAAAATTACCTGGTTGATGACGCGGAAGATGGACCATCGGGAATTGAACTTGTAAGCAAAGAGAACTACGACGTTATACTTTGCGATATTAAAATGCCAAAAATGGATGGCATAGAGGTGCTCGAAAGTATCCAAAAAACTACTGATGCACCGGTTGTAATGATTTCCGGGCATGGAACAATAGAAACAGCAGTTGAGGCTATCAGGAAAGGCGCTTACGATTTTATTGCCAAGCCACTTGACCTCAACCGGCTGCTGATTACCTTGCGCAATGCAATGGATAAATCGCGGCTGGTAACCGAGACCAAAGCGCTTAAACGAAAGGTTAGCAAGCAATATGAAATGATCGGAGAATCGCCTGCTATTTCGAAAATTAAAGATATGATTGAACGTGTGGCAGCAACCGATGCACGTGTTCTGATTACAGGTGAAAGTGGCACAGGCAAAGAACTGGTTGCACGATGGCTGCACGAAAAAAGCAACCGAGCCGACGGACCTTTTGTAGAAGTTAACTGCGCCGCAATCCCTTCTGAATTGATTGAAAGCGTTCTTTTCGGGCACGAAAAAGGTTCTTTCACCTCAGCCATTAAACAACGCAAAGGCGACTTTGAACAGGCCACCAATGGTACAATTTTTCTCGACGAAATCGGGGATATGAGTCTTTCTGCTCAGGCGAAAGTTCTGCGTGCACTCCAGGAAAATAAGATTATGCGCGTGGGCGGCGAAAAAGATATCCCCGTTAATGTGCGGGTTGTTGCAGCCACCAATAAAAACCTGCTCGAAGAGATTGAAAATAAAAATTTTCGTGAGGATTTGTACCATCGTCTGAGTGTAATACTTATCAGAGTGCCATCACTCAACGAACGAGAAGATGATATCCCTTTGCTGGCGCATTATTTCGTAGGACAAATCTGCGAAAACAACGGCAGGCCACCGATTCAGTTTACGGATGAAGCTCTCGAAGCGTTAAAAAAGATAAAATGGACTGGCAATATCCGCGAACTCAGGAATGTTGTTGAAAGACTTGTTATTCTTTGCGATCAGAAGATCACCGCTGAGGATGT
>CAIWMA010000162.1 GCA_903913645.1 uncultured Bacteroidales bacterium | reverse complement strand
GTGGCAGTACCACTGTTCCCGGCTCAACACCACTGTTTGAACCTAAAATAGAATTCCCGACCGGGTACGACGCCGTAAATCAGCAATATTATGGTGAACTTACTTTTACCATTGACGACAATCCGGAGATTGAGAATTTTTATGAGGTTATCATATATATTAAGACATACAGTGACCTTACAAACACCTACTATTACTCATATAAGAATGACCCAACTTATGTATTAGTACCCGATAAGATTGTGCAAAACGAAGGAGATTGGGATTATTCCCCCTCCTCTATCTTTTTTAGCGACCAACTTTTTAATGGTAAAAGTCAACAATTAGCATTTTCTATTACTCCCGGTGGTTATAGTCATGTAGATGATGTTTGGATCACTGATATGGAAAAAGATGGTTATATTTTATTACGCAGTATATCCAAGGAATACTATATGTACCGAAAATATTATACCCGCCATGCCTATAACGCAAATATTCAGTCGGATGGAATACAAAATTTATTATTTACCGGCGAACCGCTTGATATGTACACGAATATAAGTGGAGGATTGGGTGTGGTGGCTGCTTATAGTTCTACAATAAGTAAGATAAAAAGAAAATGATAAAGCGGATTATACTCTTTCTGGCTGTTTCAGCAACTTGTTTTTCAGTATTCTCACAAAAGAATGTTCAAGGCTTTATTTCGGATAGAAAAACCAGCGAAAAACTCATTGGCTGTTCGGTTTATATTTCCGGCACAACTGATGGAGTAACAAGCAACAATTATGGTTTTTTTAGCATCAGAACAAATCACTTACCTGTTACTCTGGTATTCAGCTATATTGGTTATGCTTCTGATACTGTGAAATTCAAATCATCAAATGAAAATGCGAATGTTTTACTCTCTCCCAAAACGAACGATTTACAGGGAGTTGAAATAAAAGCGGTAGGCACAAGCGTGGCAGTGCCAAGAACCGGTGTATTGAAGATACCAATGCAGCAAATCAAACTTTTGCCTTCATTAGGAGGTGAAGTTGATGTATTAAAGGCATTTCAACTTATGCCGGGTGTACAAGGTGGAAACGAAGGTACAAGTGGTTTGTATGTCAGAGGCGGTACTCCTGATCAAAACCTTATATTACTCGACGATATACCGCTCTATTATGTAAATCACATTGGCGGGTTTGTGTCGGTATTCGACATTAATGCAATAAATGATGTGAAACTTATTAAAGGTGGATTTCCTGCCCGGTATGGCGGACGGTTAAGCAGTGTGGTCGATATCAGAATGAAGAGTGGTAATCCCGAATCTATAAAGGGCGAATTTGGCATTGGAACATTAGCAACGAGGCTCCTCGGCTGGCGCGCGTCTCCCGACGCGTGACGGCACAATTTTAGTAGCTGAAATAATTACCAAATTTGAATACAAAATCAGATTAAAAGTATAAGCTGTAGCCGTATTGAAAGAGATAAGCTAAACATGGGGCAAAAAGTATAAAAGTTAAAAAATCAGAAGCGGTATTATCTTCTCTAATCAACGATTCTATATAATCCGTACCTTTGTCCCCATGTCAGCAAACACATTCGGAACCATATTCAGGCTTACCACTTTTGGTGAGTCGCACGGAGTCGCCCTGGGCGGTATTATTGATGGATGCCCTGCCGGGCTAGCAATCGATCTGGAATTTATTCAAAATGAACTCAATCGCCGAAGGCCCGGACAGTCAGCTATGACTTCTCCGCGTGACGAAAGCGATACAATTGAGATACTTTCAGGCGTTTTCGAAGGCAGGTCGACCGGATCACCTATTGCCTTTGAAATCCGTAACAAAGATCATCACAGTTTTGATTATGATCACCTGAAAGATGCATACCGTCCTTCACACGCTGATTATACCTACGACAGCAAATACGGTTTCCGCGATTACCGTGGAGGTGGCCGTTCTTCAGCCCG
>CAIWMA010000161.1 GCA_903913645.1 uncultured Bacteroidales bacterium | reverse complement strand
TCCAGGTCATAACCTAGTGAAACTACGTTTACAGCAAGGTCTTTTTCCGATTCCTCGAAGGCCAGAAAAACGCCGGGTTCGTTGTACATCATCGCGCCATGAACGAGAAACTCCATGGCAAACAGGGTTTTCCCGCAGCCTGCGCTGCCGCAGACAAGCGTAGGCCTGCCTTTGGGTATTCCGCCCCCGGTTATTTCGTCCAAACCCTGAATACCTGTAAGAGATTTGGGAAGTGTTTGGATTGTTGTTGCGATTTTCTTTTTATCCATGAGAAGTACCCTCCTATCTTATTTAATCTTAAAACAGTTTTAGTTCCATTCAGTCAGAATTCTTTCAATTTAGCCCGTTATAAAGAATAATCATTTAAGTATTCCAAAGCAATTCGCAGGTAGCAAAATCAATCATTTCATTTTTTTTGTTAATTCTCATTGGCTGTTACCAATGCATTTGTGTACGAGGCAGGTTGAAATTTTCATTTATCCTTTTAAAGAAGTTCCGGGTCAAAGTAATTTCCCATGCCAGTCGCTTTATAAAAGCAGCTGTTTCTCCTTATAATACAAGGAGAAATACCAAGGGAAATAGGTTGAAAATGTAATACTTAGTACTAAAATTGACAGCGTATGCTGTTTTGCGGCAGGGAATTCCGGGTACTACTTGTTGCTGATGTATTCTGCTAAATCATTGTCCACCGTTATGAAAGGACTGTGTGGCATGTGCAGAGTTGATCAGGTAAACAAATATACATTATATTTCCCCCGAAAACAAAATTCTATATGATTATATTCTTATTAGCGAAAAACAGTAAAATTATTACACACATTCTATTCTTTGGACCTAATAAAAGCTAAATATTTAGTCCTTCAGTACGCTTTTTTGCCGCAGACCACTGGTGAGCGAGCCGAACCACTTCACAAATTACATATCGAAAGAAATTTTACTTATGCCGGCAAGTAATAGTTCGGACGTGTATGGCTTTATTCATTATTCCGGAGTGTTAATCGAGGTTTTAACCTACGTTCGTTATAAAAAGGACTAGTACTTTTAATAACGTAATAGCAAAAGAAAATGCAAGGTTTATTTCAACAAAAATGCAGTTTCAGGTGTTCTTAGTCTGGCATTTAAGTAAATTACATTATTAATCTTTTCACTGATTGTATTAAAATCTTTTACAAAAAGCTTACTTTATTATTTTTGCAACTCTAACTATTTATTACGAAATGAAGAAAATCCTTTCGGTTATACTCACTCCGGTATATCTTATTGTGTTTGCCACTTTACTAGTAGTATTTCACCCTATCCAGATGGTGACCAACTGGATTTGGGGATATCCTGTTCGCAAGCAGGTGGTAGATATATTAAATATCAGTTTATTGTACGGAAGCCGGATTTTAGGAACCCGTATTACATTCCAGGGTTTCGAAAAAGTTCCACAAAACCGTCCGGTAATTATTGTGGCCAATCACCAGGGCACGCTCGATATTCCACCTGTGGTTGTTGGTTTTCGAAAAAACCACCCTAAATTTATCTCAAAGGTTGAATTGGGAAAAGGAATTCCAAGCGTTTCATACAACCTGCGTCACGGCGGCTCGGTGCTCATTGACCGGAAAAACCGATCAAAGTCAGTGAAAGATATTATGCTGCTGGGTAAACATATTGAAGCCAACAATTATGCAGCATGTATTTTCCCCGAGGGAACACGCACCAAGGACGGCCTGGTAAAATCATTTCAGCCGGCGGGTATTGCCTCACTAATCCGGTCAGCACCATCGGCCTTAATAGTACCTTTCGCCATTGACGGCAATTTCGAGATTATGAAAAACGGTTATTTCCCAATGACTTTTGGCAGCCATCTCAAATTTACCGTCCTCGACCCTATTGAACCCAAAGGCTGGGATGTAAATGAACTTGCTTTGCACATTGAAAACTCAATAAGGAAGGAACTGGGACAGACTGGTTAGTCAAAGGCAAATAAATCTGCAAGAGATAGATTTAAAAGCAACCACGTTTTAGGATTTGTAAAGCCTAAGCCTTTCCATTCGGGCCACCTCGTATTCAGCTAGAAGTCACTAGCAATGGCAGGCCTGGGTTTATCATTTGAATATCGCCTGAGCCGCCTCCTTTTACTCCGGTATTTAGCAATTCTGAGTGATATCAGCCAGGCCGCTATTGCTGAGAAAGAGCCTAAAATCAGGATTGCCATGCCGGTATTCAGGCTGTCACCTTTCATCCGGCTCCACATTTCGAGCACTGCATCATTCTTATCGAGAAAATCGTGTAGCAGAACGCAGCGGCTTATTTCGGCACTATCAGGGTATTGTACTGAATTAACCTTCATATTGCTATGGCCGGGGCCAAAAAAATAATTCAGGTTAATTGTTTTCGTAAGGGTTGAATCAATTTGTGCTTCAGCAATTTCAGGAGTGGCAACAGCGCTGGTATACCCGCTCACAGCCATGTTTCGCAAGGCTATTTTAGACTGACACAGGTAATTCAGGAAGTAGCTGGCAGCTTTTACGTTTCGGGCATATTTCGGAATCACCCAACCATCGAACGAAAAATTGCTGCCTTCTTTTGGTATGCTGTAATCGAGCGAAACATTTACTGTAGCAGCTTCTTTTATAGCCCAAACCGCATCACCACTCCAGGCATAGTCGATCCAGATTACACCTTTAGTCATCATTTCCTTACCAAAATCAGCTTCCCAACCGGCAAGATTAGGTTTCATCAGTTTGAGCTGTTTCTCAACCATCGCTATATCAGCATCGGTATGGTCGTTAGAAACATTGTACGCTGTGCGTTTCCCCGAAACTATATCCGGGTAAAAGCCATAAATGGCAGCCATGTTATAGATATCCCAGTAATGGTCTTTCATCAGGATTTTCCCCTTGTTTTTAGGATTCCAGAGGCATGCCCATGATTCCACTTCAGCTTTGGAAATAAGATTGGTATTGTACAAAAGCCCTGAAGTGCTCCACATGTAAGGAACCATGTAATCTTCAGCTTTCATTTCAGGAACGCTGAACGCATCCATGCGGTCGCGCAGGAAAGGTGAAATGTTGCCAAGGTAATTCTGTGTTTTTCCAAAATCGCGGATCATCGGCTGAAGCATACCGTTTTTCATCATCCTTTCGATCAGGTATTGGGTAGGGCAAACCAGGTCGAAATCCTCATGGCCTAAGGCGACTTTGGTGTACATCACTTCAGGCATGTCAAATACCTGGTACATGATCTCAACGTCCTCCCCGGTCTGTTCCTTATACCATTTGGGAAATTCAGTAAGCAGGTCTTCATCAATATAATCGGCCCAGTTGTAGATTTTCAGAATGTTTTTTCTCGACGATCCGCTTCCATTACAACCGCTGAAAAATGGCAACACAGCCAGTAACAGCAAAAGAATCAGGATAGCACGGAAGTATTTTTTATGAGCTAAGGCGTTCATAGTATTACAATTTCTTTTTAGCAGCCCTTTGATTAATCACAAGCAAAAGCACCAGAACGGTTACAAAGATAATGGCCGAAAGTGGCCTGAGTTCGGGAGTAAGTCCACCCCGGCGCGCATCGGCGTAAATGTATGTCGAAAGGGTTTCGAGGCCTTCGTTGCCGATTGTAAAAAGAGTGACAACAAAATCGTCGATTGAAAGTGTAAAAGCCAGAATAAAACCACTTATCATTCCAGGTTTTAATTCAGGAAGCAGTATTCTCCGCAATGCATGAAAAGGTGTAGCACCAAGGTCAAGAGCGGCTTCGTACAAATTGGCATTCATACGGCGAAGTCGTGGCAGCACACTCAGGACAACATATGGCGTACAGAAAGTAATATGTGCCAGGATAACTGTTGTATAGCCCTGCGAAATCCTCAAGCTCACAAAAAGCAGGAACAGTGATATAGCTGTGATGATATCTGGGTTAAGAATAGGAATGGTATTCAGCAACTTAACTGCTCTTTGCGGACCGGGCTGCAGGTTGTATATACCAATGGCAGCCATGGTTCCGAGAATTGTTGATGCAAAAGCGGCAACCAAACCGATAATCAGTGTATTCCATAATGCCGCCGTAAGCGAATGGTGCACTCCGCCCTGGAAGATGGATGCGTATAATTTCAGCGAAAAGCCAGTCCAGTTACCCAGAACTTTGGCTTCGGTAAACGAGAAAACAATGATAATAAGGATTGGAGCATAAAGCATTACCAGCAAAAGCCCAAGGTAGGATGATGACAGTACTCTTTTCATCATATCAATCCTCCTTCTTCCACAGTTTGTGAACTTCCGGCACTGTTAAACAACGAAGTCATCCCTATAAGTAAGAGCATAACCAGCGAAAGTGCCGCTCCATAATTCCACATTCCGTTGTAAATATTTTCCTGCAATGTTGTTCCGAACAGCTTTATATTATTGATGGTTAAAAGTTCGGCAATGGCGAAAGTGGAAATAACAGGCATAAAAACCATCATAATTCCGCTTGAGATTCCTGGCATGGACAACGGAAGCGTAGTTCGTAGAAATACCTGCCGCGGATTTGCACCCAGGTCCTGCGAAGCTTCAATCAGACTTTGATCGGTTCGTTGCAGGATGTTGTAAATGGGATAAATCATAAACGGCAGAAAATTATAAACCATCCCAAAAATAAGAGCTCCCTCACCCAGTGGCAAATGAAGGAAATCAAACAGAGCAACGGTAGCCAGGGTCCGGATAAGGAAATTAATCCACATGGGAAGTATAAACAGAATGACCAGCAACTTTGCCCGCTTCGACTCCATACGGCTCAATAAATAAGCAGCCGGATAACCCAGGATAAGGCACAGAAAGGTTGTAATCATTGCTATACCGACCGAGAATATGAAAGTGTTCATGGCCTCAGGCTGCATCCAGAATTTACGGAAGTTCGTGAAAGAAAACTCGCCTTCGTTGTTGCTAAAGGCAAACCATACAATCAGAAGCATTGGGATAACTACAAAAACTATGAGGAAGAGAACGTATGGTATAGTCCAGTTCCTTCTGCGGCCTATAAATGATAAGATTTTTCGCTGCACCGGTCTCCGTATTTAATTGGCTTTAACTCTAATTGATTTTGCCGGAAAACTAATGCCTACACGGTCGCCGTCATCCCATATATCATGCGTATCTACAAATACGCGTTCATTATCTTCGGTAAGTATAGTTAGGTGATAATGGTTGCCTTTGTAAAGAATGAAATTCACTACGCCTCGCAGATCCCCATCCTCTTCATCGTCATGCAGCTGAACATCCTGAAAATCAATATCAATGTTTACTTTACTTCCACTTTCGAACTTTTCGGCATTAGGAAATTTAAACGAATTTCCAAGGAAACGCAAATGTGATTTATCGACAATACTACCTTCGAACGTATTACAGTGCTGTTCCTTCTTCATTACCTGTATATCAAAAGGCTTAACGCGCATGCCCACTGTCCGGCCTGCTTCAAAACAATGGTAATCCTGTATCATAAACTCAAAACCCTCGGGGGTTGTAACCATCATTTCATAATGAACTCCTTTAAAAATGCTGGAGGTAACCAGCCCGCTGAATTGAGCTGCATCCGACATCTCGAAAATGTATATATCCTCAGGGCGGACCACTACATCAACAGGCTCGTTTGCACCAAAATCCTTGTCAACACATTCAAACCGGTGGCCGGCAAATTCCACCAGGCAGTCCTTAAGCATCACCCCGTTCAGAATATTGCTCTCGCCAATAAAATCGGCTACGAAAGAGTTGGCGGGTTCGTTATAAATCTGTGTCGGCGTTCCTATTTGTTGTATTTCCCCTTCGCGCATCACCACTATAGTATCGCTTAGAGTAAGTGCTTCTTCCTGGTCATGCGTAACATAAAGGAAACTGATTCCTAGTTTTTTATGCATGGCTTTTATTTCCATCTGCATATCCTTACGCATTTTCAAATCGAGAGCAGCCAGGGGTTCATCGAGGAGCAAAACCTCAGGTTTGTTAACAATGGCACGGGCAATAGCCACACGCTGCTGCTGACCACCTGACAAGGAATCCACATCGCGTTCCTCGTAATTGGTCATGGTCACGATTTTAAGCACCTGCATGACCCGTTTTTTGATCTCATCGGTAGGCAATTTTTTCAACTGAAGCCCGAATGCGATATTGTTGTATACGTTTAGATGAGGAAACAGGGCATATTTCTGAAAAACAGTGTTCACAGGCCTTAGGTGAGGCGGAGTCTGCGTCATATCCTGCCCGGCAATATTTATTTTCCCTTCCGTGGCTTTCAGAAATCCTCCTATCAGGCGTAAGATGGTGGTTTTCCCGCAACCCGATGGTCCTAATATAGTCACAAACTCTCCTTTTTTAATTGAGAGATTTATATCGTCAAGAACAGATTTACCACCAAAAGAGTGCGATAAATGCTCAATTGTAATGATATTCGAGTCAGTTTTATGCTGCATGTGTTTCTGGAATAAGCTATGTTCCTGAGTAAATTAAGACTAAATTCTTTACGACGATTGCGTCTGTCAAAAATAATTAATTTTTAATGAACTAAAAGGATCAAAGCAGGAAATGGTTGAAGTTTCAATAAATCCATCCGATTTCCATGAATTTATACCGGATTTGCTTTCTACAATACGCAATAATTGCATATTCCTGGATGGAAGATTTGTACACACCTGTTTTCAATCTTGCCAGGAACTGACAGTATTGGCTATCAATAAATATAATAGGAAAAAATAAACCTGCGCCGCCCTTGTTAACTGAGGAGTTTACATCACTTATGGATTTAGAATAGCAAGGATTAAAACGCTGTTCTACTTAATAGATTTCTAAAAAGTCATGTTAAAATCTTCCTGACGTAGAACCGTGAAAGTCTCGTTTAAAAATAAAATAGGTTATTTGGGGGAAATTCTACCACCAACGTATTCCTGTCAACCGGCAAAGATCCATCCGGGAAAGCAGGAGGTTGTATTCGAACTGGAGCTGGCTCAACTGGGCATCCTTAAAGTTTGAAACAGCAGTCAACAGTTCAAGGTTTGTAATTACACCGAATTTGTAACGTTCAGTAGCCAGCTTCCGGGCGAGTTGTGCCTGACTTATCAAAGTATCAGCACTGGCAAGCTTTTTCTGATTTTTATGAATATCATCCAGCGAATTCAGGATATCTTTATTTAAAACCGCTTTTTGTGTTTCGAGTGCCAGTTCCGAGGCATGGTGATTAATAACAGCCATTTTTCGCTGATAAACCGGGCGTGAAGAAGGCAGAATCGGAATTGTAATACCTAGTCCGGCAAAGTAGTTGAAATTGAGTTCCTCAATACTGGGCATATAGCCGTTCTTGTAGCCAAGTCCTGCCTGTATGTTAAGAACAGGCAACCGGCTACGATCGGCTGAAATAATGTCCCAGCTTGCTGATTTGATTTTATCACCTGCAATAATAATGTCTGGATTGTTCCTGAATGCAAGGGATGAAACAGAATCAGTAACCATATTAAAAACCAACGAATTAAAGCTAGTATCGTTAAGATAATCCGTCCCTTGAATTCCGGTCAGCATTGCCAGCATATTATACTGCTTACCGAGTTGTGCTTTCAGGTCGGTATAAAAATTCCCGGCATTGGTATATTTAACTTCGGTCGAGACAAGATCATAACTCAGGGCATCCCCATTTTTTACTTTCACACTTATCTGCTTTAACGTGGATTGCAGCAGGTTGATTTGTTCCTGTTGTACATAAAGGCTTTTATTCAAAAAAATAATGGAATAATAAATCTGTGCAACCTGGTAAGCCAGGTTCGATTTAAAGCTTTCAAGATTATCCTTTGAAATAACCAGGTCACTTTTAGCCTTATTGATTTGAGGGTTAACCCGTAAATCAAGAAGGGGCTGAGCCAGGCTCACAGAAGCGTTGTAATTATTTGCCGGCAGTATATTTACATTGTTGGTCTGGCCATTTCCGTCAGAAAAAGGGATATAAGGTGTCGGGTATTGACGGCGATATGATAGATCGCCCATGGCCGTTGGCATATAGCCTGCCTTACCGAGTTCAACCTTTACCTCATTCAGGCTGACCAGGTCGCTCATTTCGCTAACTTTAGGATAAGTCTGGAACGACTGTTCAACAAATTTTTTCAGGTCAGCCGGAACTTTAATCTCCTGGGCGGAAAGCAGCTTAGTAAAAAAAACTAAGGTGAATATTAAAATTAGTAGTTTCATGGTATTCGAAATTAATTTGGGCTTCTTTATTTTGTTATACTTCTTCAGCTGCCAGCAGCGCTTCCTTATTTTTTAGCCGGTTTCGCTTTGTTAATAAAAGCAATGGGAAAGCAGCCAGTATAAAGAGTGTAGCGTACAGAAAAGCATCGAGGTAACTCAGCAGGTATGTTTGTTTCATAATCGTAAGTTCAATTATCTGGTAAGTCTGGTGCTGAATATTGGCTGTAATTGGCAATTTCGATTGCAATCCCTGGTAAATCTGGTTATATCGTTCGGTAAACTGGGCGCTGCCGCTGTAAATATTGCTGATCAGATCGGTACGGTGAATTGCCACACGGTGAGCTATATAATTGTTGATGATGGCAATCCCGAAAGATCCGCCCAACTGCCTCATCATATTGTTAAGGGCAACTCCTTGAGGAATGTCCTTGGGCTGCAATCCTGCAACAGCCATAGCGTTCAGTGGCACAAACAGCAAGGCCAGGCCTGCTCCACGGATAATTAATGGAAGGGTAAAGAAACCTTTGGTTACATTCTGATCAGCTTGCGACATCAGAATCCCGAATCCCATCAGCGTTAAAAATCCCAGCGTAACAAACAATTGCGGGCGCACACCTTTTTGAAGCATTTTCCCTATAAAAGGCATCAGTACGAGGGATAAAAGCGAAGCTGGCAAAAGCGTAATTCCGGTCTCGTAAGCAGTGTAGCCTAATACTCTTTGGAGCATGAGCGGGAAAACAAATACCGAAGTAAACAGGATAAATCCTACTATAAAGGTTAGCATGGTTGTAATCACCAGGTTCCGGTCCCTTAAAATACGCAGGTTTACAACCGGTTCTTTCTGCTGCAGTTCCCACCACACAAAGGTGATGAGCCCGACAACCGCCACGATGGTTAACCCGATGATCAATCTTGAATCATACCAGTCTTCCGCCTCTCCGCGCTCAAGTACATATTGCAACGAAGCTATACCAATGGTGAGCAGGAAAATCCCTGACCAGTCGATCCTGGGTTTTAATTTAATATCAAAGCCGCGTGGTATAAATCGGTAAGCAAGAATACTGGCCATAATCCCAAAGGGAACATTAATAAAGAAAATCAACGGCCATGAATAGCTGTCAATAATAATTCCGCCAACAGTAGGCCCGAGTGTTGGTCCTAATACGACACCCATTCCGAATAAAGCGGCAGCCATTCCCCTTTGTTTTCCTGTGAAAGTTTCAAAAAGCAAAGCCTGTGAAGTGGAAAGCAGAGCGCCACCACCCAATCCCTGTACAAATCGCCATAAAACAATCTCCCATAAACTGGTTGATGTTCCGCAAAGTACAGAAGCCACCGTAAAAATTGCTATGGAAGCCATATAATAGCGACGACGCCCGAAATATACTGCCAGGAAACCGGTCATCGGAATAATGATCACATTGGCGATAGCATAGGAAGTAATCACCCAAGCTATATCCTCAATAGAAGCGCCAAGGTTACCCGCCATCTGGTTTAGTGCCACATTCACAATGGAAGTATCTATCAGCTCCATGATAGCAGCCGAGATGGTCGTGATCGCAATAAAGATCTTCGCCGTCTTACTTAATGATTCCATGTGTCTGCTTAAAGGGGAACCGAAACTACCACGCTCATTCCTGCACGGAGTATGTCTTTAAATTTTGCTTCATCCAGGATTTCGATCCGTACCGGAACACGCTGAGTAACTTTTACAAAGTTCCCTGTAGCATTATCTGGAGGTAGCAGCGAAAATTTCGCCCCGGTAGCATCCGACACCGAAATTATTTTTCCTTCCACAACCAGTTTTGGATACCCGTCAATTTTAAGATGTACTATTCCGCCTACATGCACATTTTTCAACTGGCTTTCCTTGAAATTTGCCACAACCCACTGGCTGCTGGTATTTACAATAGTGAAAAGAGGAGCTCCTGCCTGAACAAATTGTCCTTCATCAATATTTCGTTTTCCAAGTTTCCCGTCGGCGATGGCATAAATGCGGCAATAGGTAAGTTTTAATTTTTGCTGATCAATACGAACTTTTTTAATCTCAGCCTGCGCCTGTGCTTTTTTTACCAGCGAACTGAGCACTGTAAGACGGGTTTCGGCAACCCTCACATCAATCTGGCCTGTTTCCAATTGTTTTGTACTGATATCAAATGAAGATTGGCTTTCATCCAGTTGCTTTTGCGTTATAGCATTTCCTTCCGAAAGGTTCTTATCCCGTTTCAGATCATTTGCTGTTTTTGATACTCGCAACCTGGTTACTTCAACGTTGGCTTTCGACGAAGCCAGCGAAGCCTCCGCGTTAACAAGCGCAGCCATGGCATTCTCTATATCCGACAATGACTGAATATAATCAGCCTGCATTTCCTGAAGTTGCAATACAAGTTCTGATGAATCAACCACCATCAGTAACTGACCTTTGGTCACTGAAGTGTAGTCGTCGGTGTAAATTTTATCCACATATCCTGAAACCCGCGAGAGGATAGGCACCAGCCTCATCTCAACCTGTGCATTGTCAGTTTCTTCGTGATGAATGGCATACCAAACTTCTTTTACAAGGAAGATCAGCCCAATAACCACAACAATGCTTATGATAATCCTGGGAAGTATTTTTTTACTTTTCTTAGGTTCAGTCGTTAATTCGGTGTCCATGAATCTGCTTTAGTTTTCTACTGGTTTCTATTATTTTTATTATCCGGAAATAATCGGATCATTCTTTATTCATAAAACAAACAGGAAAAGGAGCTATAGTGCTCCTCAAATGAGGCTGTCAATAAATATTTGATTATCTAAAACACCGTCGAATGCAATTTGTTTCGAGAATGCAAAAGTACAGAATGCAAAAGGTGTATTTTTTTACATATGTTAAAAAATCACTTCTTAGCCCGGATCCGGCTGAGTGATACCTGCGAGATGCCAAGATAACTGGCAATATCACCTAAACTGATACGCTGAAGCAGATGACTGTTTTCTTTTACAAAACCATTATATCTCTCGGTAGCATCATCTTCAAGCATTTCCTTATTTCGCTTCAAAATATTGAAGGCGGCAAATGAAATATATTTCCGCATAAATGTCTCAAATGAATGATGGTTCCTGCATAATTCCTCGACTTCATTGTATTCCAGGTAAGTCAAAGTTGTATCTTCCAGTGCAATAGTTATAAATTCAGCCGGCGTTTGATTTATATAACTATCGAGAATAGTAAAAAGATTATTTTCAGGAAAGAAACGCAATATAAAAACCCTGTTCTTGCTGTGATAGAAATGCTTTACAAGGCCTTTTTCGATAAAAAACAAATCCCGGCAAACCTGTCCTTGTTTATTTATAAGGTCTCCCTTTACAAAAGTTCTGGATTTGAGTTTACTCAATATCTCGTTCATCACTTCTTTCGAAAGCGGTGAAATAGAATTGCAGTAGTGAATAAAATCAGCCATTTAAAGTATAAATATTTTATCAAATCTCACGCATCAACCTGGTTTTCATATTCTTGTAATTTGCATAAGCCAATTGTGCTAATCTTACTAAAACCAGTGTAAATATAGGCGAAGAAACCGTATGAGAATAAATAAGTATTTTGGCAAATATGTTTTAAGTTTTCACCGATGTTTATCTGTTAGCTGTTAATAAAGCAATATGTGTGATTTGCGAAGTGATTCCTTGTCACAAATAAACTCACGATACACTGCATGCTTCCTTAACCCAGACGTAGCATGAACACCCTTAAGTAAATCACTTAAAATGTATTGGTTTTCAACAATATGCATATATGTAAATATATTTTATTTAAATTTACAGCGAAATACTATAATTTCACAAGACTTTCGCTACTAATACCCTTATTTTTGTCATATAACATAGGGTCTTGGTTCAGCAACACTAGGCTACAAAATCAGGTAAGGAATAATGAGCAATTGTGCATTCCTTAACTAATAAAATAAGGGAATACGCTTATTTTATCTTTTACATCTGTCTCTCACTCCCTTTCTCTCTTAATTTCAAAAATAGCAATAACCTTAGATCGACTAAGTAGTCAACTATTTACAAACAATCACTAAAAACAAACTCATGGAAAAACTGTTACTTTTCATTTTAGTTCTACTGTTAACGACAGCAACCATCTTGCCGGAAACTCTTGTAGCCCAGGCACCCGAAGTAAGGGTTGCAGTAAAGTCAGATGTTTCAATTCCATTCAGAAAAATGGTCCCGGTTAAAAAGTCAATCCTGGATAGACTTTTTAAAGAAACTGAAAAAGAGGTCCCTAACAGGTTTCATGTTAAACCAATGATTAATCCGGAGTTAATTATTGAAGCCGATGGAGCTTTACAAGAACCGAATGCACTGAAAAGTGTAATGGCTTTAACTCCAACCACTGTAAATTTCGATGGACTTAATAATTCACATAATTCAGGTGGTCGTGTTACCCCTCCTGATCCCTCAGGTGATGTAGGCCCTAACCATTATGTTCAGGCTGTAAACTGTATGCTGCGCATATATAACAAAAGTGGAGCCAGCCTTTATGGTCCTGTGACTACAGCAACCATCTGGAGCGGTTTTTCAGGCAACTGGGATGGCCATAACGATGGCGACCCCATAGTGATGTACGACGAACAGGCCGACCGCTGGATTATCAGCCAGTTTGCTGTTGATTGCCCGAAAGTTGGCGGATTATTCACCGAATACCAACTGGTAGCGGTTTCAACAAGTCCAGATCCTACAGGCTCTTATTACCGTTATGCTTTTCAGTTCGATTATATGCCCGACTATCCAAAATTAGGCGTTTGGCAGGATGGATATTATATGGCAGTAAACAGGTTTAACACAAATACAACCGGCGCATTTGTCGGTGCAGGTGCTTGTGTGCTTAACCGCACTAAAATGCTGGCAGGCGATCCTACAGCAAGTATGATTTACTATAAATGTGAGACCCTTGGCGGAACAGGCTCAGGACTAGGGACTGATTGCTACTCAATGCTCCCCGGCGATTGCGATGGAACTCCTGCACCGGCAGGAACTCCAAATTATTTCACATATTTAAATGATAACAGCTGGGGTAGCAATGACGAACTCAGGATTTGGGCATTGAAACCCGACTGGACTACTCCTGCGAATTCTACTATGTCTTTTGTAACTGTGCTTCCCGTGGCCTCTTTCAGTCTTTTCACTACCGGAACCGAGATTATTCAAAAAGGATCAACACTCAAGCTCGACTGCCTCGATGACAGATTAATGTACCGCCAGCAATACCGCAATATGGGTACATACGAAAGTATGGTAACCTGCCACAGCGTAAATACAGGTAGTAATGTCGGAGGAGTTCGGTGGTACGAAATGCGCAAAAGCGGAACTACATGGACCCTTTATCAGCAAGGCACGTATACACTTTCCGATACCAAATCGCGTTGGCTGGGAAGCGTGGCTATGAATGGTGCAGGCGACATAGCGCTTGGATACACAGTTTCGAATGCATCAACCTACCCAAGTATCTATTTTACAGGCCGTAAATCAACCGATCCGCTTGGAACCATGACATTCACCGAAAGTCCTATCGTTGATGGTGCTTTCAGTATGACAGGCACTGCAACACGCTGGGGTGACTATGCCATGATGAGTGTAGATCCTACCGATAACCTTACATTCTGGCATACTAACGAATATATTTATAGTGGCACCGGTACCTGGCCATGGGGCACTAAAATTGCGTCTTTTAAATTATCTTCTGTAACGTCTCCGGTTGTTAACACCCTGGCTGCCACTTCGCTTACCGCTTCTTCAGCCCTATTAAACGGAACCGTAAATCCGGGCGGATTAGCCACCAATTATTATTTTGATTACGGCACAACTACTTCGTACGGTACATCTACCGCTGCTGTTTCAGCAGGATCAGGTACAACAGCTGCCGCAGCAAGTGCCTCCATAAGCAGCCTTGTTGCCGGAAGCACTTACCATTTCAGAATTGTTGCTACCAATACCGGTGGAACTTCTTATGGAAGTGATCTCACCTTTACACCAGGCCAGGCCGTTGTATCCACTACCATTGCAAGTGCCATTAGCACCATATCAGCATCAGCAGGCGGAAATGTTTCAGCCGACGGAGGTTCCACTATAACAGCCCGTGGAGTCTGCTGGGGTACAGCAACAGCGCCTGTTGTTACCGGCAGCCATACTTCTGACGGAACAGGAACCGGCGTTTTTTCCAGTTCCATAACGGGACTCACTGATAACACTCTATATTATTATCGTGCTTATGCGACAAATGGCGGTGGAACGGTTTATGGAAATGAACTATCATTTAATACAGCATCTGTATCAGCACCTCTTGCGACAGCAGGCTCAGGTGTAAGCGCCATAGGTTTTACTGCCAACTGGAATGCTGCTTCCGGTGCTCAAAGCTACAAGTTCGATGTAAGTACAACAAGTACATTTACAAGCGGAGCTTCCGGCACATTGACTGAAGGATTTAACAATGGGATTACAGCACCTTCAGGTTGGACATTTACAAGCATTGGAGCAACCTACACCAGCACAGGAAATTATGGAACAACTTCACCTTCGGTAAGAATGGATGCTACCGGAGACAGGATCCTGACTCCAGCATTAAGTGGTGCAGCCAGCAGTTTAAGTTTCTGGATTAAAGGCCAGACAACAAATGCAACTTGTGCACTGTTAGTTGAAGGATATAATGGAACATCATGGGTAACTATTCAGAACATCACAAACAGCCTGCCTGTTGTTGCTACTACAAAAATATATAATTCAGCTTCTGTCCCTGCCTTACCGGCAAACCTGGTACAATTCAGGTTCACTTATACCAAATCGGTTGGTAACCTGGCTTTCGATGATGTATCAATTACATACGGAGCGGCTTCATCATTTGTTCCCGGATATGAAAATATCGCTGTAAGCGGACTTTCACAAGCTGTTACCGGCCTTTTAACAAATACTCCTTATTATTACAGGGTGCGCGCAGTAGGCAGCAACAGTACAAGTGTGAACTCAAATGTGATTTCGGTTACCACCGGGTCGGGTGGAGGAACCCTTCCTGCTGCTTATGCAATAACAGGAGGCGGAGCATACTGTGAAGCAGGAACAGGCTTAGCAATCGGTCTGGCTGGTTCGGAAGCCGGGGTGACGTATACTTTATATAAAGATAATGTAGCTCAGGCTCCAACAGTTGCGGGCACAGGTTCCGCAATCAGTTTCGGGGTACAAACAGCCGGAACGTTTACTGTGAAAGGCACAAATGGAACCGGAACTACTACTATGACAGGAAGTGTTGCCAATACTATTAATCTTTTACCAACTGCATTTAGCGTAATAGGCGGAGGGGCCTATTGCAGCGGCTCTGCCGGAGTTGCTTCAGGACTTTCGGGTTCGCAAACAGGGATTACCTACCAACTTTATAATGGTGCAACCGCTGTAGGTTCAGCTGTGGCAGGAACGGGTTCAGCTCTGAATTTTGGAATCCAAACTACTGCAGGCACCTATACTGTTGTTGCTACAAATACTACTACCTTATGTTCACGCGTTATGACGGGAAGCGCTGTTGTTAGTGTTAATCCATTGCCAACTGCATTCACTGTAACAGGAGGAGGCTCCTACTGTTCGGGTGGAACCGGAGTAACTATAGGGCTTTCAGGATCACAATCCGGAGTAAATTATCAGCTCTATAACGGAGCAGCTGTTGTTGGAACTGCTATAGCAGGAACAGGATCAGCGCTCACTTTTGGTCTAAAAACTGCAATCGGAACTTATACCGTGATAGCCACAAACGCGACTACTTCCTGTGTATTGAGTATGACTGGGAGCATTATTGTAAGTGTAAGCCCAACTCCGACAGCATTTATAGTAAATGGCGGCGGCGCATATTGTTCGGGCGGTACAGGTGTTACAGTAGGTCTTTCAGGTTCACAAATCGGTGTATCCTACACGCTTTACATTGGTACTACTGCAGTTGGTGCAGCTGTAGCCGGAACTGGTTCAGCAATAAGCTTTGGGCTTAAAACTACGGCAGGAACGTATACAGCATATGCTAACAAAGGCTCTGCTTGTGAGTTGCTTATGACCAGCAGCGTTAAAATAACAATAAATGCGCTTCCAACTGTTACTATAACAGGGCTTGCTGCTGTAAATACAAGTCAGGTAGCTACTTATACAACACAGGCATCGAAGACCTTATATACATGGTCAGTTTCAGGAGGAAGCATCACTTCAGGTGGTACATCCACAAGCAGAACTGCAACTGTCACCTGGGGCCTCACGGGCGGAACTGGACATGTACTTGTAAATTATAGCAATAGCAGCGGGTGCAGGGCAGCTTCAGCCAAGGATTATCCTGTAACGATCACCAAAATCGCCGGGCTTGTTAGTGCAAACTCAAGCGACAGTCTGAATATTTCAAATATTCCAGCTAACCAATCAAATATCTACTCATACGACAAGAAGGTATTCGTTAATATGGAAGCGAACGGTAGGATCGATGTCTACAACATTGCAGGTCAGCTTGTAAAATCAACCAAAGCTGAACCGGGACTCATCAGCATTCCTGTAAACAGTTCTGGCATATACGTAGTGAAAGTATCTACAGATGGCGATATGCAGGTGAAAAAGGTTTGGATTCGCCAGTAAGCGGCTTTAATATTCAGGGAAGAGCCCGAAATAACTATTATCTCAGCAAAACCTGATCAAACTTCAAAAAACGGCGTAAGAGTTTCTTACGCCGTTTTTTGTGTACCTAAAAACTGCTAAAATTCTTCTTTTTTTATCGAATAAGTATTTTACTTTTGCAAAGGATATGAATGCGCAATCACATCGACAACTATGCACTATTATATTGGTATCGACGACACTGATAACCTAGAAAGCAGGGGAACCGGTCATCGTGCCCGGCAACTGGGAACTATGCTCGAAGAAGCAGGAATCGCCCGGCTGATCTGTATTACACGTCACCAATTGCTGGTTCATAAAGATATCCCTTACACTTCCCATAACAGTTCAGCGTGCCTGCTGATGGATTTAAATCCGGCACAAGAAGCTGAGCTTATAACGTTCTGCCGTGAATTCCTTCTCAGGGAATCCGCCCCGGGTTCTGATGCCGGATTGTGTATTGCTTCCGCAGAAGCTATAAATCATGCTATTGAAAACTGGGGGAAAACCGCTAAAAAGATTGTTCTGAATAAACCGCTTGCCCACGAACTGGCAAACCTCCATCATATTTTCCTCGAAGGACTTACAGGTGAAAAAATTGGTGTTATCGGTGCATTGGCGGCTGTAGGGCTTCGTCATGCAGGTAATGATGGCCGTGTGCTTTGGCTGCCATTTCTGAGAGAAACAGAAGGCATTTTTAGTGCAGAAGAGCTTAAAAAACGGCTTACAGTCGACAGGATAACCACGAAAGAAGGAACTGAAATTGACAATCCAGATACAATTAAGGCAGACAACTGGATAAGACCGGTTATGCGTGACAATAAAATTACATTAATTGTTGAAAAAACTGAAGACCATGGACAATACAAATGGCAACATGTACCAAAAGAATACATCAAAAGCACTTCAAATTGACAGTACCAATGACCTTCTAAAAATTGTGTTATTGCTGCTACTTGGTTTTTCCGCTTTGTTTCTTCGCGAAAGACTGAAAATTTCGTTGCAGCTGCCTGGCCATCACGGATTTGAGTTTATGCTTTTGTTCATGGCAGGTAAAACTTTGAGCCGGCAGCGCTATGCAATGTCTATTTCTTCGATTGGCGCGTCAGCCTCGGCATTTTTACCCTTATTCCATTTCGGAAGTGCTTTCATGCCAATAACATTATTACTCCCCGGACTGATCGGCGATCTGATCATTAACAAAACAGGCAAACATAATTTCCTGTACATTGCTATCGCCGGTGGTCTTGCATATGCATCAATTCCATTAAGCAGGCAGATCATCATGGTGGTTACCGGAATTCCTTTCGGCTCGCTACTCCCCGGAATGGTATATCCTGTCGCTCTTCATTTTATATTTGGCGCTTTGGGTTCACTTGCCGGCGCAGCCATTTTCGGCAGATTCTCTAAATAAATGATGATTTAAAAAACTTCTTCCGAAACAATTTTATTTTCGTTATGATTCAATATTCATATCCATCTCAAGTTTATACCAAAATCAGTATTTTTCTTTTTGCGATACTGGTATTGGTGTATTCCTGTAAAAAGGATATTGACAAGAAACCTCCTGCTCTACATCTTATTACCCAAAGCGGGTATGTAGCTGACTCAAATGTTGTTACTATAGGATTTCCTTTCAGAATTGGAATTAATGCCGGCAAAGGAGAAGCCGCTATCACCAACCTGGTTATAACGCTTACTACTGAAAATGGTATGGAAACTGCTCTTGATAGCGGAATGTATTCTTCTGATTTCAGTTACACCCGGAATGTTTCCTACGGAGCTTCACGATTCGAAAAATGGGAGTTTATGATCCGCGATAAAAACGGTAAATCTGCAAGTACTTCAATTACCATCCTGAAAGATATAAATTCTGCATTTGGCCTGATAACAAGCTATTCGTCTGTTAAACTGTCGGCACAGAATGATGCTGCAGGAAATGCGTTTTTCTCGGTTGCAAAAAACCTGTTTTATTCGCAGCAAAATGCAACTGCAAACCAGTCAGGCATTAATATTATTACTTATTACGGAAATTTGCTGACGCCATCAACCGAATTTACTTTATCGTCGCCAAGCGAAAGCGACGTTTCCACTTTTTATCCAATGATCGCAAACTGGCAAATTCCCAAAAATGAAACACGCTACAAACCCGACAGCCTGAGCATTTCGCAGGGAGCTTTTGATGCCGCATACAACGACAGCCTGATTATCACCAATTATACTTCGGCTACCATTGGAAAACGAAAGTTTAAAATAGTTCGGGCAGGATATGTAATTCCATTTCAACTTACAGTTGGACCAGAATCTGGAAAAAGAGGTCTGATAAAGATAAAATCAATTCAGGAAGGTCCCAGCGGGCACATTATCGCAGATATAAAAGTTCAGAAATAAACCTATGACAGCATTAAAATCATTCATTCTCTTTCTGCTGCTGATGCCTGCAATCCTGTTTGCTCAGGATATCAAAGGTTTTGTAATTGAAAATCCAGGTAATACTCCTGTTGCTAATGCTAACCTTTTAGTTTCCGGAACTAACCTTGGTACGGTTTCCGGAATTGACGGAAGCTTCACTCTAAAAGTTCAGAAAACAGGAAAGGTTAGACTTGTAGTTTCACATATTGGTTATACAACTGCAACCGAAATGCTCGATATTCCCGTTTCAGGATTACAGAATATAATTATCCGCCTTGAGCCAAAAACCTTCGAAATACCTGAAACTGTAATAACAGCTACCCGAACAAAGAAAAACATAAATGATCTTCCTGCTTCGGCGCGGCTCATCACAACAGAACAGATAAAGGATATGCCGTCAGCAGCAATTGATGATCTTTTAAGAACGGAAGCCGGAATTAATGTGGACAGGAAGAACGGAATTTTTTCAAAAAATGCCTCTGTAAACATGCGTGGGCTCAACAGTTCTGCGCGAACACTGGTGATGCTCGATGGTGTTCCGATGAATAAAGCTGATGGTGGCGGGGTGAATTGGAACCGCGTTAACTCGGAAAGTGTTGAAAGAATTGAAGTTATAAAAGGTCCTGGTTCGGCGATGTATGGAGGCAATGCCATGGGTGGAGTTATAAATATTTTTACAAAAGATATGCAGGCGGAACCGGCAGGAAGCATAAAAGTCTCACTCGGATCATGCAATACGCAGGCAGCACAGGCATGGTTAAGTGGTCGTATAAAAAAACTTCCGAAACTTGGCTGGAGCATAAACTCATTTTACCGACGAGGCGATGGTTACATAATTGCGCCCGAAGAATCACGCGATAGTACGGATGTTAAAACCTACCTGTGGGAATATAATGTAGGTGCTTTGTCTGAGGATTGATGCAATTCACCTAAATGCGGATGAGGTAAGAAACTTTGTTAACTATGATTTGGGTTTTA